>CALCZA010000016.1 GCA_937906475.1 uncultured bacterium
GTCAAAGATCGTGATGGCGTCGACTAACTCCGTGGCGGCGTCGTGCTTCACATCAGATGCAGGGGGTGGGACCGCATCTCCGGGATGAATCACTAGGTCGAACTTGCCGATCGAATCAACGGGTATGGAGGAGCCTTTGCGAAACATCCCTCGTCGAACCCATATCTTGCGTGGCACATTGATCGTGTCGAGTGAGTCGAGCATGCCGCGGTAGGGGAAGGCACCGTCGAAGACGAAGGCCGAGGGTCGATGGGTCTCAAGGACGAGCGTGAGCATCTCCCGGACCATCGCGTCCCACGCTCCGTTGCCCATCCCACCGAACTGCTTTGGCCCTGCGAGGTGGTAGGTCGGGAAGCCTTCTGCATACGCAATGTGGAGCGTTGGCATCGTAGTGAAGAAGATCACTTCGAGGTCAGGGTCGCGCCGTCGTAGGCGTCGGGCGACTGCATACATTCTGGTGAAGTGGCCGAAACCGATCCCGTTCGTCGGGAACAGAACGATTGTGTTTGAGGGACCATCCTCTAGCTGGACCATCGCATCGGACATGGGCCGAGGCCGGCGCCCGAGCATCTCCATTCCCAGTTGCCAGAGAACGGCCGGCACTGTGACCGGCAGGGCGAGAAGACGCAGCGGGTTGCGGGCGGCTCGGATTAGGTGGTTCCCGAGGCGGTAGGAGACGGAATTGCGTAAGCGCCCGACCTCACGCTTTAGGGCGGCCTCCTTTCGATCCAACCCGATACTGCGATCAGCCATAACATCTGAGTTGTTGCGGGAGGGGGGCATCGGGGGCAAGGAGAGTAGCCGATCTATGCTGAGTTGGGCTTGGCGATCGAGTAATGATCAAGGTGCTGTTCCTGTGTGAGCGTGCCCGAGCTAGGTCGAGCAGAGCAGTAATGCGTTCCTATGAAATTCTAGGAAGGAAGCTGATTAGATCACATCACCGACCGCGCGCCTTCCTTGCACGCAGTCCACCAATTTTGGTGAAACGACTTCAACGTGGGCGAACATTGATTGCGACGTCGAAATCTTAAACGTAGCAGGACGAGAGCAACCCCCAGGGCGATGCGACGCGCCCAGCGCGGGTATCTGGCAGAGATGATCTGACCCAGTTCCACTCCCGCTCGGCGGCGTCGAGATAGGATCCAATCAGGAGTGATTTGAACCTCTGTTACTCGATGCCATGCTTTTGCGCGCCAAACGTATCGGCCACGCAGTCCTCTCGCGGCGAGTCGACGTTGTGCGTCGGATTCCTGTCCTGTCGCGCCGGTGGGAGAGCCTGGTCCGTGATTTGGATCAAAGCCACCGATGGCCAAGAGGTCACTGCGGAGGGCAGCCCAGTTAAAGCCTAGAAAGTGGGTGCCGCGCGCAACCCACTGGTCTTCGTTGGCGAGCGTCCACCCCTTCGTCGATCCAGTCATGTAAGGCAGGAGGGTCGCGTCCGGGACCACTTCATAATCGATTGCAAACGGACCGCCAAAGTACGCTCCGCAAGGGGTCTCCATCATCGCGGCGCGATACGCAGAGACGAGGTCCGTCGCGATACGGATGTCGTCGTCTAGCAGGATGACTAAGCCATCGGGTGCGTGCTGTAATCCCAAGTTGAGCGCCAAACTCTTGTTGGCCTCGCTGGTATAGCGGTACTTGATTGGGAGGAGTTCGCAAAACTCAAGGGTGACTCCTTCGAGTTCGGCCACTGGCCCATTCTCTACAATGATGACTTGAGCTAGTTCTCCCACGTCATCTACCGCAGCCAATGACTGCAGCGTCCGCCTGAGCAACTCGGGTCGCCTATGCGCCGCGATCAGTACGGATATCGTTGCCTCGACAGGAGTAGTCAATGGACGTTACTGATGGTTACTTGCGTGCCATTGATGAACGGACCGGTCGTTGCGGCAGTGTCTGCATCGCACGACTCGATCATGTTGGCTTGGTGCGCGAGGAACCACGTATTTTGACGATTGCCCCGTGTGCTAGGCCGATGCCGCGCCAATACGCGCGTAGCGCGCTCAAGGCCGCAAAACAGGCGGCGATGCGCGGTCCGGCCGGCTCGAGAAGTCGCCAAGACATCGGTGTTTGTAGCGCCACGAGTGATGCTAGTAACGCGAGCGGTAGCCACGCGGCGCTTGGCAAGGCGAGCAGTGGTAACGTCACCAGCGAGAGCAACGCAATGGGCGGTTGGAGATGATCGCTTAGGCGACTATAGCTGTCGCCACTGACGCGACCGGTGTGTTCCATGTGCAAGAAAGCACGCCAATAGCCTTGTCGATACTGTGCACGCAGATACGCACTGAGTTTGCGTTCGTGGAAGTGTGCGACGCGTGAGTTGTGTTCAAAGCGAAGCTGGTGGCCAGCGTCTAGCGTGCGGAAAGAAAGTTCGGCGTCTTGGCCGCGCAGGTATCGTTCGTCGAATCCGCCGAGATTCTCGAGCACGGAGCGGCGATACATCACGTTGAAGCTGGCCAAGAAATCTACGTTGACCGGCATGGCGCGGTGTCGTGCAGCGATCTCCTCGTGGATCATGCATGCGATCAGAGAGTCGGGGCAGCCGTTGTCGTATGCCCCGCCGACTGCGCCCACAGCACTATCGTCAAAGTGCGGTAGCAGTGAGTCGAGCGCCGCTTCGTCGGCGACGCAGTCAGAGTCCACGAACCAAATTAGTTCGCATGTTGCTGCGCGCCAGCCCATGTTGCGCGCTGCACCGGCACCCTTGCCGCCGCCTCTGAGCACGGTCGCGCCGTGCGAGGCGGCGATCGTTGCAGAGTCATCTTTTGAACCGTCGTCGATGAATAGCAACTCACACACTGGTGAGTCGGGTTGATCGATGATGCATTTGATCGCGGTTAGGCAAGCCGAAATCGTGTCGGCGCAGTTACAGCCCGGGATTACGACGCTAACGCTTGTCATTTGCGAGTGGCCAAGGTGGGGCGCTGATTTCGGAATCGGACGGGCGCCACGTTATGGGGAACGCTACCGCGACAACCTGGGCGAACCTAGAGGCGCAGCTAAGTTCCTACTTGGAGTCCGTCGCAGTTGTCGGGATGGGATTGGCTGACGAGACTACCGCGCGAGGGTGGCGCAGGACTGCGTAGTAGCGTGGCGCTACTTGATCCTTGCTTGCTTCAATATGGCGCAGTGCCAATGAGAATCGCGCCTGGAAGTCTATCGGGCATGGCTCGGCGAATTGCGCGCTCGACGTATGAGTCGCGATAGTCAGGCCCGATGCCTTGATGGCGTGGTCGAGTGCAGTGACGGTTACTGGGCGCGTCGGTCCCGAAGGCGCGTGTTCGCGTCGAGCAAGTGTCGCACCCGCAAACAAGTATCGGGCGAACGGCACGGTCGAGTCGCTGTGCAAGCTAGCCGCATCGGGGTCTTCCGGTAGCGGTCCAATGTCGAGCGTCAGTGTCCCGTCGGTGGCGAGAATCCGTGCGACTTCACGGAGTCGCTCTGGTTTGTCCACTACCGTTTGTGGTGACGCTTGCAGCAAGACGCTTGTTTGCGATCGGTCGGCGTAAGGTAGTGCTTGGCCGGTG
>CALCZA010000017.1 GCA_937906475.1 uncultured bacterium
TTTGAACTGGCCAATTCGACCCGCAACGGCCTCGGCGCAATTTCCGGACACCACGAGGGTGAATGCGTGCTGCCGAGCTCGCCTGACCGGTTACTGCTCAAGCACAACTATTGCAATATTCGGCAACGCAACTCGGGCTACCTCGAAGACGTCGTCGAACGAGAAGGTCTCCAGCAACCCGACCTACCGTGCCGCGGCCACGCCGGAGCGCGCCTGGCCAACAGGCTAGCCGTAGCCCGCTGGCTCCGCACCCAGACCCCGCGCAAGAGCTAGCGCGCCAGGTTTCACTTCCGGACAGGTTGCTCAGCTTGTTCAACCAGACTTCTGACGGCGCGTTGGACTCAAAGCAGGAGTCACGGCAAGATACACTCTCTTCTTGGCCGACATCCGGATGAGCGTAGCAATAGGGGAGTTAAGCCGTGAATTTGATCAAGACCTGTTGGCAGACGTTGTCAGTCGCGATTCTTGTAATTGGGAGTGCAGCCGCGCAACACCTCGATGCGTCGGCCGTATTCGCGAACGGCAGTAGTTCGGACTTCACGTTGAAGGCCTTTGACACTGCAAACAACGGTAGTCACACGATCACCGACTGGAATAATGAGGCAGTCAACTGGGCCGTTACGTGGACACGCGACGGCACCACCGTCCAAATCTTCATCAACGGCAATCGGACCGCCACACTGGATACCGCTGCCCAGAACTCGAACGGAGGCGGTGCTCTATTGAATGACGGCGCCAACAGCGGGGGGACGTGGACTCGAAATTAGGCAAAACTCGGCGAACGCACTCCTGGCATTTGCCAGGAGGGGTGTTTGCCCTTGCGATCTGCGGGGTGGCCGTTTGGGCCGGTTGGCCAGATCATGGCGTCAAGCCGACTTCGACCAGTTCTCAACGATCCCGTGAGAACGGGCGTCCTGTCGCCGACCAAGTGACACCGTCGCCGCATCAGGCCCGCGAAACCCAGCGAGATCCAGCACTCCGTTCGGTATCCATCAGTGGCCGCATCTTGTGGCCAAATGGCACACCGGCGTCGAACGTCAAGGTCGACTCTGACACGCAACCGGTGAAGCAGACAGCCACGCAATCCGATGGCACGTTCTCTGTGCTGCTAGCCGATCGCTCCATCACGTCAAGCGATGGCAGCATGACGGTGCGATTGTATGTGTTGGCCCCCTGCTGGATTGACCATCCGCACATAGTCGACGTGGCCCTTACCGATTCAGGCGGTGGCGCGTTCCGTGCGCCCGACATAGAGCTACCGGATCGCATCGATGTTCAGGTAGCGGTCGCCCTCGATGATTACATCGTTGAGCAGCTACGGGCCGATGGCTACGGGCGCCTCGTTTGCGTTGCTTCGGATGCAGCGATTCCTGTCCTCCCTCCACAGTTGGGCATGCAGTCTTTCGAACTACGAACGGGGACTACCAAGGCTGTTCTTCGTGTAACACACGCTTCGGTTGTCAATCTGAGCCTGAGTGCGCGGGCGGAGGAAACGACGAATCTTCGCCAGGTGGGTCTAGCCGGTGGGCGAACGTTGCCGTTGGCACTTCAAAAAACCAACAAGGTGAACTTTGCATTTGGCGGAAATGGAGTGTTGGCAGGGGTAGTCCAAGACCATCTCGGCCATGCAATCCCGCTAGCGAATGTTGAGTTGTTGGCGACGAACGTATCGTCACCAACTGGACGGAAAAGGAAGCGTCTCCGAGCCGACCATCGCGGCGCCTTTCGTCACTATGCCGAGCCTGGCACGAACATGTCCGCTGTGGCCAAACATTTCGCCGCAACGTCGAAACCCGCGAGTGTTGTGGTTGGTAATCATGATTACCGATTGCGGCTCGACATGTCCTCACACGCACGTGTGCGAGTTGTACGAGAGTCTGAGCCCATTCTTGCGTTTTCGTGCGAACAACGTGTGCGCCTATTTGGGACGCAACAGCCCCCACGACTGCCAGTGCATGCCAATGGAACGGCCTGGCTACCCAAGCCCATCAAAGGAAGGCCTCTGTTTCTGACATGGAGTAAAGGGGGACAATTCTTTGAGCAACCACTTGGACTCGAGACGCTCGGAGAAGGCACCACCACGCTCAATGTGGCTTCGATGCAAGCTACCCCGCTAGGCATTGCATCTATCAAGGGGCTCGCGGACTGGCCGCGTCACTCCGTGCAAATCCATTTGCTCGAACCGCTCGAGATCCTGCCGCAAGGAGGTCGCTCGGCCAGCTTCATGGAGTTCTCTACCCCTCGTTTCCTCGGAGTACCGCGAGGCAAGTACCGACTGACGGTCGATCACATTCTCAGCACCTCTCGGACAACGGTACTGCATACAGAGATCGATCTCGGAGGTGAGGATCAGGTGATCGACGTTGCGGGCCTGGTACGACGCGCCAACTCATCGAAGTAGCCCAGCGGCTCGGCGTTGCTGCACGAATCGCAATGCTGCCCCCACCAGCAGCCGGCGTGGGGTTCCCCCGATCGGTCGCGATTCATGCGAGCACCACCCTTACTGGTTGATGACGGTGGTGGCGTCGCCATTGACGGTGCGG
>CALCZA010000018.1 GCA_937906475.1 uncultured bacterium
TGGGGGTTCGGCTGAAGACTCCCGGATGCTGCGCCGCTTGAGGTATTGCATTTCTGCCAGTCTGATGGCTCTGATGGCCGTGCTGGCCGTGCTGGGGCCGGCTTTGGTGGATCTGCTCTATGATGCGCGATATGCGCAGTCAGGGCCCATCGTGACCATCGTCGCCTGTGCGATGTTGCCGTCGATTGTTGGTCTGACCTATGATCGAGCGGCTTTGGCTGCTGGAGATTCCAAGAACTTTTTCATCCTGACAGTCATACGCGCCCTTTTTCAGATTGTGCTATTATTGATAGGTGCCCAGGCCTTTGGGGTTATCGGGGCTGCGATTGCAATGGGGGTAGCGACTGTGTGCTCATATCCAGCTGTGATCTGGTTGTCGCGCAAACACAAAGTTTGGGATCCCGTTCATGACGTTGTTTTTGGTGCGTTGACATGCGTAGTTATTGCCGTCGCATTGAGCTTGCATATGTCAAGAATCACCGAACTGGCGAACTTCTGATCTTTCTAGATTTGCTGATTCGAACGCTGCGGCGGCGCAGGCTGGGGTTGGTGCAGCGGAGTCTGGCGAGACTCGTCGGCCGCAGCGGTCACGCGCGACCACTCTCTTTAGGAGATTAAGTGGCGGCGCCCGAGTAGGCCCGATTGCACCTTGTTCTTCTCTATGTGCAGGACTTTGTGCTGCGCCGGAGAAGCCCCCGTGCGAACATTCAAAATCGATGCCAGGCTCCACCGCACGTCGCCAGATCATTTTGCACGCGGGTCTACCCAAGACCGGCACGACCTATTTGCAGCGTTGCTTCGTCGCTAATCGCACCTGGCTCGCGGATCGGGGCGTCGGCTATCCGCAATATGGCCAGGAGCACCAGGACGGCCACCACAACCTGAGTTTCCGACTACGCGACCTGCCGCCGCAGGACACTCCTCCCGACGGCCTGAGCCCCGAGCAGGCGGTGCGCAGAGCGCTCGACGAGGGCGACCACTCAAGGGTGTTGCTGTCATCTGAGGGTTTCTCGGCATTGGACCCAGCCGGCGTCTCAGTCCTGCAGCGAGCGTTCGACGGCTGCGACGTGCGCGTCGCCGTCTACCTGCGTCGCCGCAGCCAGGTCTGCGTGTCTGCGTGGCAGGAGAGCGTTAAGCACGGGTCGTCGGTGGCTCTGCTCGAGTTCGTCGCGGAGCAATTGCTGGGATCCAGTGCGCGGCTACTGCGCTTTGAGCAGGTGCTGACGGCGATCTACCACGCCTTCGGCAGGTCGGCGATGCGGGTCATCGTCTACGACCACGTGGTCGAGGACGGGCTCGATCTCTTCGAGCACTTCGTCACAACGACGCTCGATCTCGAGGTCGATGAAGGCCTGTGCGGCCGTGGACGCACGATCAACGAAGCCATCGGCCAGGCTCGCCTCGAGGTCGTTCGGGCCATCAACCAGGCGCGCGCCGTGCGCGGCAAGCCCGCGACGGCATCGCACCTAGCACCGCTGCTAGAGTTCCTCGCTCGCGACCCCTTCGGCCAAGAACTCACGGACCGCGTTGCCGACGTAATCGAGCGGCGCGGCGAGTACCTTGACCTTAGCGCGCTCGATAGCGAGTGGCGCGACCGTGACCAGTCCGTGCGCTTGGCTCTTGGCGATGCCGTCTGCAACGCTGCCGGCGAGCACGACCTTTTCCGCCCCGGAGATTCTGCCCGTCCGCGAATCCTGCGTCCGTCCGAACTCTACGCCGCGATCCCGCCCGCCGAGTTCGGCGCTCTCTTGGACCGCCTCGACGGTAGCGACTGAGGCTCGCTCGCTGACGGTGCCCTGCGACTGCCTTGATGCAGACCGATGAGGGCGTTTGCGTAAGTCCTGGGCACAACTTGTAAGGCGCGTTGCCGTTGGCGTGTCAGTGGCTACGTCGAGCATGACACAGCGCCGCAGGTGGTGTTGCGGGCCGCGCATTGGTGGTGAGATTCATGCCTCACACCACTAGAGCGCGCGCGGCCGCTCATTCGTGTCAAAGCGAGGCGTGACGAGGTGAGGCGTGACGAGGCGGGAGTTGCTGGCAAAGGCGCTGCGGGTGATGGGATCGCCGGGCCCGAGCATGGTTGGAAGTTCTTAGCCGCGCTGCAATGGCACCGCCGGGCTGCTAAGATCGCCTGCCATGCAATCGTTCTTGCGATGCCTGCGGGCTCTGTGGTGGCTTGCGGTGGCGATGCCGACCGTGGCGGTTGCGCAGGCTGGTGGCCACTGGGCCTACGCGCCACCGGTGGTGGTCAGTTCGCCGGCGGTCGAGGATGCGGCGTGGATGCGCAGTCCTGTCGATGCGTTCGTGCTCGCCGGTATCGAACGCAACGGGCAGCGCCCGGCGTCGGAGGCCGACGTCAGGACATTGGCGCGCCGGTTGTTCTTCGACCTGGTCGGGTTGCCGCCGGACATGGCAGATGTCGAGTCGCTGGCGGCAGACTCATCCGGTGACGGCTACCAACGGCTGGTCGATCGGCTGCTGGCGTCGCCGCACTTCGCGGAGCGCATGGCAATGTATTGGCTGGACCTGGTCAGGTTCGCGGACACGACGGGGGTGCATGCCGACAACCCATGGGACGCGCATCCGTATCGCGATTGGGTCATCACCGCGTTCGACAGCAACATGCCGTTCGATCGTTTTACGCGGGAGCAACTCGCCGGCGATCTGATGCCCAGCGCGACGCTGCCGCAACGGGTCGCGGCGGCCTACAACCGGCTCAACCTGGTGACGCGCGAAGGCGGTTCGCAGCCGAAGGAATTCCTCATTCGCTACACGGCCGATCGGGTGCGCAACGTCTCGACGGTTTGGATGGCGGCGACGGTTGGTTGCGCCGAGTGTCACGATCACAAGTTTGATCCGATCGCGGCGCGCGACTTCTATCGGCTCGGGGCGTTCTTCGCGGACATCCAGCAGGTTGGGGTGTATTCGCAGGGTGCGGCGAAGGGGCGCTATTTCGGGCCTTACCTGACGGTGCCGCCAGTCGAACAGCGTGACCAGTTGGCGAAGATCGACGGGCGCATCGCATTGGTGCGGGACGTGCTCGCCACGCCGACGGATGCGCTCGGCGACGGGCAG
Organism: uncultured bacterium; assembly: GCA_937906475.1. GTDB lineage: Bacteria > Planctomycetota > UBA1135 > UBA1135 > UBA2386. The sequence goes on from CALCZA010000018.1 coordinate 3,076, forward strand.
CGTGGCTGGGAGCGCGAAGTGCTCGCGGCTCCGCCGGTTGCGCCGGAGTTCGGGGCGTGGCATGCGGCAGGGCCGTACACGGGAGGCAGCTTTGCCCAAGTGCACCGGCGCGCGTTCGGGCCTGAGAACGGAGTTGATCTTGCGGCGCAGCATGAAGGTCGGCCTCGCTGGACCAAGCATGCGGAGTGGCTTGACGGCAAGGCGCACCAGTTGTCCGGCGATCGCTCCGCGTTCTACCTGTTCCGCACGATCACGGTGGCGCGTGCGCAGCAGTTGACACTTTACTTCGGCAGCGATGACTCGATCCGGGCATGGGTCGACGGCGAGCGTGTTCTCGACCATCAGGTGTCGCGCGGCGTGGCACCGGACCAGGAACGGCTCGACCTCGACCTCGACGCTGGGCGGCACGAACTGCTGGTCAAGATCGCGAACGGCAGCGGGGCCTTCGGTTTCTACTTCCGGCCGGAGTTTGCCCGCCTTCCCGATGGGCTGTTGGCGCAGCTTCGCGTGCCGGTCGAGAGTCGCTCGGCCGATAGCGCGGCGGTGGTGGCGGCGCACTTTCGCGCGATCACGCCGCTGCTCGCCGACGCGAGGCGGCAACTACGTGAACTCGAGGTCGAACGCGCGGCCTTGGTCGATTCGCTACCGGTCGTGATGGCGACGGTTGCGACTGAGCCGATGACGACGCGGGTGCTGCGACGCGGCGACTGGATGGATGACTCGGGCGAGGTCGTGCAGCCGGGTGTCCCAGCTGCGTTCGGCGCGTTGGCTGACTTGCCGCGGCGCGCGACGCGGCTCGATCTCGCCAACTGGCTCGTTCGCCCCGACAACCCGCTGGTTGCGCGCGTGTTCGTCAACCGGCTCTGGAAGCTGTTCTTTGGTCGCGGCATCGTGCGGTCGCTCGATGACTTCGGAACGCAGGGAGAGCGGCCTACGCATCCGGAATTGCTCGATTACCTGGCACAGCGGTTTGTCGAGTCCGGATGGGACGTCAAGGCGATGGTCCGATTGATGGTGACCAGCGCCACGTATCGGCAGTCGTCGGCCTGCGATCCGGTCACGGCGCGAGAAGATCCATACAACAAGTGGTTCTCGCGGCAAGTGCGCTATCGCCACGACGCCGAGATCGTGCGCGACAACGCGCTCGCGGTTAGCGGCCTGTTGGTCACCAAGGTCGGCGGCCGCAGCGTGCGCCCATACCAGCCAGCCGGTTTCTACCGGCACCTCAACTTCCCCAAGCGCAGCTATCAGCAGGACACCGGCGACGGTCTGTGGCGGCGCAGCATCTACACGCACTGGCAGCGGCAATATCTACACCCGGCCTTAGCCGCATTCGATGCGCCGTCGCGCGAAGAGTGCACCGTGCAACGTGTCCGCTCCAACACGCCACTGCAGGCGCTGGTGCTGCTCAACGATCCGATCATGATCGAGACTGCGCGCGCACTCGCGACGCGCATGGTGCGCGAGGGTGGTGACGACGTGCGTGAGCAGATTGTGTTTGCGTGCGCGACCGTGCTGAACCGATCGCCTGATTCGGCCGAGTTCGGTGTGCTGCTAAACCACCACGAACGGCTGCGCGGGCAGTATGCCGCCGACATCAACGCGGCCAAGGCGCTGCTTGCGATTGGCGAACGGCCCGTGCCCGACGATATCGATCCGACCAAACTCGCCGCGTTGACCGGGGTCGCGCGCGTGATCCTGAGTTTGCACGAGACCCTGACCAGATACTGATTGCCGATGAATACCTTCGACGCACTGAGTAGACGAACGTTCCTCGCCGGAGGGCTGGGCGCAATCGCGGCTCGCCAACTGTTGGCCGGCGCGATGCCGGCAGCGATGCCGCAGGCGATGCCCGAAACGATGGCGCAGTTGATGCCGCAGACCGCACGGATCGAAACGCCATGGAACGGCGTTGTCGACCCGCGGCACCACATCCCGCGCGCGAAGCGCGTGATCCACCTCTACATGGCCGGCGGGCCGTCGCACCTGGAGACGTTCGACTACAAGCCGAAGCTTGCCGAACTCGACGGGCAGCCGATGCCGGCGTCGTTCACGCGTGGCCAGCCGATCGCCCAGCTGCAGGGCAGCAGACTCGTCTGCATGGCGCCGCAGTTTCCGTTCGCGCGCTACGGACAGAGCGGGCAACAGATCTGCACGAAGTTCCCGCACATCGGTTCGGTCGCCGACGACATCAGCATCATCCGTTCGATGCAGACGGACCAGATCAACCACGATCCGGCGCACACGATGTTCAACACTGGCCACACTGTGCCGGGCAGGCCATCGATGGGTTCGTGGATCAACTACGGACTCGGTAGCGAAGGCGACGACCTACCCGGCTTCGTCGTGTTGGCATCCGTCGGCAAGGGCGGCCAAGCGCAGCCAATCGCCGCGCGACAATGGAGTGCTGGCTTTCTGCCGTCACGTTTCCAGGGGGTCGAGTTCCGCAGCAAGGGCGACCCGGTGCTCTACGTGAAGAATCCTAACGGGGTCACGCGCCAGCAGCAGCGCGAGGCTGTCGATGCGATCAGGCAGCTAAACCAGTTGCACGACCAAGCCGTCGGCGATCCCGAGATCGCGACCCGCATCGCGCAGTTCGAGATGGCCTTCCGTATGCAGGCGTCGGTGCCCGAACTGGCCGACCTGTCTGACGAACCTCGCGAAGTGCTCGATCTCTACGGCGTCTCCGGCCAGGACGGTTCGTTCGCGTCGAACTGCCTGCTGGCGCGCCGACTCGCGGAGCGCGGCGTGCGCTTCATCCAGGTCTACCATCGGGCGTGGGATCACCACGGTGGCATCAAGCGCGCCATCGATATCACCGCCAACGAGGTTGACCGCGCGACGGCGGCGCTGATCCACGACTTGAAGCGGCGCGGCATGCTCGACGATACGCTGGTGTTGTGGGGTGGCGAGTTTGGCCGCACGCCGATGGCGCAAGGTAGCGGGCGCGATCATCACATCCGCGGGTTCTCGTATTTTCTCGCCGGCGGTGGCATTCGCGGCGGCACGAGTCACGGTTCGACTGACGAACTCGGCTACCACGCTGTCGAAGACATCGTGCACGTGCGCGATCTGCACGCGACGATCCTGCACCAACTCGGCATTGATCACAGTAAGTTGAGTCAGCGCTTCCAGGGCCTGGATGTACGGCTGACCGGGGTCGAGTCAGCGCGTCCAATCCGCTCGATCATCGCGTAGAGCGAAGGCCGCGGGCCGCCGCCGCGCGCTCAGTTGTGAGCAGGTGGCGGTTTCGGCCGAGTAGGCAGATCGCTGGCGCGATTCGAAGGCGGCAAGCAACTTGTCAACGGACCCTAACCAAGATCCGCGCCGCGACCACAAGCCCCGGCAAGTAGGGCCAGTAACTCAAAGCCCATCAAACTTGCCGTCTCCGTAGGCCTCTGGCGACGCGCCTGTCTCGCCGGTTGTGGCTCGCCGAGGCCCTGAGCAAGCTTGACGAAGGTAGCGAGGCCTTACCGCACCTGGATCGAAACTGCGTCGCTGAAGACGAGCCCTAATGAGTTGGCTGCCGAGCCAGTGGCCCACTGCGCGTGGAAGCGATAGCCGGTCAATGTCGGATTGACCGGCACGCTCACGGTCGAACTGCCGGCGCCGCTTTGCAGCAATACCAGTAGCGAGACATCGAGCGAGACGAACTCTGAGCAGCCCGGTGCGCCGATGAAGCCGAGGTCCGTCGGCAGCGCGCCGAACGGCCCGACGGTGTTGGACAGGCCGAGCACCAGCAGAGCGATGCCCGGGTTGCTGTCGGCATCGCGCAGAGTGAGATCAAAGGACTGGCCCTGCAAAGGCATCCCGGTCCAGCCCATGCGGGGCTCGAGCCCATTGGCGCCGGTGCAGCCTTGGCCGAACAGGAAGAACGGTTCCTCGTGGGAGGACGCCACCCCGCTCGGTATGGAGGTGTCCATGTTGACTTGCGCCGGCCAGCTGTTGGCCGCGACGTCGTAGAAGCTGATCATTCGCGTCGAACTGCCATAGCCTGGCGCGTTGCCGACGACGTTCGACCAGGGGTTGATCGCCGTGCCGTTGGAGTTCCCTTGCGGCGCCGGGGCTCCGATGTTGATCTGGTTTGGTGTCTGGTTCTGCACCAGCGGGTCGATCAGGTAGAGGTGTCCGTTGATGCGTCCGACGAGCACTTGGCCGTCGCGGGCCATATCCATGGCGAACGCACTACCGCCGAGGAAGGCCAGCTGCGTCAATACTGGCGAGGCACTCTCTGGGTCAAAGGACCAGACGTTGGCAGGGTCTGGGTTCCCGCCCGAGTGTGAGGTGCCGACGAAGATCTCACGCCCGTTGGTAGTGAGCGACTGCCCCGAACCGTTCACGCCCTGAGCCGGCAAGTTCAGCACGATGGTCGGCGCACCACCAGCCTTGGGGATCCACCCGACGTTGCCGGCGTCGGTGACGAACCAGATCTGGTTGCGGCGCAAGGCCAGGGCGCTGATCGAACCCGTGTCGATGGCGGCAGTAGTCAGTTGGGTTTCCAACACGATCCCTCCGCCCGCGACGATGACTTGGAAGATCTCGCAGGGATTGGGTATCGAAATCTGGCTCATCCGTATCGTGCCGTAGAACACGAAGCCGTTTTCATCGGCGGCGACGGCATTCGCCCCGGCCATGTTGGTGGTCTGGCCGGCCAGCAACGTCGCGGTCGTCTGGGCCGCGTCGGTGTGCCAGAGACCGCCGTTCGCGCTGTTGGTTATGAAGTTGGTTAAGGTGGTGGCGACCCAGTCGTCACGAGCGATCTGGGCTGTGAGCGACGCAGTCAGGAACAAGCTGCAGAACACGGCGGAAGTGCGCATAGGAGATCCAGATGACGGGTTTCAGATCGGGGTGCGGCTGGTGGCGAGGCAGGGTGAATGGCACTGGTCGCTGCAAGCCAAAGAACGAGCCTTCCTTGGTCGGGTAAGCTCGGCGGTTAACCTCGAATGATACTTCGCTTGGCATCGCAACAGTTTGCACCGCGGGGATCATTGCGTGTCACAAGCGTGTCCTTACCGGCTGGTGCGTAGGAGATACAAGTTGAGCGGCGCAGGGTCCCCATTTTGGTTGCCTACTGGGTATGCACTATCGGAGTTGTGTTGCTCGCGCTGCTGGGGGTACGGTTGCAGGGTAAGCCACATAGTTGGTGTGAGTGGGGCGCGTCCATGTTGCTGCCAGCAGCAGCAGTCGTGTTTGCTTTGGCATTGCCACTGGTGCCACTGATTCGATGGATGCGTGGCCAGCGGTAGTGGTTGCGGCACGGCGACCCCTGAGGAACATCATGTCGAGGAAGTCACGATGGGGTTGTCTTGCGATGCTGCTGTTCGCGCTCGGGGCGGGCGGTTGCTACTCGCTAACACAGTTGCGGGCGAGCCAAGTGATCCGCACGTCTGGCGAGACGCAGGTCGTGGCGGTGTGGTTCATGGCTCCGGGGAATCCCATGGGCGGTGGCGATGCGCCAGTTGCTGAGGCGGCTACCGCCGTGATCTTCTATCCACTCGATGTGCTGATTAGCACCGCCGTCGCGGTGCGCGCTCTGTTCCACCCGGGGATGGACATCACGTGGGGGCCGGTCGGCGCAGTGGCTGGCATCACGCTGCCATGGGTCACGTTGATTCCCCATCTCTACCCGCCGCTGTGCATGCTCTGGCCGACCCCCGAGGTCAACTTGTCACCGGCAGAGTTTCAAAGTCTCGTCGCTCGGATTCGCCAAGGTGATGGCTTGTCCGCCTACCGCGAACTGGTTGATGTGGGGTTGTGGGCTTGCCAGGACGCAGTGATGATGTCGGTCGTGTTGCTTGAAGGCCGCCCTGTTGAGGCCGCGCAACTCGGTGCCGGAGTGATCGGTCCTGCGCGCCACGATGTAGCGCGCTGAGGCGCTGCAAAGCTCGCTGAGGTTCTCGTTTCGGTAGTAAGCGGCCGAGGATCTACTACGCTTGGCTCCTATGAGTTTCAACGCGATCGAGCGAGGATGCTTGGCTGTTCTGATGTCGCTCCAACTTGCTCTAGCACAAGACGTGCTGGTCGAGGCAGAGGGATTCGATGAACACGGCGGATGGCTGATCGATACGCAGTTCATCGATTTGATGGGCTCGCCGTACCTCTTGGCGCACGGCATGGGCAACCCCGTCGCTGATGCCGAGACGACCGTTAACTTCCCAGCGGCGGGCAAGTACCACGTGTATGTGCGCACTGTCGATTGGGTCGCCAAGTTTGGGGCCGAGGGCAGTCCTGGACGCTTCCAGGTGCTCGTCAATGGCGAACCGCTCAAGGCCACGTTTGGAACCGAAGGTTCGGGATGGCTTTGGCAGTCGGGCGGTGAGGTTGAGATTGCGGCAGGAAAGCAGTCGGTGAAGTTGCACGACCTGACGGGCTACGAAGGTCGTTGCGACGCCATCTTGTTCACTACGAGCGAGCAGCGACCGTCTAACGACCATCAGGTCCTCGCTCCGTGGCGCAAGGCACTCCTAGGTCATTCGCAGGATGTCATGATTAAGGACGGCTACGATCTAGTCGTTCTCGGTGGCGGCTTCTCGGGTCTGGGTTGTGCGATTAGCGCTGCACGCATGGGGTGCCGAGTTGCCTTGATCCAGAATCGCCCCGTGCTTGGCGGTAACGCATCTTCCGAAGTGCGTGTCTGGGCCAACGGTGGCACCCGCCTCGGCAAATACCCACACCTCGGTGATATCATCGAGGAGTTCACCGATCACGCTCTCTTGAGCCCCGGTCCTGCCGAGATTTATGTCGACCAGCGGAAGGTCGATGTCGTCGCAGCAGAGAAGAACATCGATCTCTTTCTCGAGCACCATGCATTTGCCGTTGAGGCGGTGAGTGATCGCATCCAAGCCGTTCGCGTAATCGACGTGAAAACGAGCGAGGAGAAGCGCTTCGTCGCGCCCTATTTTGCCGATTGCACTGGCCATGGTTCGATCGGTGCCCTCGCCGGTGCTGATTTCGACATGACCATGAAAGATCACATGGGCATGACGAATCACTGGCGTTGGAAGTTCGCCGGCTCACCAAAGGCCTTCGCGCCGGTGCCCTGGGCGCTCGACCTCGATGAGGGCGAGTTCCCTTATCCCAAGCCTGTTGCCATCAAGCCCGGTGGGAGGTCCGATGCGATGTCTAACGCGTGGTATTGGGAGACGGGTTTCGACAAGCATCCCATCGAGGATCTGGAATACATGCGCGACACCAATCTGCGCGCGATGTACGGGGCGATGAATGCCTTGAAGAACAAGGGCGCCTACGCCAAGAAGGATCCCTCTGGGCAGCGGCATGCCACTGCCCAGTTGATTTGGAGCGGGCACATCGGGGGGCCGCGCGAGTCGCGGCGCCTGATGGGGGACCTTGTCTTGAACAAGGAGCACATCGTCTCCTACGCCGTGTTTCCTGACGGTTGCGTGCCAACGACCTGGTCGATTGATCTGCATCACCCCAAGCAGCAATACTTGGGGAAATACAAAGACAACCCGTTCATCTCGTACGCGACCTTCGAGCACCGTTCGCTGGCATCCAAGCCGTATCTGGTCCCGTATCGGTGCTTCTACTCGCGCAATATCGACAACCTATTCATGGCGGGGCGCTGTGCCAGCGTTACCCATGAGGGCCTCGGAACGGTGCGTGTGATGAAGACTTGCGGGATGATGGGCGAAGTCGTCGGTAAGGCCGTCTCGCTTTGCGTGCTACATGCGTGTGATCCGCGCGCGATCTACGCGGATCACCTTACGGAGTTGCTGCAGTTACTCGAACTTCCCGGCCGCGCTCATCGCGAGAGTGTCAGTGCGGCCTTTGTGATTCCCCCTGCGCCACCGATTCGGCCACCTGTGATTCCGTCGCACGTCGGCGTTGAGATTGGCAAACTTGCGGGCATCGTCATCGATGACTCGAAAGCCATTGTCGAAGGCGTGTGGAAATCGAGCACCTTCCAATTGGACTTCGTGGGGACACATTACATCCACGACGATCGCACCGGCAAAGGCGAGAAGTCGGTGCGTTGGGAGTTCGAGGTTCCTGTTAGCGGGTCATACGAAGTGCGCCTCTCCTACACTCATTCGTCTAGCCGCGATCGGCACATCCCCGTGATGATCGACGGCAAGAGTGGCTTGCAACAGGTGCACATCAATCAGCAAGTTCGACCGCCACACCCTGGTGGTTTCGCATCGGTCGGTGTGTTTGCGTTTACAGCAGGACAACCGAGCGCTGTCGTGATCTCCACTGAGGGCACGACCGGTCACGTCATCGCCGATGCTGTCCAGTTGCTGCGTCATGACAAATGAGTAGCACGCCCAAGCCACCCCGGGGACAAAAGGCCGCACTGCATCTGGCCAGGGTCTTACTGTTTGCTTTGGTCGTTGGACTCATTCATCGCGCCCATGTCGTGCGCCTGGATCGTGATGCCCTCATGCCTCCAACCTCGGTGTCCATTCAGGACATTCGAGGCCTGTTCCCGAGTGCCCAGAGCCTATCCGTAGCCCCAGATGAAAGAGGGCTTCGGCAAGTGCTGGACCACAACGGCGAAGTCCTGGGTTCCTTCTTGCGAACCTCGCCTTCTGCAGACGCCGTGATTGGCTTTTGTGGGCCGACAGACACCCTGCTCGCCTTTGACCGAGACCATCGCGTGCTCGGAGCGAAGATCCTCCAGAGCCAAGATACACGCGATCATGTTGCCCAGATCCGTGACGATGTGGACTTCCTCTCTGATCTGCGCGGGTTGACTTGGAGTGAGGCATCTACAAGCACCGGAGTCGATGGCGTTGCCGGTGCAACCTTGACAAGCCTAGCCATACAAGAAGGACTCTTGTTGCGATTGGGTGGTGGCGAGGTCTCGTTGCGATTCCGCGATGCAATCGAGTTGCAGGATGCTCAGGATCTCTTTCCGAGCGCGACTAGGTTAGCGCAGATGGTGGGTAGCGCCTCGCGCTGGTACGTGCTTGGCGCGGGCAACGCAAAGCTTGGTTCCTTACTCCGTACCGCTCCCGCAGCCGATTCGATTGTCGGCTACCAAGGACCAAGCGACACGCTCCTCGGGTTTGGTCCAGATGGTCGCGTTGTCGGCCTCAAGCTGCTTAAGACCTACGACAACGAGGACTACGCGGTCCACCTGCGTGAGGACGATTACTACCCGAAGCAGTTCCTCGGACTCTCGCTCGTGGAGCTTGGAGCACTCGACCCCAAGCAAGCGCGTATCGATGGCGTCTCCGGCGCTACGCTCATTAGCAATGCAGTCACCGAGGGCCTGATCGTCGCTGCCAAGCGCGCCAGTGTGCCGCCAGCGCCGTGGCTTGAATGGCAGTTGCGCGACGTTGGCACCGCGATCGTGGTGCTGCTTGGAATTGTGATCGGCCTGAGTTCTCTGCGTGCCAAGAAGAGGCTCCGCGTGGCCTTCCTGTTGGTTCTCGTCGCCTACTTGGGGGTCATGAACTCAGACATGCTCTCGTGTGCCCAGTTCGTCGGTTGGGCTCAGCACGGGATCCCATGGCGGACAGCGGGCGGTCTCTTTCTACTGACGATGGCGGCGTTCCTTATTCCGCTAGCAACCAAACGCAATCTCTACTGCTCTCACCTTTGTCCGCACGGAGCCCTGCAGCAACTCGTCAGGGGGCGCATTGGGTGGCAGGTCGCGGTCCCTAAGCGGCTCGCGCGCACTTTGCGATTGGTGCCATTCGCGCTGCTAGCCGTTGCTCTCATCGTTGCGACGACGGGCGCGGCATTCAGCCTCGTTGACCTGGAGCCTTTCGATGCATGGGTCTTCTCCGTTGCTGGCTGGCCGACTTTGGCGGTCGCGGTAGTCGGATTGCTGGCCTCCTTCTTCGTTCCGATGGCCTATTGCCGCTACGGCTGCCCGACTGGTGCGCTCCTGCGCTTCTTGGCCCACAGTGACCGATGGTCTAGGCGAGACACGGCGGCAGCGACGTTGGTTCTGATGGCCGCGGCTCTGAGTCTGTGATTACCGCGTTTCTGGGCGTGCGCGGTCGATCGCGGATGATCATGCAGAGCAACTGGCGAACGCCAAA
>CALCZA010000019.1 GCA_937906475.1 uncultured bacterium
AATCCGGGTGCCTGCGGCCACGGTCTTGCCGGTTTTTGATTCACGCACCAACGCCTCGTGGCGTTGCAAAACTTCCTTGAGCATGTGTGCCGGCACCCCGGCAGCGCCGCCCAACACGGAGCTCGGGGCTCACAAGCTGAGTGATTGATGACTAGGACTAGGACCGCCCCGTTTTCGAGGCTGATCATCTAACAATCGTCCAGAGTGAACCGTTTCCCAACCAAACTGTTTACTGCGGGATCGGTCCTGGTCCAAATTGGTGCTTCTTGGCCCGATGCGCCATCGGCGACGTTGGTCTTCTGGTCGGTGTGTCTGCGCGAAGTGTGCATCAACTTGCGAGAATGCTCGTTGTCGCAAGCGAACGATCACCGTTTGCGCAGATTTACGGGAAAGAAATAGTGGACATGCGGATGTGATTTGTCGACCATCTGCACATGGGCCTAAGGTGGCAGTCGTCCTCTTTGAAGAGTCTGTGTGTTTTTGAGCGCGCGCGATGTATATGATTGCCTCTCCCTCCTCAGAGAAACCTGCGATAGCTAAGTCCAGAGGTTGGACCGTTCTGCTGAGAGTTGTCTTAGCTGCGGCTTGGGTTATCGTTGGCACGGCGAAGCTCACTGGTACAAAGCCAATCGGAACTGGAGTGCTTCAGAGCGTCTACGCCTACTATCCAATTAGTGTTGCCGAACTGACCCTTGGACTCCTGATGCTGGCAGGATGGCGCCCTGCGGTTACGGCTTCATTGGTTACGGCAATCTTGCTTGTGTTGGGCGGGCTTGTGTGGCTCGACCCAGGTTGTGGTTGCTTCGGTGGTTACCTGGAAGCGTCAAGCCACTTGCGGCTAGGCGTTGCTGGGACACTCGGGGCCTTTTCTGGTCTCCTGCTTGCTTCTCGATTGCAGGCCGGATGATCATCCTCGTTACTAAGGGAGAACTCAAGTTATGCAACTCATACTAACTCACATCGCCACCTCACTTCTTGCACTCGTCGGCGCATTCGGGTGGCTGGGCGCGATCCCGGTGGCTGGCGATTGCCGATTGCAGGTTAAATACCTCGGCATTGGCGGTGGAGACGGCGGTTGGGAGGTCGATTGCGGCGGGGACTGTACCGGGTACACGGCGCCTAATAACGTCGCTTGCCGGGCGCAAGTGACCACGGAAGCGTCGGGTACACAGGAGTGGCAGTGCTATTGCTGTAGTTCCGATGACGATACGGCAACTTGTGTAAATATTACCAAGGCTTGCACGGCTATCGTAACGCGAGATGGCGACGGGGTGGTCGATGCAAGCTTTGATTGCGAGGTCGATAACCCTGACTTCTGCGCCACGCCAAAGAAATGTAAGCCGAACGCCTTGCCTGTAATAGTGGGCCAGATCAAGAACGCTTGCGATTGTTCGTAGTTCGGTAGTGCCCTCGCCGAGTGCGTCCTAGCAGAGTCTGAGGCGCACTTGAAGTTTATTGCGGATCGTTATCATGAATAGTATTGAGAAAAGCAGGTGGCTGGTAGGCGCTTCGATGATAATTCTTGTGGGGGCGCTTGTGTATATGGGGAGTTCGTTGATAGTGGCGGAATCAACAGCTCCCGTTACGGTGCCGAAACCGCATGTGGTGTCTGTGCCGGCGCGGCAGGCGCCGACGGCAAGGCCGATTGTTCGTATTGACACACAGCGAAGCGAGGCTAGCGAGGTAGCTATAAATGTCATAGACGGCGCTGGCAATCCCGTGATGGGGGCGCAAGTTGGTATCTGTGATGGTAGGGCAACCTATGATGCCGGACAGCTCGTTGAGTGGTTGCTTGAGGACTTGCCGCAAGGAGCAGGGCGCTTGCCCCTGGGTGTGCTTGGTGGCAAGTGTTGCGTGGTCGAAGCTACGGGATACGCACCTCAGATGTTTGAAGTGGATCCCAAGCTGCCTGGCGCGATTGTTACAGTGGTCCTCTTTGAGACAGCTTCGCTCCATGTGCAAGTGATCTGTCTTGACGGCACAGCTCCCGCAGGGCGCGTTTGGCTCAGCCGGCAGCCTATAGATGAAAAGGTGCTAATGGGGTTAGGGAGCACTAAAGTCCGCACAGCATCTGCCGTACAGGTTGCAGACATTCAGAGTGATGGCGCGGCGAAATTCGACGATCTTGCAGCAGCGGCGTACTACATGCTTCCTGACGTGAGGGGTTATGCTGCAGTTGCCAAAATCAGCGACTACCATGTTACGTTGAACCCCGGGCAACGGGAAACGGCACAGGTGAGCGTTGAACCCGTTTATGGGATTGCGGTCGAGGTCGATGAGAGTGCCGGGGCTATTCAGGCGCAGTGGAGATCCTGGGGAGGAAACAACACCATAGGATACTCAGAGGCGAGTTTGAATCGCGAGCGTGATTTGCTGGCTGCAAGTTTTCCTGCTGCCAGTGTAATGGTGTTCAGCCCTGGGTCGCAAAAAGCAGGGGCAGGATATCCCGACAGCATTGGAGTAAGATATACCTATTACGCTGGCGGCGGATGGGAAGACCATAGCTTGCAGGCTGTTCGAGTGTCTAGCGTCACACCGCTAGTCGTTAGGCCGAAACCATTGCAGTCAGTAAGTTATATTGCGCTGCAAATCGAAGGAAGCAATGTGGCATCAATGGATTTGCGGCTGCTGGCAAAGGGTAAATCCTCTGGTCGCCGATGGACCAGTGTGCTTGACCCTCTTAGGCCTGTTCAGTTGCCGCCCGGAACATATGTTATAAAAACTCTGGACGCACTCGCGAACGACGCGCTGCTGTTGCCGAGAACCATATCGGTGAAGAATGGCGAGAGCGTGCAGTTCTCCCTGGAAGTGCCCGAGGGTGTCGGCAGTATTGACGTTAGGGTTTGTGGGGCGGGAGGGGCGAGCATTCGGCAGTGCAGGGTTATGATTGAATGTCAGGACGGCGCAAGGCAAGGATTCACGTGCAAGGAAGGGAAAATCACAGCTATCGTAAAAGAAGATAGCGTCTACAAAATAGTTGTTAAGGCGCCAGGGTATAAGGCTATAGAAGTGTCGGATAGTGGCAAGTCACTTCGAAGCCTCAAGGAGAAGGTGATTACTATGGAAGGAGTCTGAGAGGCGAGGGGGGTCGGCTGCTGGTGTCCCTGTGCAGTCCTTCTCAATAGCTGACTTTGAAGGTGGGGGAGTCCTCTGGCTTCGAACGGCGGCGGTCGTAGAGCCGCGTTGTGGAGATGTTAGCGTGCCCGAGCCACTCTTGAACCTTCGCAATGTCGGAGTCGTGGTCGAGCGCGTTGGTAGCGGCCGTTGCTCGAAGCGCGTGCAGACACAGCCCGTCAACCTCGATGCCGGCAGCCGCGCTGTAGTCCTTCACCATTTTGTAGATGCCGTCACCGGTCATCGCCTTCTGCAGGGTGCCGGTGCGGTTGTTGCGCACTGGCCGGAACAGCGGTGTCTTCTTCTCCTCGCCGTGGCCAGCGGCCTCGAGGTAGCAGTTGATCGCATTCAGCGCGGCTGCATGCGCGGGCACGAAACGTGTCTTCGAGCCTTTGCCATGCACCTTGAAGTGCGCGACGCCACGACGTTCCTGCAGGCTGCCGACCTTCAGGTCGGCAAGCTCGGTGCGTCGCAACGCGTGAAACAGATACACCGCCAAGATCGCGCGATCGCGCTTCGCCTTCAGGCTGTCACCCGGATGGCGGGGGTGGCTGGCTCGGGGCGTGATCGGCGCGCGTGATGGTGGCTGCCGGGTCGCTGTGGGGGAGCGGTCTGCCTAGGGTGTGGGGTTTCGGGCGAAATGCCCTGGTGGCTGGCTGGGCAACAGGTCGGTTGACGGGGTGACGGCGGGGTGCGATTGTGGCTGAGTGGGGTTCGGGTGGTCCGAGCCGCTGTTTGTTTCTCCTATGTCTCCGCCAAGTCATCGAAAGAAGGATCGTGCTTTTCGCGAATCGATCTAGATGAAGCCCTACATAGTGAGTCGGGAGGCATGCCAGCTCGAAGCGAGCCTAGTTGCTCGCGACAAGCTGGTTCCGAATACGAATCGCGCCAATGGTCTGCGAAATCGGCCGGAAGCGTCAACGACTCATAGGTCATCGACGAATTCCCAGCGGCCAAAGGATGGCGAGTAGAGCCGGTTGGCGATCGCGGGGTTTCGCGCTGCCCGATTCACTTATGCGCGCGTGGTGCTGCGAAGCAGTGTCGTCAGTCAGAGAGGCAGGCTAGATGGGGGTCGGCTTCAGTCGGAACGCTTCCGGAATCGTTTCCATTATATAGAATTCGACACGGCCGTGCCCCGCGACGGCCGACTTCACCCGCTTGATGTCTTCGGGTGACGTCTTGCAGCCGAAGATTACGGCTTGCAAGCGGGCATCGACTTCAAGAAGGCGTTTCTCCATCTTGCCGTCCTTCGGGAACAGGTTGATCCTCCACTCTCGCTCGTATTGCCAAGACTTCGCCTTGGTCAACAGGACCTTGGAGATCGCTTCTCCATGCATGCACTGCTCCGACGCCATGAGTTTCAGCATCACCGGCATCTTGTCGCCGTAGTCCACGCGCTTCGCGAGGTCGAGACCATTGTGGCGTTCAAGCTGCAGACACATTCCCGCGTGCGACTTGGCGTAGTGCGACCACATCAGCAGCTCGTAAGGCGTCGAGGACAACGAGAGAATGCCGCTCTTGGTCACGTCGGCCGCCATCATGTTCATCTGATCGATTGCTCCAGCGAGCAGTTCCTTGGCGCGTCCCGGGGTGATGGATGGGTCGGCATCGATGAAGGCCCTCTCGATCTTGCTGTATCCGGACGGTGCCGGAACGAGGATATTCGAATCGAACGGGTCGTTGAAGCTCTCAGGCGAAGCGAACCAGAACTTCCTCTGGCTGAGCGCATCTAGCGCTAGGTCGTCGATCTCGCGGTATTTGTAGAGCTGCGACGGCGAGCCCTTCGTCTCGTCAATCGCTTCCTGTGTGGGGACGATCAACTGCTCAGGGATCTATGGTCCCCTCTGCGTTCGGTGATGACCAACGAGACAGATCGCATCCGAACCACACTACGGATGGCGTCTAGCCCGACAAGGAAAGTCCGCGGTTCCAGTAGTGCGAGGCGGCCAGGCACTCGATGCACCTCGTTCGCGTCTTGTTCGCGCCTCCCGCCGCGACGTCAAGGAACGATGCCAGGCCGACCAAGGAGATCGCTCTCCCTCGCCTCGCACAGATCCCGGCGTGCGGGACTACCGCGTCCGGCCCTTCGTTGACGGGACGAACGACGCACGCCAGCAGCAACCTGCTCCTGCCTGACCCAGCCAGCCCGCGGCGGCTAGTGCGGCTCATTACCCGCTGTTCGACCAGCGTCCCGATCGCCCCCTCCTTTCCGCTCTCGGGTTCATAACCCAAAGCCGTGCTCTCAGAGTACGAGAGCATTTCGGGCCTGAATTGCTCTCAGCCTCATAACCCGCTGAGCGAGGCGCGAACGCGCATCCTGAGAAGCACAGCGCCCCCACCGCCACATCTCGCCACACGTGCCAGCCTTACAACCCCACCGTACATGCCAACGCCCTCAAGCGTTTCGGCCTGAGGGCGTTGATCATGTTGGCGAACCAACAACTGGTAGAGCAAACGGGACGCTGGTCGTCACTGTTCTCTGTTCGAAGAGCGTTCCGTTCGGTTCTCAATACGGCCAAATCCGGGTGCCACCGCGAACCACCTCATGGCAGCAGGGTGGTCGTTGATGAGCGACTCGGCCTGGCAAATTCGACGCAAGACAGGCTCGGCCGACTTTCCGGATACTGCGCCCGCTAGGTTAAGTCAGTTCGTGACGCGCGAGGAAAAACGGGAAGCTGGGCGAAGCGCTACGACTGCAGCCAACCCAAGCAGCCCGGCCAACATCATGTGTGACGGGCCTCTTCGCAGCCACGGCCCCGCACAACCACAGTCCTCCACGCCGAGAAGTGCCAATACGGCTCCACCGCATGCGAGCAACAAGGAGAACATCGCAGGCCAACGCCAATAACCAACGATCGCAAGAGCTCCAGCCAACACTTCAACACATGCGATGAGCTGATAGAGCCACACCGGAATGAGATTGCTTTGAACCCCCTCCCCTAGCTTGGCTATCCCGGTAGAAATCAAGATCCCTGCCATCAAGAGGACGACGCATTTGTGAGAAGCACTCCGCGAAGCGCCCGTCATTTCACGAGCACCATCACGTCCTGAACACCACCTTCAACCCCGACGTCGAACACATGCTCAGTCGAGTCATATCCATACACCCCGACTTCAAGAGTCACCGACCCAACAAAACCACAGCAAATGGCCGCACCAGGTTCGTAGGTGCCAAACTCAGAACCGGCCCACCCCTTACCTCGCAGTTGCAGACGCGCGTAGCGCGGCGCCT
The DNA here is from genome assembly GCA_937906475.1 of uncultured bacterium. Lineage (GTDB taxonomy): Bacteria > Planctomycetota > UBA1135 > UBA1135 > UBA2386. The sequence goes on from CALCZA010000019.1 coordinate 6,347, forward strand.
CGCCATGGCAAGACACTTGAACCCGCAAACAGCGCACCTCCTTCGGAAGCTCTATAGCGAGAGTCGATTCTTGGTTGGCACTAACTACCACCTTCTGCTGGGACACCTGAAAGAGCGGATTCCAAACACCGACCGTGTACGCGCCGGCCGGCAGCCGCAACGACTTGCCACTCTCCGCAGGAACTCCAACGAATAGGCGTTCACCGCTACGAGCACTGGCGACGCTAACTTCAACGCCTTGAACACTCACTCCACTTGGCGACTTAAGGTCCACCAAAAGCGAACCGAACACTGCAGGTTCTTGCCCCACGACTGCAATGCGATGCGACATACTCGGAGGCACCATGGGATGAGACACTTCCACGGTAGCCCATCCATCAATGGTAACGGCGAGCGTTGCCGTCAACTGCGCCGCGGGATGTTGCGCACAGCATACGACTACTTTGCATGCTGGATACCTGCGCTCAAGAGCCCTTCTAATGGCCCCCAAGTCCGCATCCGCGCCCCGCTCCAACGTCGCTCCTTGGACGCCAAGAAGACGAGCATCAATCAGACCACCTGCCGCTGCGGCCACGACGCAACAAAACACCGGTGCCACAACGCCGCTCCGAGTAACAGGCTCGTCGCCAATCACGACTTCGTCCTCGGTGAACCCGACCGCCAAGTAGTCGGTTCCCGCCACACCTACCCCATACGTTCCTGGTTCCAATTGATCGAAGACCGCAGAGCCATCGGGACCCGATTCGGACATATGAAAGGCAGCTACAGGATCGGGCCCAGGAGAGACATCCCCTTGATCAAGATCATCTAACGATATCGCCGGAGCTTGCCGCTGAAATGCACTGATAGGCACAGCGACTGCAGGCCTGCCGTTCGGCCACTGGACATCGACGCGCAGACTCTGGCTACGATGCAGCAATACCTGAGCAGGACAATCTCCACTCGTAACTTGGGGGACATAGCCACCATGTGTGAAACGAACGAGATTGCGTCCCCTCGGATCCGGTGCATCCATCTTAATGAGACCACCAGAGTCCGCATGCCACCTGCCCAGCACTTCGGTTGTGCGTCGAGCCTCGAGTGGCAGAAGTTCAGCGACGGCTCCGACAAGAGGTCGGCGGTCGTCGGCGTCGAGCACTTGCACCCGCATACCGTCAACACGCACTCGGTCGACCATTTGCTCACCTCTCCCACTTACAACTCCAACCTCCCTCGACGAGGAGGAAGAGGAGGCGAGGACCTGATCGGCACGAGTAGTGGACGGAACCACGCCACAGCGAGACGTCAGAAGACACAGAGCGCCTACCAACACCACGGCCACCGTCACACCGATCCGGATGATCATTCGCCCCCGCCCTCTTCGTCGGTGTCATCGGAATCAAAGGTCACACAAATGCACGTATCTGTTGCATTGGCCGACCCCACAGGAATCGTTGAAGTAACTCCACACTTTCCGTTCAGAGTTGGAGGTGTCTTCGACGTATCGCAATTGCAGTCCATGCAGCCAAGCCAAACGCTGCCTCCGAGGTTGGCGAGCAGAACTGGGGTGCACTTCGTCGACACCTTGGCGCAATCCATCTTCGCCCCGGCCGCCGCACCACAACCGCACCAAGTAATCGTCAACCCAGGATTGCTAGTCGTATCATTTGTCTGGCTGCAATTTCCGGCACATGCCCCCGTGCCTGCGCACGCAATCTTGTGCACACCCTGAGCCGTTTTGTACCCACGTCCCTCGCACGTATCGGCGCGCATCAATGAGAATGAGGCGCCAATAGCCATCAAGCCCGCAAAGGCCCATCCAAGAACGTCGAGTAAGACGAATCCCTTTTCCTTAGTCATCAGAGCATGCTCCTTCATCAGAACTTCCCATGGACATGCAGCGGAAATCGCTGCAGCATTTTGAGATTCTCTCTCCGC
>CALCZA010000020.1 GCA_937906475.1 uncultured bacterium
GAACAGTCATCCGCAGGCTTTATGGTCGCCGCACCTTGAAGGTCTTTGTTGATACAGACGGCGTGCTGCTCAGCGTGGATCGCGATAAGTCCTATCGGGCAAGTCTCGCGGACCATGCGGTCAGCTTTCTGGAGTTCGCGGTGCGGCATTTTGAAGTGTATTGGCTCGCGCCGCAGTGTCGGGGCGATGCTGAGGCTGTCGTGTCGCACCTAGTTCGCCACGCAAAACTCAGCGATCGAGAACGGTTGATGAGCGTTGCGTCGAAGGTTCGCGTGACCAACTACGACGACGACCGCACCGAAGCGCTGCCGCAGGATGGCAACTTTGTGTGGTTTGATGACGAACCGAGCGAAGGCGAAATAGCAGTGCTGAAGCGCTGCGGGTGGCTTACTCGCTGGCAATGGATCGATACCCGAGAGGAGCCAGAAGACTTGCTGCGGGCGCGCAAGTGGCTCGAGGCGCAGTTGGCTCGCAAGTCGTGATGCGATGCGATTCGCGGCGCGAAGTTCGCGGACCGCACAGTCGCTAGATGCAGGCGCATCTGAGAACCCCAACACAGACGTTGCTGTGCGGGCTCGATCGCGTTAACCCGACATCATCAATATGAGCACCCAACCCACGCGACTCGGCATCCTCTGCGGCGGTGGCCCGGCACCCGGCATGAACTCGGTCATCTGTGCCGCGACCATTGAGGCGATCAACTCCGGTTGGGAGGTGTATGGCATTCCTGATGGCTTTTCCCGGCTGATGGAAGGTGATATCTCGCAGGTGCATCGACTGACCGTTGAAGATGTCAGTCGCATCCACCTGCTGGGCGGCTCGGTGCTGTTCACTTCACGAGCGAACCCGACCAAGGATCCGGCCAAGTTGGCGACTGTGGTCGCGTCGCTCGGGGAATTGCAGTTGGATGCGTTGATGACGATTGGCGGCGACGACACCGGCCACTCGGCTGCTGTGGTGGCGCAGGCGGCTGCCGGCAAACTGCGGGTGGCGCACGTGCCGAAGACTATTGATAACGATTTGCCGTTGCCCGGGGATGTGCCGACGTTTGGGTATCAGACGGCGCGGCATGTTGGCGCAGAGCAGGTCAGCAATTTGATGACGGACGCTCTGACGACGCGGCGATGGTTCTTTGTCGTTGCGATGGGGCGGCAGGCGGGGCACTTGGCGCAAGGCATTGGTAAGTCGGCCGGTGCGACGTTGACGGTGATCCCGGAGGACTTCCCGCCGGATCAGCCAATCTCGTTGGATCACATCGTCGATGTGCTGGAGACGGCGGTCTACAAGCGCATCGCGCATGGGCGGCCGTTTGGGGTTGCGGTGATGGCTGAGGGCTTGAGTTTGCGCTTCCCGCAGGAGGACATCGATCGCGAGATGCCGCATGCCGAACGGGATGATCATGGGCATGTGCGGTTGTCGGAAGTGCATCTCCATCGGTTGCTGACGGACATCGTTCGCGCACGGTTGGCTGCGCGTGGGCACAAGGTCACGATCGTCGCGAAGAACATCGGCTACGAGTTGCGTAGCGCGCCGCCGATTCCGTTCGATATCGAATACACGCGCGACCTTGGCTATGGCGCGATCGATTACCTGCGCGGGTTGTTGCGCAGCGAACAACCACCTGAGGTGGGCGCGATGGTGACGATCCAGCGCGGCGAGTTGGTGCCGCTGCGGTTTGGCACCTTTAACGATCCGGCGACGGGACGGCCGCGGGTGCGCACCGTGAATCCGCAGTCCGAGGCGTATCGGGTGGCGCGTGAATACCAGATCCGGCTAGAGGTCGATGACTTCGACAATGCCAACAAACTGCTGGCGATTGCGACGGCGGCGAACATGACGCCGGCGGAGTTTGGCGAACGGTATCGCTATCTGGTCGATCGCGATTCGTTCAAGCCGCGCAACTGAGGCGTCTCGCGACTAGACGCATTAGTGAATCTGGAGGCGCACCCGGCTTTGGCCGTCGCTCGGATCGTCGAGGGTTTCGGTCGTGACAGTGAACTCATTTGCGGCGTTCACCGCTCTGACTAGGTAGTGTCGATCCCTGCACATGAGTGTTCCCGCGACAACAGCAGCTTCGAGAATGCCCTGGTGGCAGATCGCACTCTGCGGGTTAGTCGCCGTCGTGCCGCCAGTTTGGTTGGCGCTCGTGTGGAACGGGCTTGAGCAACCACGTGAGGCTTGGCTTGGGTGGGCGCTCTACTTGTGGATGCCGCTGACGTGTGCGTTCGCAGCCCTGTGTTTTGTGTGGCGGTTCTGGGGGCGTGAGTCGCGCCTGCTCGAACGACTTAGGGATTGGTGGCCGGGCTTGCTGCTGGCGGCCTCTGCGACCCTGATTGTCTTCTGGGTCTCGCCGCCGCAGATGCGCGTGCAGTTCGATGAGACCAGCCTCGTTGGCGTGTCGCAGAACATGCATTTGCAAGGCTTGGCCGTGATGACGACTGCCGCCGTGCCGTCACAGGGCGTGCTCGTGCCGATCGAGAACATGGTCGATAAGCGGCCGACACTGTTTGCGTTCTTGGTGAGCGGTGTGCACGCGCTCAGTGGCTACCGCATTGAGAACGCATTCTTCGTCAACGGGCTATTGCTCGTGCTAGGACTGTTCGTGCTGTTTGCCGCGACTCGGGCGCGGCTAGGTCTCTACGCGGGCTTGAGTGCCCCGTTGCTGGTTCTGTCCGTACCGTTGACGTGCGTCGTCGCGACCTCGGCGGGGTTCGAACTGCTCGCAACCGTGTTGCTATTGGTTGCGACGGTTGCGGCTCTTGCCTTCGTTGATAGGCCTAGCGACGCACGGTTCGCGGGGTTCCTTGGCGCCGGCATGTTGCTGGCACACTCGCGCTACGAATCGATTCTCGCCGTTCTGATTCTCGGGGTTCTCGCCGCCGCACTCTCATGGCGTCGTTATCGACCCGGGCGACGGGTTTGGTGGCTGTTGGCTGTCTGTCCAACGTTGCTGACGCCGCTGTTCTTTTTGTTGCAGCATGCGCAGAACCCAAACTTCACGCCCGAGGCCGGGGGCCAGTCGTTGGCGTCGTTCGCGTACTTGATCGATCACCTCGGACCATTCTTAGCTGGTTGGTTTGGTAGCGGCATGGAGAGCGCGATGCCCGGTTGGCTTGCGATCGTTGCGGCACTCTTGTGGCTGTTGCGATTGGCCAAGCGCCAAGCGACGCGCGTCGACTTGTTTGCGATTACGCCATTGGTTCTGACGGTCGTCGTGCTCGCGTGGTTCTACGGTGATGTTCGCGAGCAAACGGCGTTGCGGCTGTTCTTGCCGCTCGCGTGGGTGTCGTTGTTACCGCTGTTGTTGTCGCCGTTGTCGCGCCTCGTCCATATTCCTCGTGCGGGGGTAGTGTTGCTAGCTGCTTCGGTCGCGATCTGCGCCTTGCGCTTGCCGTTCGTCGCCGATGGAACTGCCTTCCCGCAGTTGCCCATCGCAACGCTGACGACCGAACTCGATCGACTCGTGAAGCGGTTGCCGGGTGACCCGACGACGACCTTGTGGGTTGGCGTTCCGGCGCAGCATCTGATCGTCAAAGGCTACGCCGCTATGTCGGTGAACTCCTTCGAGCGCATGGGGGCCAATATCGGTCAGTTGCAGCGGCAGGGTGATATCACCAAGATCTATTTGTTGGAGACGTCGCTCGATCGCGACATGGAGCCGGTGTTTGGCTCTGCGCGCAAGTTGTTGCGACAGGTATCGAGTCGAGTGGTGGAGCGCATTGGTGGCGTGATGCCGATCACGGTGTACGAAATCGGCCGCTGACATCGCTGATGTCGGCGCATCCGAGAGGGGGGTTGCCGCGTGCTGGTCACTAGGCGAAAATGGTAAGCATGCGCGGCCTCCTCGTCGTTCCTCTGTTGCTGCTGTCTGCCGGTTGCTGGTCGCCTCGGTACTTTACGCCGAGTGAGAACCTCAATGGCACGGGTCCCGATGGCAATCCGTCGGCGGTCTACGCGGTGCGCGATGGGGATTCGGAGCGGGGCGAGGGCGAGGTGCGCCTGTGGTCTGGTGGCGCGAAGGCCCACTACGACGACGATCGGCAAGTCGTCGATCTGCACGTCGGATTTGAGTTGGAGAACACCGGTGACGCGCCGCTCAAGATCGACGTCGCCTCGGTCCAGGTCGAAGAGTTGTTTCTCGGTGGCCACCTGCAGGCCCACCTCGAACCGCGCCAGGTGACCGGCAGTGGCCAGGCGGCGCCGGGCCAGACGGCGCGCGTCGAGGTATTTTTTCGTCTGGCTACGACCTATCCGAGCGAGATCGACTCGTTCTCCGTGCGGTTCGCTGTTCGGGACGCCAAGGGCCAGCGGGTGGGGCAGGTCACTCCGTTTGTCCCCGGCAACCCGTGGCGGAACCGGGCGATGGTCAATCCGCCCATGGGCTACAGCAGATACGGCCGGAGCGGCTTCTACGGCAGTAATGGATGGTGGGACGGGCCGTTCTATCGCGGCTTCTTTTATCGCTGAGTTTTGCGATCGCCGGGAGTTTCACGCTGGCCGGCTCGTCTGGGGCGGCTTTGATCGCATCAAGCTGCCTGTCGGTAGTTTGTGTGTTTTCGACCCGGCGCCGCCGATTCGGTGATTCCTGATGGCAGGGAATCGCCGCAAGCTTCGCAGGACAGTTGCATGACACGGGCACGACCGCTAAGCCTTTTGCCCCGAATTAGCGGAGATGTATTGCTGCCGAGCAATCTGTCACCGCCAAGCCTTATTCCGTTCGTGACCCTTCTGATTTTGATCTCATGACTGAAGCAGAGCCAATGATTGAAGCGGTCGACCTGTGCAAGCACTACGGGTCGTTCGCTGCTGTAGATCAACTGTCGTTCTCGATCAAGCGAGGCGAAGTTGTCGCCTTCCTTGGTCCAAATGGCGCCGGTAAGTCGACCACCATGAAGGTGCTCACCGGTTATCTCGCTCCAACCTCCGGCATCGCACGTCTGTGCGGCCTCGACGTGGTCAAAGATCGCGTCAAGGCGGCGGCCAACCTCGGCTACTTGCCAGAGAACGGTCCGCTCTATCCGGAGATGACCGCGCGCGAGATGTTGGCCTTCTTCGGCGAAGCGCGCGGCCTGACCGGCCAGCGCTTCCGCGATCGACTCGACTACGTCACCAACGAGACGGATCTTTCTGAGTTGCTCGACAAGACCCTCGGCAAGTGCAGTAAGGGGCAGAAGCAGCGCGTCGGCATGGCGCAGGTGCTACTGCACGATCCGGAGGTGCTGATCCTCGATGAGCCGACGACGGGTCTCGACCCCAACCAGATCCGCCACGTGCGCGACTTGGTCAAGAAGCTCGGCGAAACTCGCACCATCCTGTTGTCGACGCACCTGTTCCAGGAAGTCGACGCAATGGCTGGCCGCGTGATGCTCGTCAACGAAGGCCGCCTGTCATTCGATGGCACGCCAGAAGAGTTCAAAGCCAAGGGCAACGGTCAGATGGACCAAGCCTTCCACACCCTCACCACCGACGTTTAGGAGACACAAAGATGAATCGCAATATTGTGCGCGCGGTATGGAAGCGCGACCTCCGCAGCTGGTTCGGCAACCCGACCGGCTACGTCTTTATCATCCTGTTCGTGGTGTTTGCTTGCTTGGCGCTGATGTTCTCAAGCGCCTTCTTCACCAACAACCTCGCGAACCTTCAGACCCTCAACGACCCGTGGTTCCCGCTACTGGCGATCGTGTTCGTGTCGGCTTCGACGATGAACATCTGGGCCAGCGAACGGGCCAACGGCACGCAAGAACTGTTGTTCACGTTGCCGGGTACCGACTTCGACCTGCAGCTCGGCAAGTTCTTGTCGGCAGTCTCGGTCTACACGGTCTCGCTGCTGTTCACGCTGGTCATGCCGATCGCGTTGATGTTCCTCGGCAACCCGGACATCGGGCAGTTGATTGCGAACTACATCGGCTACTGGCTGTTCGGCGTGATGCTGGTGGCGGTGTCGATGGTTGGCTCGCAGTTGACGCAGAACAGCACCGTGGCGCTGCTGCTGTCGATCCTGTTGTGCATCCTGGTCACCTACATGCACTGGCCGATGGGCTGGATGGGCTTTACCAGCTGGGGCTCGATTGGCCCGATTGGCCAGTTCGCGCTGTTCGCTGGCGGTGAACTGCCGTTCTCCGGCATCCTGCTCTTCCTCGGCTTGACGGTCGCGTTCTTCTACTTCGGCCTCGCTCTCTTGGGCCGCCGTCATTGGCGCCAAGGCGCCGACGGCGTGCACGGTGGGGTGCGCTTTGTCGGCCTGGCCGTCTGCGCGGGTGCGTTGACGATCATTGGTGTGCAGTCGTTGCCGCGCATCGACGTCACTGTCGAAGGCATTCACTCGCTCGGTGACGAGACGCGTGCACTGCTAGCCGATCTCAAGGCTGACAAGCCGGTCATTATCACGGCGTTCATCAGTGATGAAGTGCCGGAAGCGTTTGTGCAGCAGAAGCAACTGCTGCTCAACCTGCTGGACCAGTTTGATTCGCTCGGTGGCGCAGCCGTCGAGAAGCAAGTCATCCGACCGGAGGCGTATTCGGATGAAGCGCGTCAGGCCGAGACCAGCTTTGGCATTCGCCCGCAGCGGGTCACGATTCCGATGCCTGGTGGCGCGACAGCGAACATCCAGATGTATCTCGGGTTCGCGGTGCAATGCGGCACGGAAGAGTTCGTGACGCCGTTTGTGCAGCCCGCCGTGCCGCTCGAATACGAGTTGATGCGCAGCATTCGTTCGGTGTCGAACGCGGCCAAGAAGAAGATCGGCATCCTTAAGACGGACGTCGAGATCTTCGGTGGCTTTGACATGCAGACGTTCCAGCAGAAGCCCCAGTGGGCGATCGCGCAGGAACTGACTACGCAATACGAAGTCGTCAACGTCGACGCGGCGGCCGAATACCCGGCCGACATCGATTGCTTGATCGTGCCGCAAGGCAGTTCGCTCGAGCAGGAGCCGATGACGCGCCTGCAGACGTATCTTGCTGCCGGCAACCCGGCGATCCTGTTTGAAGACCCGATGCCGCTGAGCCCTGGCGCGCAAGGCACCGCGGCCGATGACCAGAAGGGTGGTGCGCAAGCCCGCATGATGGGGCAGGGCGGTCCACCGAAGGGCAATTGGAACGGCTTGCTGGAAGAGATTGGCTTGCGTGCGCCGGCTGGGGAGATCGTCTTCGACCTCTCATACCGAACCTTCCCGGGCGGTCAGGCCAACCCAGAGATCGTCTTTGTCCGCGGTAAGGGGTTGTCGTCTGACAGCGCCATCACCAGCGGTTTGCAGAACATCGTTTCGCTGATGGGCGGCCACGTCGATTCCTTCGGTAAGGAAGGCTTCACGTTCTCGCCGTTGCTGCAAGCGAATGGCAAGGGTGCAAACGAGAGCAACGGCTACCTCAAGAAGGCCGAGTTGTTCCGTCAGACGAACCCGTTCATGGGGCCGCAATACAATCCGAACGCGCGTCAATTCAGGAGCGCCGACAACATGACGATTGCCGGCCGAATCGTTTCGAAGCCGGCCGAAGGTCAGGCTCAGGGAGTCAACGTGATCTACGTTGCCGACCTCGACATGATCGGCGACCAGTTCTTCCAACTGCGCCGTCAGATGGTCGATGCGAACTTCCGCTTCGACAACGTCACGTTCGCGCTTAACTGCATCGATACGTTGGTCGGTGACGAGAGCTTGATCGACCTGCGCAAGCGGCGCCCGATTATGCGCAAGCTGACCCAGGTCGAAAAGGCGCAGGCCAAGTTCGAGATGGAATGGCAGGATCAGAACGCCGAAGCCGAAGATGCCGCTGAGACGTCTCTGCAGGCTGCTCAGGCTCGTCTCGAAAACGCTGTGCAGCAGATTAAGGACAACAAGGAACTCGACGCACAGGCTAAGCAGGGCAAGATCGTTGAGGTCCAGCAGAACGAGACGCGCAAACTCGATATCGAGAAAGCGCAGATCGAAGAGCGGAAGAACCGCAGCCTTGAAGCCGCGCAGCACGATCGTGATGTCGCCCGGGCCGGCATCCACAACAGTTACCGCTTGATCACGCTGCTGCTTGCTGGTTTGCCGGGCCTGTTGCTCGGCCTGTTCACTTACTTCCGTCGCAGCACGCGTGCGACTGCCATTGTTCCCCAGAACCGTCAGGTCGGAGGAAGCAACTGATGAACGATTTTGCAAAGACTGGCGCCGTGCTTGGCGCGGCTGTACTGCTCACGCTTTTTGCCATCACGATGAAGCCAGGCGAAGTGCGCTTGGACCTCTACAGTGATCAAGGCGAAGAGTTCTTCCCCGGCTTTACCGATGGCGAGGAGATCGCGGAGCTTGAACTGACGGCCTATCGCCTTGAGTCGAGCAAGGTCTATGCGTTCGGCGTCAAGCGGGGGCCAAAGGGCGGCTGGACGATTCCGTCGCACGGTGACTACCCCGCCGACGCTTCAGAGCAGATGGGCAAAGCCGCTGCGATGATGATCGGGCTCAAGAAGCAGTCGGTCGTTGGTGATCGCAAGGGCAACCACGCTGACTACGACCTGATCGATCCGCTTGCTGGCGGCGTCGAAACTGCCGGGCGCGGCACACGGGTCAAGCTCAAGGATAGCGCTGGCAACGTGCTCGCCGATCTCATTGTCGGCAAGGAAGTTGAGGGCAAGACTGGCACTCACTACGTCCGCCTGCCGACCGGCAAGCGCGTCTACAAGGTTGAACTGAAGGGCTCGCTTTCGACGCAGTTCACCGATTGGATCGAGACCGACTTGCTGAAGGCGCAGTCGTTCAACATCGCCAAGGTCACCTTCGACAACTACTCGATTGACGAGGTGAAGAGCGTGATCGTGCCCGGTGAGAAGATCGTGCTCGCCAAGGGCGCGGACGACAAGTTCGTGCTCGAGGGTATCGACGCCGCCAAGGAACAGACCAACGAGGAGAAGGCCAACGAGATCGGCACGACGCTCGGCGAGATCAAGATCGTTGGTGTGCGCCGTAAGCCGGAAGGGTTGACCGCACGTCTCGAGCGTGCCAACAGCCGCGATGCGCAGTTGCTGAGCCGCTACCTCAACCCGAGGGGTTACTTCCTCGCTGGTGGTGGCAAGGTCGTCAGCAACGACGGCGACCTGTTGTTCGAAACGAAGAGTGGCGTGCGCTACACGCTCCGCTTCGGCAAACTCGTGTTTGGCGAAGGTGATGCGATCACGGCCGGTATCGGCACAGACACGCCGAAGGAAGGCGACGGCGATGACCCGAAGAAGGACGCGAACAACCGCTATCTGATGGTGTCGGTCGAGTTCGACGAAGCGTTGCTCGACAAGCCCACGGCTGTGCGTCTAGCAGCCGACGAGTTGGTCAAGCGTGAGGGTGCCCGCTTCATTCTGCGGTCGATCCAGGCTGCGATCGCGAACTACACGACCGCCAACGAAGGCAAACTGCCGGCCGCACTCGTGGATCTGACGGTCAAGCCGGAAGAGGGCGAAGCGCTGCTGAAGGACCTCGCGGTTGATCCGTGGGGCAATCCGTATGTCTTCGTCCCTGCTGGTGACACCTACGTGCTGATGAGTCACGCGGCCGACGGTAAGGCTGGCGGTGAGGGTGCGAACCAAGACGTGCGCAGTGACCAAATACCGCTCGAGGACGCGCTGGCCGCGGCAGCGACCGAATGGACGACCTTCGATGACAAGGTCAAGACCGGCCAAGAAGAGGCCGAGGGCCTGACCAAGCGGTTCGGTCCGTGGTATTACGTGATCGATAAGGCGCTGTTCGACAAGCTGAAGCCGGCTCGCGCCGACCTTGTTGAGCCGAAAGTCGAAGAGCCGAAGCCGGGCGACGCTCCCAAGTAGCGTCTAGCCCGCCCCAGGGTGCTGCTTCACTGTTGCTTCCCTGGGACGCATGGACCGATTCGTGGGGGTCGCCGCCGGGTATTTCCGGGTATCGTGGCACGCAATCGGGTGCCGTCCGTATGGACAGCGCCCCTATTACCACCCCCATAAGGAAGCCCGCAATGTTGAGATACGCTCTCGCCGCCGCGCTTCTGCTTTCGATCCCGGCAGGTGTCGTCGCGCAAAGCGACGTCACGACTGGATCGCAGCAGGACCCGCAAGCGGCATACCAGGTGCTCTCCAAGTCGTACGCCAAGGCCATGTCGGCCTGGCAGGACGAGTTGGAAGCTACGATCACGAAGGCCAAGGAGGCCGGCGAACGCGTCCCGCGTTCGGCTTATGCCCCGCCGAGCGGAGACTTTGTCTCTACTGCGCAGGAGCACGCGAAGGAATACGCTGGCACCGATGCCGCCGTTCCGTTCCTTGGGTTCATCCTGAAGAACGCCACTCGCGAGCGCAACGCAGTCAAGTGGGCGGTCAAGACGCTCGCGTCTGAGCACGTTGACAGCAAGGCCATCGGCGACGTCGTCGATTACCTGCCCAAGGTCTCGCGCATGGCCGGTCGTTCCGCACGTTCGTTGCTTAGCGACGTTGCTGACAACCACTCCAACAAGACGGTGCGGGTGAAGGCTCTGTTGGCCCGCGCTCGTCAGAACGGCGCTGCCGATAAGGCCGAGGAGGCCGTCGCCGACCTCGAACTCGTCGCGGAATTGACGACCGATGCCGACCTGCTCGCCGAAGCCAAGGAAGCTCTCGCCGAAGTGCAGAAGCTCGCCGTTGGCACGCCAGCCCCGGAGATTGATGGCGTGGACGTCGATGGCGTCAACTTCAAGCTCAGTGACTACCGCGGCAAGGTTGTGCTGCTCGACTTCTGGGGGTTCTGGTGACCACCTTGCCGGGCAATGATCCCGCACGAGCGGTCGCTCGTGGATAAGTGGAAGGACCGTCCCTTTGCTCTGCTGGGTGTCAACAGTGACAATACCAGCACCGACAAGGGTATGGCTCTCTACAAAGAGAAGCAGAAGGAGATGGGTGTCACGTGGCGGAGTTTCCGTAACGAAGGCAATACCCCGAACATCAGTGATGACTGGCGTGTTCGTGGTTGGCCGACGCTCTACTACATCGATCACGAAGGCGTGATCAAGCACAAGAACATCCGCGGCGAAGCCGAGATGGAGACAGTGCTCGAAGAGATGATCGGGGCTGCGGAAGCAGCAGCGAAGAAGTAGCCTTCGCTACGTTCTCTGACGCAAAGACGCCCGTAGCACCACTTGGTGCTACGGGCGTCTTTGTATGTGCGGCCTGCGTATGGTCGCTACTTCGCCGGTCGCGCTGGATCGAATTGCATTGCCGTCACGGTGCGCGTTGGCCGCGCTTGCTCTGTGATCTCAGCGTCAAGCTGGGTCGCCAGTTCGCGCAACTCCGTCACCAACTCCGCCTGCTTCTTGGCGACGTTCCACTGCTCGCTGACATCGCGTTCGACGTGGAACAACTCCTCTGGCTCGAACTTTAGCTTCCAGGGCCCGCGTCGGATCCCAGCGAGTGCACCCTTACTCGTGTAGTAGAGGAACTGTTCCATCTTCGACTTTGCACCCGCCGTCGCGAACAACAACTCGCGAACGTCGTGGCCATCGATCTTGCGATCTGCCGCTAGCTCGCCACCACAAACGGCCGCGAGCGTCGGCAGCAGGTCCATCGTTGTTGCCACTTCCCTGCAAACGCGACCCTTCGGGATCCGCGCCGGCCATTTCGCGACGAACGGCACGCGCTGACCACCTTCCCAGTTGCTGCCCTTGCCGCCGCGTAGCAGTCCAGCACTGCCGCCATTCAGCTTGAACGGCAACCACGGCCCGTTGTCGCTCATGAACACCACCAGCGTGTTGTCGCTGAGTCCAAGGCGATCGAGTGTCTTGGTGATCTGGCCAACGCTCCAATCGATCTCTTCGATGACATCGCCATACAGTCCGCGCGGGCTCGTGCCCTTAAAGTCCTGCGACGCATACAGCGGAATGTGCGGCATCGAGTGCGGCACATACGCGAAGAACGGTTGGTCCTTGTTGCGTTCGATGAAGTCGACCGTCGCTTCGGTGTAGCGCTTCGTCAGTTCGCGTTGATCTGGTTCCCACTCGACGACCTTGTTGCCGTTCATGAATGGCAGGCGGAACTTGTACTTACTGTTCTTCCCTCGATGAATCTGCGCCATGTCGTTCGAATACGGAACGCCCACGTATTCGTCGAAGCCTTGGTCGAGCGGCAATAGTCCCGGTCGGTGACCGAGGTGCCATTTGCCAAAGCAACCGGTTGCGTAACCCTGCTCGCGGAGCATGTCGGCGATCGTTACTTCGTCGGTATGCAGTCCGTAGTCATACTGCGGGAAGATCACATGCTTGTGCATGCCAACCCGCTTTGGATAGCACCCGGTCAGCAGCGCGGCGCGCGACGGCGAGCACACGGGCGAGGCGACGTAGAACTGCGTTAGCTTGGCGCCGTCAGCGGCGAGCCGATCGATGTGGGGCGTGTGGATTGTTGGGTGGCCATAGCACGACAGGTCGCCGAATCCCTGGTCGTCAGTGAAGATGATCACGACGTTGGGCGAACCCTTCGGGATGGACGCGGAGGTCGTTTGGCAGCCGGATAGAGCCAGCAGGGCAACACCTGCGGGGGCCACGAACGAGACGGGGAATCGAGCCATGCACACAGCATGTCGCAAGGCCCGCGAGCAGCGTGGTCACTTTTTGTCCCGGCGATCTACTATGTGGCGATGCGAGCGATCACCTTTCGCGGCGTCCGTGACGTCGTGCTGCAAGACGTCGCCGAGCCAAGTGTTCGGGATGCGAGCGATGTCCTGGTTCGTGTGGAGATGGCTGCGGTCTGTGGCTCCGACCTGCATCCATACCTCGGCCGCGAAACGGGTCTCGATGTTGGCACCGTCATGGGCCACGAGTTTGTCGGCAAAGTGGTCGAAGTGGGCAGCGCCGTGCAGTCGCTGGCCGTCGGCGATCGCGTCGTCAGTCCGTTTACGACAAACTGCGGCGCGTGCTTCTATTGCGAGCGTGGCCTGACTGCTCGTTGCGTGCACGGCGAACTGTTCGGTTGGGTGCAGGACGGTCAAGGTTTGCACGGCGCGCAGGCGGAGATGGTGCGCGTGCCGCTGGCAGACTCGACGCTCGTCAAGGTCCCCGATGGAACGTGCAGTGAGCAAGCTCTGCTCGCTGGCGACGTGCTTTCGACCGGCTTCTTCTGCGCGCGACTTGGTGATATCCGATCTGACAGTGTCGTTGCCGTCATCGGCGCGGGCCCGGTTGGCATCTGTGCGGCGATCGCCGCGAAAGAACTAGGTGCCGCCAAGGTCTTCAGCCTCGATCTCGAACCGGCAAGGCTGACCTTGGCTTCTACGTATGGTGCTATTCCGCTACTCGCCAGTGATGCCGAGGCTCTCGC
>CALCZA010000021.1 GCA_937906475.1 uncultured bacterium
CGGCCTTCTTGTCGTCCTTACCGTTCTTCTTGGCGTGGTGTTCGAGGTACTTCTTGAAGTCCTCTTCGTACTTCTCGAGGTCCTTCTCGTACTTCTCCTGGCTCTCGAGATACTTGTCGAGGCCATCGAACAACTTGCCAACGGCCTCAAGTTGCGCCTGGCGTTGCAGCGGGTGCGACGAACCATTGCCGTTCGTCATGCGCAACTGCACCGCGGCTTGCTCCTTGTCTTTCCATAGTTCGAAGCCGTTGCTCCGCGGACGAACGATGGCGCCCTGGCCAGGCAGTTGCGAGCCAGTGCGAACGTTGACGTAGGCCGTCGTGATGCCGTGCTCGACCAGGTGGTCGTCGCGTGAATCGGTCCACATCAAGCCGTCGGCGATGACACTGCCGCCGTTGAGGCTGCGGTCACTACGTAGTTTGGCATCGGTGAACACGTCGGTCGAAGCATCGATCAACCCCGGGTAGACATGCCCTTCCGGGAACTTCAAGATCTTCGTGTTCGGCGGCAGTTGCAGGTCGCCCTGCTGGCCGATCGCGAAGATCCGTTCGCCCCGAATGATGACCACGCCGTTCTTGATCGGGGGCCCGGACACAGGGTGCACGGTACCCGCCTCGATGACGGTGAAGCCGGCACGCTGGCCACCCCGACGAGCACCGCCACGGCGACGACGAACGGGGTCCTGGGCGGATGGGTTCTGGGGGGTGGGTGACGCGGCCCGCGGTGGAGTGCCCGGGTTCCCGGTAGTCGGGGTCTGGGCAACAGGACCGGATGTGAGCGACATCCAGATCACCAGCACGGCGGGGACGAGAATAGAGCGTAGGCTCTGCATGAGCGAATCGATTGTGACCGGCGCGAAGGGCAGAAGGGTGAACCCTTCTACGTAGTAGGCCTAGGCTGCTGCCAACCTTTTCCGGGGTTCAATAGTACCGGATGCGTCATGCTCACTCTCGGTGCGGCGAATTAGCCATTAACTGCTTTGCATGATCGACTTGTGGCATGATCCGAAGACCCTCCGTGCGCTTGTGGTCGGCAGGCGATATCCCCGAGTGCGCGCGCCACGTGGATCTGGCACTCCACGCAACCAAAACGGCAAGTCGGCGTTCGCCTGCGAGAGCCAGCTGAGGTAGGTCAATGGCTACTTGCCTGGCGAATTGTCCGAGTGTCCCGATTTCGCAACAGATGGCGATGGATCGTTACGCTCAAAGAGAAATCGTATGGGTTCGACCGATTCAAAGAGATCCGGATCGTGGCTACAGAAGCGGGGTGCAGGCCGTTGCGGCGAAGACGTCGGAATGGCTCAATCCGCCTCCTCACACCAGCGGATTGCCATTGGGTTGCATCTCGGTCAATTTGACGCAAGTGTATTTATGACAACGACTAATGGGTCATTCTGTTGCTCGTGATGCAGTTGTTTTGCCGACGTGGTAGGAACCGCCCTGTGGAGTCCGCCAGTAACGTGGCGTGCCAATAGTCGGGCTTCCTATCGTGCGCAAGTCCAGTCCGGACAAATCGTTAACGGTATGGAGTAATACCGTTATTGTGCCGCGAGGTGGCTTGTCATGTGGTTAGATATACCTACCATTAGCGGTTCTCACGCCACTGTGAGTTGATCTGCTCGCTTCCTTCCCTCTTGTCTTACTGAGAATCAACCATGCAACTTAAGATTGCCGCATCGATCCTGTTGGGTGCCACTTCGCTATTCGCGCAGTGCAACACCCAGGATATTGAACTCCGCACGTTTAGCCCCTGGCAAGCGAGCTTCTACTACCCGAGCGCCAATGGTAACACGCTTAACCAGTACGTTGACGTCACCGTCGATGCACCGGTCACGGTTAACCAGATGTTCTCGACCAGCTACGATCAAGCTGCTGGCGCCACGACGCCGCCCGATCAAGTTGGCAACGTAGCCGAAGTCCGCATCTACACGTTCCCGGTCACTCACATGGGCGCGGAAGCGTCGCAAACTGGCTGGACGCACGTCACATCTGGCGAAATGACCATCGTTGCATGGTCGGGCGATTGCGTGATCGCGAACTTCAAGGACCCGGTCACCGGCGCGCCCACTCCGTTCGTCATGCCTGCTGGCACCTACGGCCTTTGCGTTGAGTACATTCCGACCTCGTGGTCGGGCACTGTTGCTCTGCCGCAGACCAACGTCCCGCTGCTGAGCCCGGGCTCGCTCTCCTGCCTCGGGGTTTCCCCCGTGGTCTACCCGGTCCTGATCAACGCCGACGAGTTCATCGAACTCAACAGCGGCGCCATCCAGACGGCCGCCTGGCAGACAGTCGATGCTGCTGGCGCCTTGGCTCCGAACATTGCGCCGAGCGCCGTCTTCAACGCCCAACCCAACCTCGCCTGGGACTACGCGCCGGACGCGAACGCGGCCCGCTCTGAGTCGGTTGGCGCCGGTTGCTACGAGCTGCCGTTCATGCTCTACGAGTGGATTCCGGAAAACACCACCCCGATCGACCTGATTGGCACGCAGTACACGGCGATCCTGACCCCGTCGGCCAACGGTGGCTTCTACACGATCAGCCAAGGTGGTATCCCGTACGCGGCACCGCCAGCGGGCGCGACGAACCTCACGATGGGCGGCACTGGTGTGACCCCGGTCGCGAACTCGTCCGGTAACATGGACGATTGCACGTTCAGCCACACGCTGCTCGCTCCGATGTCCGTCCCGAATCCGGCTGGCACCATGATGACCGAGCTCGGCATCAACTCCAACGGCAAGGTCTACTTCGACACGGTTGCCCCGAGTCTTACGTCGTTCGCCTACAATGGCTCGAACTACGGTGGCATCGCACCGTTCCGTGACTTGGCAACGCAGTGGTCCCTGTTCAACACCGACCTCGATCCGAGCACCGGAGTTGGCGACGTCTACGTGATGGAGCCGAGCCCGAACTACGGTGGTGTCATGATCTGGTGGGACAACGTCCCGAACTGGCCGCCCGTTGCTGGTGCCACCAACAGCTTTTCGATTGAGTTCACTGCTGATGGCTCGGTCTGCAACATCGCCTACGGCTCTAGCCTGGTCGCCGACGGCAGTGGCGACCTCCTAGTTGGCTTCAGCGCTGGCAACGGCGAGCCAGAAGGTATCCAGATCGATTGGTCCGCCATCCCGGCCTCGCCTGGTGCGCAGGTGTCCGGTGACGGTTCATCGGCTCCGACTCTGACGCTGGGCTCCCGCCCAGTTATGGGCGCGCCCGTAGACTTGATCCTCGGCAACCTGCCGGACCCGATCCTTACGGGTGTCCCGCGCATTGGCCTGTTCGTCCTTAGCACGACTGCGATTCCGGGCGGTTTGGACCTCGGTACGATTGGCATGCCTGGCTGCTTGCTTTACCAGACTGGAATGGTCGTCACGACCGCTATCGAGAACGTGGCTGCTCCTGGTGAGGTTGTTAACCCGTTCGCTGTGCCTGGTAATCCAGCCTTCAGTGGCTTCGACCTCTACGTGCAAGGCGCAGCACTGCACTCATTGCTGCCGCCGAACGCGCTGGGCTTGACGCTCTCGAACGGCGTCTGCATGACGATCGGCACGCTCTAGTCCACGTGATTGGAGCGCCGGATACTGGCTAACGCTGTATCCGCAACGAACTGAGTTCCGCCGACCGGCGGAGCTTGGTTGCGCGCCCAACTGTGGCGCGCCGACACGCCTTTTGGCGTGTCTCCTCGGCGATCTTCGGATCGCCAGGTCTGCTACCTCATTGAATGAGGGATCGAGCGGATACAGGGCTAGCCCCTGACTAGCCGGTCGTTGCCTTCAGCAGCAGTTCCAGCACCTTGTCCGCCGTGTGCTTGCCGCGCGCTGGCCTCTTCAGCATCAAGTGCGTCTTGCCCGCTTCCACTGGCCGCACATCCTTGAAGTGGTCGAGCCAACTGCCGCCGAGCGGCACGCTTGCTGGGTGACGCACGACTAATCGGTCGTTTTCGACCCATTGCACGCTGTGAACGCCCAATGCCATCAGCGCGTGCTTGAGGCGGAATTGGCGGAGCAGCGTGATGACCTGCTTTGGCAGTTTGCCGTAGCGGTCGCGCAGTTCGGCTTCGAGTTCTTGGAAGCGTTTGTCGTCGGTCGCTTCGTCCATCTCGCGCAACAATTCGAGGCGTTGGCGCGGGTCTTGGAGGAACTGCTCTGGCAGGTAGGCCTGCAAGCGCAAGTCGACGTCGACTTCAACGACGTGCACAAGCGTCCTCTTGTCGACCTTGGCGGACTCGACGGCCGACCTCAACAGTTGGCAATACATGTCATATCCAACAGATGCGATATGACCGGACTGCTGGGGGCCTAGCAGGTTGCCGGCGCCGCGGATCTCGAGGTCCTTCATCGCGATCGCGAAGCCGGCGCCAAGGTGTGAGAACTCCTCGAGGGCTTTCAGACGGCTGCGGGCTTCCTGGCCCGGCGGCTTGTCGCGATGCAGTAGTAGGTAGCAGTAGGCCTTCTCGCTGCTGCGCCCGACGCGGCCGCGTAGTTGGTGCAGTTCAGCCAGTCCGAAGCGGTCGGCTTGGTCGATCAGAATCGTATTGGCGCGGCCGATGTCGATGCCGTTCTCGACGATCGTGGTGGAGACGAGCACGTCGAACTCGCCGCGAATAAAGGCGCGAACGGTCTTCTCAACCTCTGTTTCGGTCATCTGGCCGTGGCCGATCGCGATGCGCGCACCGGGGGCTAGGCCGCGCAGTCGTTGCGCCAGCACTTCGAGTTCGTCGATGCGGTTGTGCACGACGAACACTTGGCCAGAGCGGCCGAGTTCACGCAGTAACGCATCTCGCAGGATGCGGTCGTCGCGGAAGACCACACGCGTTTCGACTTCCTGCCGGCCTGGCGGTGGGCTGTCTAGCGTGCTGATGCCGCGGATGCCTAGCAGTGAGCCGTGCAGTGTGCGCGGGATTGGGGTCGCGCTGAGGGTGAGCACATCGACGGCGTGGCGCAGTTGTTTGAGGCGTTCTTTCTGGCGGACGCCGAAGCGTTGCTCCTCATCGATGATGCATAGGCCCAGGTCGGCGAACTTGATGTCCTTGCCGAGCAACTGGTGGGTGCCGAT
This sequence comes from uncultured bacterium, assembly GCA_937906475.1. Lineage (GTDB taxonomy): Bacteria > Planctomycetota > UBA1135 > UBA1135 > UBA2386. Next base: position 5,052 of record CALCZA010000021.1, read on the forward strand.
GACGATGTCGACACTGCCCTTGCTGAGTTTCTCCTGCACATCGCGGCGTTGCTTGGCTGGGCGATAGCGGGAGAGTAACTCGACGCTGAGACCGAACGGTTCGCAGCGCTCTTTGAAGCTGCGTGAGTGTTGTTCCGCGAGCACCGTCGTGGGGCACAGTAGCGCGACCTGACGGCCACTGATCGCTACGCGGAACGCTGTGCGCAGTGCGACCTCGGTTTTGCCGAAACCGACGTCGCCACACAGCAATCGGTCCATTGGCGTTGGCTTACCAAGATCGCTTTGCACTTCGGACCACGCCCGCGCCTGATCGACGGTGTCATGGAATGGAAAAGAGTCCAAGAAGTCGCGTTCGAGATCGTCGCTTGGGTAGGCGTCGCGTTTGACTAGTGCACGTTTACTTTGAACCTCAAGCAGTTCCGCAGCGAGGTCAAACAGTGAGTCTTGAACCTGGTCCTTGCGCTTTTGGAAGCCTTTGCCGCCGAGTTTGTCGAGCGGGGCCTTGCCGCCGCTGCCGACGTACTTCTGGACGAGGTGAATCTTGCTCGCCGGCACTAGCAGTTTGACTTCGTCTTTGAACGTTAGGCGAAGGTGCTCTTCGGTGCCCTCACCGCGGTGCACCAACTCGGTGCCTTCGAAGCGCGCCACGCCGTGCACGGCATGTACGACCAGGTCGCCGGGTCCGAGTTCGAAGAAACTTTGGATCGCTCGCGATGGCATCACGGCGCGTTTGCGGATGCGCGGTTGTTGCGCGACGCCGGCGAACTCGACGTTCGATAGGGCGGTCGTTTTCAGGTCCGGAATGCGAAAGCCCTTGCTGATTGCGCCCTCGAGAAGTTCGACGCGTTCTTTGCCGAGATCGACGCCCTTGTGCGCAAAGATCTCGCGCAAGCGTTCGCCTTCATCCTGACTACGGCAGAACAGCATTACCTGCCCTTGCATGCCGCGAACGCTGCGCAATCGGCCGGCCGGGTCCGCTTCGCCAGAACCGGCCGCAGAGCCCGCGGAGAGCACTTTGTAGTCGTATTCGTGGCTCGGTAGCGACGATAGGTCGACGGCCGGGCACGGGCGCAACGTGTCATGCAACGTCTGCATGCGCGGCGAGAACGTGGTGTCGAACGACGACAGTCGCGACGTTCGTTCTTCCATGCGTAGTGGCTCAAACGTGACCAGCAGCGTTCTGGATGGCGTCAGGTGTCTGATGACCGGGCCGAGTTCCGCATCGTCTTCTTTGGCGAGGCCCAAGACATAGGTCTCGTGAACTTCGGTTGTACGTTGCGTCGCCGCGTCGAAACTACGGATTGACTCCAGCGTGTCATCGAAGAACTCCAATCGCAGCGCGCTGTCGGCTGCCATTGGGAAGATGTCGACGATGTCGCCGCGCACACTGCATTCGCCTGGCGCCAACACCAGCGGCACGCTGCGCAATCCTGCCGCTTGCCCGCGTTGCAGCACCTGGCTGCGATCCAGTGTTTGCCCTACTCGCAATTCCAGGCGCGCGCGGCGCAGACCGCGCGGTGTTGCAACGTATTGGGTCATCGCCTCGACGCCGGCAATCAATGGCGCGCCGTCGCCGGCGAATTTTTGGAGGGCACGCTGCCTGGCACCGCGAGTCACGGCATCGACTTCGCCGTCATCGCTTTCTTCTTCGCGAATCAGGACGTGGCTTTTGGTGCCGAATGCGAGCAGGTCCATCTGCAGCATCATGCTGTCAACGTCATCTGCGGTAAGGATCAGCAGGTTGCCCTTATGCTCCTGTGTCAGCGTCGCAAGCAGTAGCGCGGCAGATGCGCCCCAAAGTCCGCCTGCTTTGCATCGGGCACCACGTTGCACACTCGCAACCACGTTGCGGGTGACGAGCAGTTGGCCGAATGCGGCGAGGAGGGCAGCTTGAGGGGTAGGACGCAAATGCTTCGGGTCAGCAATGGGGGCGAACACGCTACCGAACGTGGCCGCGGTGGGCACCTGCGGATACTGGGATTGCGCAAGTCGCAGGTCAGTTTGGCACGCTGGGGAGTTTGTATGGCGCCTAGACCTTGGCGAAGCCGGCGAAGTCGTCGCTGCCATGACCGGCGTCGATGCCTCGCTGCAGCGCAGTGATGACTGCCGGCAAGACGAACAGGTGTTCGTCGCCTGCCGCTTCAGCCATCAGGCGCGCGTCTTTGTGCGCCATCGTCATCTCGAAGCTCGCCTTGCCGTTGCCGGCACCGGCGATGCGCTTCTCGACCATGTGCAGGCCAGCGCCCGGCTTGAACTCGGAGAACACCTTCATCATCGTTTCGGCGTCGACGTCGTTGTTCTTGCCCATCGCGATCACATCGGCGATCGCACCGGTGATCGCAAAGTAGACCGAGTTGCCGGCTAGCTTCAGAACGGCCGCTAGGTCCGGGCGATCGCCAACGTGCCACAGCTTGTCCGTCATCGTTTCTAGCGCGCCGGTCAGGTCGTCGGCATCTTGCTTGGGCCCGGACATCATCATCATGCCGCTGCCAGCCTTTGCGTGCTTCGGCGCCATGAACACAGGCGTCGACACGTAGCGAACGCCGTCTGTGCGCAGCGCATCGAAGCGCGCACGTACCTTGTCCGGGCGGTTGGTGGTGTGGTCGATGATGGGAGTGCCCTCAGTAAGTCCCGGCCGCAGTTGCTCGATCACTGAGTCGACGGCGCTGTCTTCAGACAGGATCAGGTGCACGCGTTCGGCGCCGCGCACGCAGTCCGCCGGATCATCGGCGGCAATTGCGCCGCGTTCGACCAGCGGCGCGAGCTTCTCGCGGGTGCGGTTCCAGATTCGAACGGTTTGTCCATTGTTGAGGAGGTTCTCGACCATGCCGGCGCCGAGCAAGCCGGTGCCCAAGACTGCGATAGTTGCCATATGACCAGCAATTGTGGGATGCGCGGCCGAGCGTTGCAACGTCCCTTCATGGTCTCGCGGATCTCGCCAATCCCCTCGTTCCGCACTGCCTTCGCGAACGCGTTGCCTAGCCGCGAAGGTCGTCGAGCAGTTTGCCCGCCGCCGCCTTCTCGGCCGCGCGCTTGGTCCGCCCCGTACCGGTGGCTTCTCGGCCATCGAGCAGGTGCGCGCGCACGACGAACTCCTGCTCGTGCTGCAGGCCGACCGTCTCAACCAATTCGTAACGTGGTTGACCGAGTTTGTTGTGCTGGCAGTAGTGCAGCAACCCGGTCTTGGCGTCCTTCTCGGCTTCGATTTCGTCGTCGGCCGAATTGGCTTTTGGCAGAATGTGTCGGCGAACGAACGCGCGCGCGGGCGTGACGCCGCCGTCTATCAGGATGGCGCCGAGCACCGATTCAATCAGGTCGCACAGAATGCGCGCGCTACAGCGTTCGGTGACCTGCAGTCCTTTGCCTGATTCGAGATGCAACTGCAGTTCAAGCTCGCGAGCGACAGCAGCCAGCGGTTGCCGGCTGACGATGCGTGCGCGGGCTTCGGTCAGTTGGCCTTCGGCAATCTCTCCGTCACGCCGGTAGAGCGCGTCGGCGACCGCGAAGTTCAAGAACGCGTCGCCGAGGAACTCGAGCCGCTCGTAGCTCTTCTTGCCTTCGTTGCCCAGCGACGCGTGCGTCAACGCGCGGTCGAGCAAGGCCAAGTCCTTAAACTCGTAGCCGAGTCGTTCGGATAGTGCGCGCAACGTCTTGTTGCGCGCCTGGACAGTCACAGGGTTCTCGCGGGCCATCTTGCCGTCAGCTTAGTCGGACTAGCTGACTTGGTGGCGGCGGTCTGGCCGCTTGCGGTCGGTTTCCCGTAAGTGCAGCTTGCGCAGGCGCACGTTGGCCGCAGTAATCTCGACCAGTTCGTCTTCGCCGACGTATTCGAGCGCATCTTCGACGCCGAAGGTGCGCGGCGGCGGCAGCTTGACGAATGCTTCCTTGGTCGAACTACGGATATTGGTCTTGGCCTTCTCGCGCACGACGTTGACAACCAGATCGTTGTCCTTGGCGTGCTCGCCGACAACCATGCCTTCGTAGATCTCCGCGCCATCTGGCACGAAGAACGTGCCGCGCTCACGTAGGTTGTTCAGCGAGTAGAAGGTCGCCGAGCCGTTCGTCATCGAAATCAGCACACCAGCGATGCGCTCTTCGATCTCGCCGCGGTAGGGGCCGTAACCGTGGAACACGTGGTGCATCGTGGCTTGGCCGCCGGTCGCGTTGAGCAGGCGGCTGCGCACACCGATCAGACCGCGCGCCGGCACCGTGAACTCGACCCGCGTAAACGTACCCTTGCGGTCCATCTTGAGCATCTCGGCTTTGCGCGTGCCGAGAATCTCGATGACCTTGCCACACGTTTCGGCCGGTGCGTCGACGGTCAGGTATTCGATCGGCTCGTGCTTCTTGCCGTCGATGTCCTTCATCAACACCATCGGCTTCTGCACGGCGAACTCGTAGCCCTCTCGGCGCATCGACTCGAGCAGGAAGCCCAAGTGCATGACGCCGCGGCCACTCAGCTTGAAGCTGTCGGCGCTTTCGCCTTGTTCGACGCGCAGCGCGACGTTGACGCGCAGTTCCTTCTCGAGGCGCTCGCGCAGGTGTCGCGACGTCAGGAACTTGCCGCCGTCCTTGCCGGCGAACGGTGAGTCGTTGACCTTCATGACGATGGTCATGGTCGGCTCGTCGATGGCGATCACGGGCATCGCTTCGGGGTGCTCGAGGCACGCGACCGTGTCACCGATCGAGATGTCCTCAACGCCGTAGATGCCACAGAGGTCGCCGGCTTCAACCGTGTCGACTTCGACGCGGCCCAGGCCACGGAAGGCGTAGACGCCGCGCAGGTTGACTTCGGTCTGCTTGCCGGTGCGCGCGAGGTGCATGACGCGCTGGCCCTTGTTGATCTTGCCGCGGTGCACGCGGCCGATCGCGATCCGGCCGACGTAGTCACTCCAGTCGAGCGTCGTGACGCGGAACTGCAGGGCCTGCTCCGGGTCATCGGTCGGTGCCGGAATGTGCTCGACGATTTCCTTGAACAGTGTGTTGAGGTCGTGGCCCTCGGCGCCCTTCTTGGCGGCCTCGAGATCCTTGGTCATCCAACCTTGGCGACCCGATCCGTAGAACACCGGGAACTCGAGCGCGTCTTCATCGGCATCGAGGTCGATGAACAGGTCGAAAATCTCGTTGACGACTTCTTGTGCGCGTTGGTCGGCCTTGTCGATCTTGTTGACCAAGACGATGGGCTTCAGGTGGTGGGCGAACGCCTTCTGCAGCACGAAGCGCGTTTGCGGCATTGGGCCTTCGGCGGCGTCGACCAGCAGCAACACGCCGTCGGCCATCGACAGCACGCGTTCGACTTCGCCACCGAAGTCGGCGTGTCCGGGCGTGTCGATAATGTTGATGCGGGTGCCTTCGTAGCTCACCACCGTGTTTTTGGCGAGAATGGTGATGCCGCGCTCCTTTTCGAGCTCGTTACTGTCCAGAACACACTCGCCAATGGCTTCGTGGTCACTGAAAGTGCCGGTCTGGCGCAGGAGCCCATCGACGAGCGTGGTCTTGCCATGGTCGACGTGGGCGATGATGGCAACGTTGCGGATGTTTTGGGCCATGATTGGCGTGCTTTTGCCGTGAACGGCGGCGAAGGATTGTCGCCATTGGCGAGTCGCGGTCAACTGCGGCGGTGACCCGGTTGTGAAAGAACTCGAAGTAGCTCAGAAAGTGAAGGCGAAGAAACGGCCCCTGCTGCGTCGATTATGGCGTGGGTTGCTGGTTCTGTTGTTGGCTGTCACGGCGGCAACATGGCTCGTTCAGCACCATGTGGTGTCGTCGGCTCAGCCGTTCGTGCATGCGGTAGGTAATGTACCCGTAGCTGATTGCATCTTGGTGCCGGGGGCGAGGATCTATGCGAATGGCGAGCCCTACCCGATGCTGGTCGATCGTCTGGCGATCGCTAGGGAGCTCTTTGGGCTCGGCAAGGCGCCCCTGATTGTCGTTAGCGGCCGTGGCGGAGGTGGTTTGGCGGTTGATGAAGTTGCGGCGATGCGTCGCTGGCTCGAGCAGCGTGGCGTGCCGAAACACGCAATTGAAGACGATCCGCTAGGCCTGCGAACGGTCGATTCGCTTCGCCGTTGCAGGGCCGTCTACGGGCATACGTCAGTGATCGTTGCCAGCAATGACTTTCACGTGCCGCGCATGGTGTTTCTTGGCCGCCACTGCGGGCTGGTGAGTTTCGGCGTCGCGGCGCCGCCGCTCTACCAATACACGTTCTCGGCGTTGTGGAAGAATCGTGGCCGCGAGGTGCTGGCGCGGGTCAAAGCGTGCCTCGAAGTCTATGTGCTCGGGATCGATTGAGTCGCTTGGCTCAGCTTTTGGCGAGTCGGCACCTACGGCAGTTGGACGCCGATCTTGCGTAACTCACTGCTCAGTTGCAGCAGCGGTAACCCAATGATAGCGGTGTGGTCATGGCTGTCGATGCGTTCGAACAGCGTGATGCCGAGTTGCTCTATCTTGTAGCTGCCGGCGCAATCGAACGGCTTTTCGGTGTCTACGTAGCGGGTAATTTCATCTTCGCTCAGGTTGCGCATGACCAGTCGCGTGATGTCACAGAACTCGGTGAGGCCTCTATTGTGAGCGATGGTGACCGCAGTGATCAGGAGATGCTCCCGGCCGCGTAGCTTGGTCAACTGTTTGATGGCCCCCACGCGATCGCCCGGTTTGTCGATCAGTTGGTTGTCGAGCACAGCGGCTTGGTCGCTGCCAATGACCACGCAGGTCGGGTTGCGGTCGAATACAGACTTGGCCTTGCGCCGCGCAAGTTCTTGAACGGTCGCAAGTGGATCGTGATTGAGTTGCTTGACGTCGTCCTCGTTGACTCCCGGTGCTTCGCACGTGAATGGCACCCGCAGGCGTTGCATTAACGCACGCCGGTAGCCGGAGGTACTCCCCAATATCAGGCCTAGCATGCGGGCGATCGTCGCGATTTACGATGTAGATGCAAGCCTCGCCGAGCAGGGCAATCGATGCCCTTTCTGCGCCTTTGATTGTCGGAGGCTAGCGCTCGTTCATCTTTTAATGACAGGCGGTTGCGATAGATCGCTGGCAAAGTGCTGGCGCTGATTTTTGGCCTGCTATCCGAAGCGGGAAACCAGGCATCTTGGTGTTTCTGGCCCCGACCCAGTGAAATCTCGAACGAGGTTCGCAGTTACACCTCGTGAAAGTCATCGAACCCGGCCCTACATCTACTGCTATGAAGATCGGATCCCTACTCGGCGGACTGCTGCCGCTGCTGTTGTTGGTTGCTTGCGGCGGCGACAAGCTTGCCAAGTCGCCGACGCCCAAGAACACCCCTGCCAACGAGGCAGGCGGAACTTCGACCGACAAGGCCCCGGTTGGTAACGCATCTGGCACTTCCAGCGACACGAAGCCCGACACGAAGCCCGACACGAAACCCGACACGAAACCCGACACGAAACCCGACACGAAGCAGGGCCAGAAGCCGAAGCGAATCCGTCGTCCGCGCGTGGATTACCGGCTGATTAAGGCGCTGCTGGGCGACGACCCACCGTCGCCGAAGGCTCCGGTCAAGGCGACGCCAGAGATGATTGCGCTCGGCAAGGCGCTTTACCACAGCGAGCACTTGTCGCAGAAGGGCAACCTCAGTTGCGCGTCGTGCCACGACCTGAGCACCTACGGCGTCGATAATAAGCCGACGTCACCTGGTTCGACCGGCGAGAGCGGCGATCGCAACACGCCGACGACCTACAACGCAGCGCGCCATTTCCGCCAGTTTTGGGACGGTCGCGCCGAGTCGGTCGAAGCACAGGCGATCATGCAGGTGCTCAACCCGATCGAACACGGTCTCGCCGATGAAGCGGCGGTGCTGGCGAAGATCAACGAACAGAAGGATCTGGTTGACGGCTTCCAGAAGGCGTTCCCCGGCGATGAGGCCGCGGTCAGTGCCAAAAACTTCGGCATCGCGATCGGCGCCTTCGAGCGCACGTTGGTGACGCGTTCGAAGTGGGACGACTACATCGAGGGCAACCAGAGGGCTCTGAGCAATGGAGAATTGCTCGGCCTCAAGACGTTCTTGGATGTCGGCTGCAACCAATGCCACCTGACGCGCATGCTCGGCGGGAACGCATACCAGAAGCTCGGCCTGCGCGTGCCTTACAACGGCAAGGACACGGGTCGCATGAAGGTCACGGGTAGCGTGGCTGACAAGTACTCGTTCAAGGTGCCGTCGCTGCTCAACGTCGAGAAGACCGCGCCTTACTACCACGACGGTTCGCTCGCGACGCTCGAAGAAACGGTTATGGCGATGGGTAAGAACCAGCTTGCTCTGACTCTTAAGGACGAGCAGGTCGCCAACATCGTGGTGTTCTTGAAGGCGCTCACCGGCAAGCTGCCGGAAGAGTTCGCCAAGAAGAACTAGGGGGTCGGCCGCTTAGCGAACCGCTGCCGCGTTGCGAGTCATGTTCGCATAGTGACCATCGAGTCGTAGCAGGTCTTCGTGCGTGCCGCGTTCGCTGATCTTGCCGCCGTCGAGTACTAAGATCAGGTCGGCATTGCGAACTGTCGACAGGCGGTGTGCGACAACCAGTGCGGTGCGACCGCGAAGTGCGGTTTCGAGTGCGTGCTGGAGGCGCTCTTCGGATTCACTGTCGATGCTTGCGGTCGCTTCATCGAGAACCAGCACGTCCGGTTCGACGACCAGCGCGCGGGCGAACGCGAGCAGTTGGCGTTCGCCTTGAGAGAACGTCGCGCCTCGTTCGGCGACTGGCGCCTGTAGGCCGTCCGGCAACGCGCGCACGAAGTCGGCGGCGCCGACGGTTTCTAGCGCGTGCCAGACACGTTCTTCGCTGACCTTTGGGTCGAACAGGCGCACGTTGTCGATCACGGTGCCGGTGAACAAGAATAGGTCCTGCGCCACGAATGCGATGCGGCGGCGCAGTTGCGACGTGTCGAGTTCGCGCACATCGACATCGTCGACCTTGACGCTGCCGGAGTCGACTTCACGCAGGCGCGAGACCAGTGACAACAAGGTCGTTTTGCCCGCGCCGGTGGGACCGACGATGGCGATGGTTTGGCCGCGTTCGGCGGTGAATGAGATGCCGTCGAGCACGGTCGGGCCGTCACCGTAGGCAAACGTGACGTCTTCGAAGGTGATCTTGGCGACGCCGCTCTTGGGGCTGTCGATGGCTGCTGTGCCATCTGTGCGCGGTGGCGGGAAGATTGGTTCGGCTAGCAACTGGAAGATGCGTTCGCAACTGGCGAAGGCGGCTTGCAGCACGTTGTACTTCTCACCCAGTTCACGAATTGGCCCCGACAGCAGCGCGAAGTAGAGCCAGAACTGGATGAACTCGCCCGGCAGCATTTCGCCGCCGAGCACAGCTTTGCCGCCGAACCAAAGCAGGCCGACGGTGGTTGCGCGCAGCGCGAGGTCGACCAGCGAGAAGAACACCGAGAAGTGATGGACGGTGTCCTTCCACGAGTCGGTGGTCGCCTGGTTGCGTTCGGCATAGCGCGCGGCGATCGCATCTTCACGGCCATAGGCGCGCGTCGTGCGGATGCCGCCGATCAGTTCGGTCGCGAACGCATTCTGTAGTGCGAGCCGGCTGCGCACCGCGCGATACGCCTGTTGCGCCTTCTTGCGGAAGATGACGCTGAGGATGATGACGATCGGCGTCGTTGCGAGGGTGAATAGGGCGAGTTCGAAGTCGAGGAAGAACAGCACCGCCAGCACACCGAAGATCTTCAGTAGGTCGAAGACCGATTGCAGCACGCCGGTAGAGATCAGCTCGTTGAGGTTCTCGACGTCACTGGTGACGCGCGTGGTCAGCTTGCCGGTGGCGTTGCGTTCGTGGAACGAGAGGCCGGTCGACATGATGTGCGAGAACAAGTTGCGGCGCACATCGCGGATGACGCGCTGGCCGTTCCATGCGGTTAGCAGGCCATAGACGTAGCCGAGCAAGGCGCCGCCAAGCGTGACGGCGATGAAGCCGCCGCCATACCACCACAACATCGACAGGCGTTCGCCTTCATCGGCTGTGGCGTCGCTCATCGGGCCATCGATCGCCAGCTTGATTAGCCACGGTCCGAGCAACTCGAGGCCAAACGACACGAACAGGATAAGCAGGCACGCGAAGAAGCCGCGCTTGTAGGGATGAACGAATCGCCACAGATCCTTCAAGAAGCTGAGCTGGAAGCGTGCGACCGTCAAGTCGTCGTCGTAGGGATTGCTCATCGCGAACCTCCCTCGGCAGCGTCGTCACTGTCCGTTTCGAGCGCGCGCGCTTCGGTTTGCAGGCGCCAAGCCCTGGCGTAGAGGTCGCCGTGTTGTAGCAACTCGTCGTGCGTGCCGCGTTCCTTGACCTTGCCGTGGTCGAGCACCAGGATTAGATCGGCGTTGGCGGTGACGCTGAGTCGGTGGGTGGTGGCGATGACCGTGCGGCCGCGGCGGCTTTCGTTGAGCCCATCGAGGATGCGGCGTTCGGTGCTCGGGTCGACCGCGGACAGGGTGTCGTCGAGCAGCATGCCAGGGCGGTCGCTGAGCACTGCGCGCGCTAATGAGACGCGTTGCTTCTGACCACCCGACAGCGTGACGCCGCGTTCGCCGACCACGGTGTCGATGCCATCGAGAAGTTGCGGCAGGTCTTGTTCGAGTGCCGCGGCGGCGACGGCGGCGTCGCGTTGATCTAGTTCGATCGTGCCATCGTCGAACGTGATGTTGTTGCTAATCGTGTCGCTGAACAAGAACGGCTCTTGCGGTGCCAATGCGAACAGCTTGCGCAGGCAGCCGGGCGCGAGGTCCAACACATCGTGGCAGTCGACGAACATCGTGCCGCGCGGCGGGTCGTAGTAGCGCAGCAGCAGCGATAACAGCGTCGACTTACCACTGCCGACGGGGCCGATTAGGCCGAGCTTCTGACCCGGTTCGAGCGCGAACGATACGCCTTCGAGTGCCGGCTTGTTGGCTTCGGGATAGGTGAACGTCAGGTCGCGAACCTCGATGGCACCACGCAGTTCGGGCCGCGCACCATCCTGCGGTTCGGGCTCGGCCTCGAAGATTTCCTCGATGCGAATCGCCGCAGCGTAGGCGCGCGGCACCATCGCGATCGTCCAGCCGAGGATCTGCAGCGGGAACGTCATCAGCCCCAAATACATCATGAACTGGAACAGTTGGCCGATGCTGATGCGACCAGTGATCACTTGGTGGCCACCGACTAGGAGCACGCCGAGCATGACGAGTCCGGTGCTCGAGTGCATCAGCGCGTTCATCAGCGAACGCAGTCGCACCAGTCGCAGGTTGGCCAGCAGGTAGCGCCGATTCTTGGTCGCCATCGCGGCCAGTTCGCGGTGGGTGATGTCGAACTGTTGCACGACGCGCACGCCGGCGAAGTCTTCTTGCGCCTGCTGCGAGACGCCGGCGATCGCTTCCTGCGACTTCTTACTCCATTTGTGGATGCGCGGCAGGGTGAACTTCATGCTGACGAACACGCAAAGCAGTGCTGCCAGCGACGTCAGCGCGACCGCAACATCCATTTGTAGCATCAGCACCATGCCCGCCGGCAGCAGGCAGATCGTCTTGCCGCCGTGCAGCAGCATCGGCCCCATGACGAAGCGAACCAGCTCGACGTCCTGAGTCATGCGCGAGGTGATATCGCCGGTGCGCGACTTGTCGAACCACGCGACTGGCAGGTGCTGCAAGTGCGCCGTCATCTCGTCCTTGAGCGACTGCTCGACCATGCGCGACGCGTTGATCAGCAGTTTGCGCGACGTGAACCAGGTCAGCGCATCGGCGATCACCAGGCCCAGCAGTAACAAGCACGTGCTCGCCAGCGCCTCGGTGGTACCGCCCTTCGGCAGTGAGTCGAGCATGTCGCCCAGCAGGCTCGGCATCCACAGCATTACGCCGCAGTTGATCGGCACCAGCAGCAGTCCGATCACGACCATGCCCCAGTGTCGGCATAGGTGCTGGAACGGGCGGCGGAAGGCGCGGGATAAAGAGCGGACTAAGGACAATGTGGTTGCAGCATTAACGGGCGGGTCAAGTGTTGCAAACTTCGTCACAATCGCGTTCGAGCCACCTTGGCCCCAACTCGGGACTGGTAAGCCCAATTTGCACCACTCCAAGGCCCCAATCTGTCGATATCCCACGGACCATGCCACGGCACGTCAACCAGGAGCACTTTATGAACAAGTCCATGCCGAAGAAGGAGGCCGGGTTCACCTTCGCCGAACTTACGTTCGCGATGCTGATTCTGGTGATCTCATCAGCCGTGCTGATCAATCACCTCTCGATCAATTATTCGACGACGGCGACCGAGCGTGACCGCGTGTTCGCGTTCAGTAAGGCGCAAGCGATCCTCGCTGAGATCCAAGGGTTTGTGGATCGCGGCCAAGTGGATGCTGCCGTCGACCTCGACGTTCTCGATGATGGCATCATCACCAAGGCGCAGCTGACGATCCAGACGGAGAATGGCATACTGGTTGCCGCCGACCATCCTGTCTCCGGCAATTATCAACGTGGTGGTGAGTGGCTCTGGTCACGTCGCATCACGGTGCGACCGTTCCTTGGCCTCAACAACCGCAACGTGCGCTACGTCACGGTGCGAGTGTTCAAGCGCGATAACGCCGGCAACGAGAGTCCGATGGCCGACCTGTCGGCCGTTATCAACTCCGCTGGTAGCGCTTACCCGACGACGCAGGTGTTTGACGTCTACTTATTAGCGGTTGAGAACATCCCGGGTTGGTGGGTCTTTATGGACTCGATCAAGCCGTTCGTCGAGTCGATGATCACCGACCTCGAGAACCGGAATCCGGGCCTGGCGTTTCGGACGCACTGGATCACGAAGGCTGCTTACGGTCGCAACATGGCCTACCGGCCGTTCATTAACGAGGATGAAGATAGCCTCAATCCGCTGACCGAGGTCTACCACTATCCGGGGGCGATGCCGGCGGGTAGCGCGTCGTCGTATTACTACGTGCCCGACAACATCAAGGCGCGCATGAACCTCGATGGTGGAGAAGTAAATGGCTACGACGCGACGTTGAACCCGCATCCGTATGCGCTTGCAGACTTCTACAACCACGCGATGCGCTACCCAGACGAGTATGCGTTGTGGCAAGCCCGGGTCGATGAGATCGAGCAGCGTGAAGGCGATATTGCAGACGCTGTAGCGGCTGGTGTTGCCGCTCCCGATGAACTGACCGACATGTCCAAGGAGCCGACCATGCGGATCCTGATGGACGAGATGAATACCGACCCGGCGAAGTACAAGAACGCGTTGGTCATCAACCTGCACGGCGAGCTGATGCCGATGCCTGCTTTGCGCAACTTCAGCGACGCGGCCAAAGATCCGATCAACCACCCGAACTGGCGGTGTGTCACGCATCCGGAAGAGTTGCGCACCAAGAAGGACGACTCGGGGGTCACCGATCCGTTGCGCTTGCGGATGTATGCCTACACGGATTACCCGCAGTTCTACAGCGGGGTGGATCGCATGTCCGAACCCATGATCGTCGAGATCATGGGCGTCAATCTGGTGCAATCGCTCAATCCGACCCAGCTAGTTGGCACGGCGGTCCTGGAGAACATTCGGGGCGGCGTGGAGGTTGATGGTACGTCTGACTACTTCGCGTCCATGGGCGCGAAGCACGTCAGCGATGGACCGAACGTCGCGGAAGAGATGTACTACACGGCGGAGTACATCTATGACCCCTCCAATCCGCGCCGGGCAGAGCCGCGAACGCGCATCTACCTCTACAACACGCCACTCAGTTGCGGTCTGGTCGACAACAAAGGTCTCGCCAACAGCGAACGCGCGCGTCTCTACCAGATGGAATACGTGCCGAGCCCGGTCGATTCCGGCCCGAGCTTTGCCACAGATCTGTTTTCGAACGGCACGGGTACCAAGAACACAGCGCGTTGGACACTCAACCTCGATCCGTCGATCTTGACGAGTTCGATGTTTATCCGCGCGGATGGTAGCACTTACGATCCAGATGGTGATGTGCAGCTGCAAGTGCGGACGCGCGTCGCGAGCAACGACTCGGGCGGCAGTACCGACTGGGAGATCGGTGGCACGATGTTCCCGACGATGCTCCAGCCGGACAACCTATCGACGACTTACGCGTGGTGGTCGGACAGTGCGGACGACGTGCCGATGACCGAGCGTGCGCAGTTTAACGGCGACCCGCGCCACCTCCCCTACAAGGATTGCTTTAGCGGCGGTGACGACTTCCCGGACAGCTACAACTGGTATCACGATCGCCTCAACAACTCGAGCGAGTACGCGCAGACCGACTTCGGTAGCATCAATGGTACCTACCTGCGCAACCGCTGGAACGGCTCGATGTGGTGCGACGTGCCGCGCTACTTCCAGTTGTTGCGCGGTGCCTTGGTCGAGAGCTCCTGCGTCTACACATCGCTGACGGGGTTTTCGTACTACTACCTCGGCATTGGCAATGACATTGGCTACGACTCGGCCAACGGCTATCCGAACTCGATTCCGAGTGACATGACGCCCCATGGCAGTTCGGGCAGTGGCTATATCAATACGATCACCGGCCAGCGCAAGTGCGTCCTGGTGCCGAGCACTACCGTCGGCTGGAGTTATTGGGCGGGCTTCCCGTGGCTTGGCGAACTGTACCCAGACACATTGGCGTCGACGTTCTTCGATACGTCGAGTGGCACCGCGCGCGGTAACCTGCCCGCGGGTTCAGCCGGTGGCCAAGCGTTCCAATACAGCACGACGACTGCATACAACGTCTCGGGGCGGAGCGCTTACGGGACTGCGCTCCTCAGCAACCACCAGCGAACGTCTACGAGAGGTTGCTCGACGTTCTTCAACATCGGCACGTCGTCCAGCAGCTTCCGCCACGTGTTTAGCGGTGGCAACGCGACGCTGACGTCGGTTGGCCAGGAAGTCGCCGACAACTACAGCATGACCATGCCGTCGACGGCGCCGGTCAGTCGACCGTTCCAGCTCAGCTACAGTGGCACCGGCGGTGACCACTGGAATTACCCGCCGTACACGACGCGCTATACCGGTTCGCTCTACGAGAGCTACTACACGCACGGTTCCGGTGTCGGTTCGGGCCTGGTCAAACTGACCAATCCGACCAATACGAGCGCTGGCTACATCGTCGTCAACGGCATCGACAAGGCCGTGGAATCTGGCACGACGTTCATTGCGAAGTGGGCCGTGCTGTCGCTGGCACATTCGTTCTTCGAGGCCGGCGATATCAGCAACACGCTGCGTATCCCGCAGCTTGCGCGCGTCGAGGTCTCGTCGCCGACTGACATCACTGAACTTAACGACCCGTCTGAGATCGAGATCTTGTACGCCACGACGTGGACGCGTTGGGACGGCCTGCCCTACACACAGACCGGCGCATTCTCTGAGGATGAGTCGGAGCTCGAATACTCGATCACCTACTCTAGCGACAACGGCGCGACGTGGCGTTTTGTGCAGGACGACACCGTTACCAACATCGGCGAGTTGCCCGAAGCCGCAATGTATTTGATCAGTGACTCCACGACCGGTGACGAGAACTACACGTGGGATACGCCGGAGCAGGACTTCCCCGAGGGGAGCTACCTGCTGCGCATCGAGTGCTACCGAGATGGCGCTCAGACTCACTACTCCTGGCATCAAACCAAGATCTTCATCCAGCGATGAGTGTAGTCATGAACAGCTATTCAAAGAAGACGTCCGGCGAAGCCGGTTACAGCATGATCGAGTTGGTCATTTCGTCGGTGTTGCTGGCGGGAATGATCTACGTGGTGACGTCGCTGTCGCTGAGTGGTGGGCAAGCCCAGGAATACTCACGGCGGCTGAACCGTGTCACCGAGATCACGCAGCAGTTGATCGATGACATGCGCCTGGAGTTGGTCTCGTCGGTGCGTATCTTCGGCAATAACGCCGAAGGTGTCGCCAATCTTGCGGCGCTCGATCTCCAGGGTGCCCCGCCGCCGCTCGCGGGCATGCTATTGCCGACTGTGTCAGCAAACGAGACCGTTCGCACCGACACCGTCGGTTCGGAGATCACCGGCAACTCGATGTTCTTCGCCAAGCTGGCGTGGAGCGATAGCTACATCTGTACTAGCTCGACCGAATACCTCGTCGACGTCTACCGCTGGGTTTATTTCTATCTGACGCCCGAATCCGGTGGTCCGGACCCGAGCCACCCGATCGGCCTCAACATCGTGCGCATCGTCAGTGAACCGCTCATCGATGCCGCCTCGATCGATCGCATCACCGATCCGGTTGACCAAGCTGAGGTGTTGTTGCATCTGCTCAACGCGACCGCGGATGCGAACGGCGTGACGCACGATGCGAGCGAGATGGTCTGGATTCGCGGCGGCCTACCGGCAGTCTCCGGCACGTTCCGTCAGATTGATCCCAGCGATGGCTCGCTGAGTTCGAACTCGATCTACCCGCGCCCCGATCCGTTCGAGGTCGCCCGCTCGGACCAGACCGCGACTGGCTTGCTTAGCTACCGTCACCACTCGGTCGCCAGCATCTACTCGCTGCCCGTGTTTGGCGTCGGCCGCTACGGACTGATCGACGAGGGCGAGGGCGGGTTCCCGCACGGCTTTGAGATCCAGGTCGTCGGCCCTAGTTCGGCGCGCCAGGTGCTCATCCACATGGTCAATTCGAGTACCCAGAGGTCCGGTCACTACGCCTGGAGCGATATGCAGGTCTCGGTTGACGCGCGCGACTTGTAGTTGCTGCGCCCGGCGCCATTGTTCGTGTTGGCTATCGAGGTGAAGCGATTGCCATCGTCGCAGTGAATCCCGATGGCGGCCTGCGGCCACCTACGGGTGAACGGGACTGAGGATTGCCCGGACGGCCTTCGAAGGTGTTTCGAACGCCCGAGGGGAACTTCAGCTACTTGTAGCCCCGTTCGGTGTGCCAAAATCCCGTTCTCATGGCCCATTCGACCACCACAGCGGAGCCCCCTGAGCCGTCGCCGTCAGTTAGTCAGCCACGTTCCGCCGCGACATATTGATCCTGGCGGGGGCCAGGCGTAGGATTCCCGCCCCTTTCCGGCCCAGGACCCTCGTTCGAGGGTGCCACGGTGGTCGGCCAGTCAGACTGAGTCAGCATCATCCATATGGAACAAAGCCTCCCCCAGGAGCTCGTGAAGCAAGTCGGCGGTTCGTTCCGCCTGACCGCCCTTCTGCAGAAGCGTGTTCGCGAATTAGTCCGTGGTCAGCGTCCGCTGTTTGAAACCCGCGAGCGCAACTACATCAAGATCGCCAGTGAAGAGCTGAAGCGTGGCCTCATCGAGTTGGTCGCTGACGAAGAGCAGAACGAGCCGACACTCTAAGCGTCGCGCTCTAACGCATCGGTTCTGTTCGATGCCGCCCGCGCTCTGAAATCGTGAGCGCCGCCACTTGACCTTGAGTGGGCAACTCTAGTCGCGCACCGACTGCCGTCGGTCTCGTGCGACCGACCCAATCGCAGGCAGCACCTCTGCGGGGCAATGCGCTGTGCCTCTTGCTCGCGCGGGTCTTGCTTGCCCGGGCCTAGCCGGCGTGGGGCGCGCGAGGCGACTGCGTTACTCCGACTTGGCGTCGGTGCCGGCGTCGCCGTCACTACTGTCAGTGTCGCTATCCGAGGCATCGCTCGCCGCTTCCGGCTCAATCGCCGAAGGCAAGAACGCGCCGAAGCCATCGAGCGTCGGTTGGCGAACTTCTGCACCATCTTCTTCGTCGGACGCGCGTGGCGCTGTTGCCGTGAACGGCAGTCGTGGCACATCGGCCCACAGGCTTTCGAGTCCGTAGTACTCACGCGCTTCCGGCAAGAACAGGTGTACTACGATGTCGCCAAAGTCGACCAACACCCAGTTGCTGTCCGGTGCATCAGCGGGGCCATTGCGACGGCGGCGGCCACGCATGTGCTTGTGCTCCATCTCCACTTCCTTCGCGAGCGACTGCGCTTGGCGCGTGCTCTGCACGGTAGCGATGATGAAGTAGTCCGCGATCACGAGCGGGCCGGACACATCAAGAATCTTGATGTCATCGGCTTGCCTCTGGTCGAGGCGCTCAGCAAGGAACAGGGCCAAATCGCTAGTCGCCTTATCAGGCGGGGAGCCTGGTTGTGGGGCGGTGTTCGGCGAACGTTCGGGGGCGTTGGAGGACAACTAATGGGTCTCGGAAACAGGTTAGTGATGCACAACAGTGCTACTGGAGGATACCGGCGCGGAGCGAGGTAGTAACCCCCGGCGACTCGTTCCTTCGAAGGAGTCTGCAATTGCCGGTGTCGGGATTGGGGGCGAGGCGATGGCTTTGACCCGGTTGAGGGGTCGCTTGCTCCTCGGTTTCCCTGGCGATTGGCTCCTCGCACGGCCGCGTGGCGGCTTGTTTTGGAGCGGATGGCGGGGCGAAGCGCCCACGCCATCAGGGGTTTGCCCGTCTGGGTTACGCTGGCCAATACGGCCAGCGCAGCGACGACTAGACGACGGTTGCGGTCTTGAAGAGCGGCAGCGCGATCAGCGCGGCGATCGTCATCAACTTCATCAAGATGTTGATCGACGGGCCAGCGGTGTCCTTGAAGGGGTCGCCGACCGTGTCACCTTGAATGGCAGCATTGTGGGCTGGGCTGCCCTTGCCGCCCAGCGCGCCGGACTCGATGTACTTCTTGGCGTTGTCCCAGGCGCCGCCTGCGTTGGCCATGAAGAGCGCCATCATGACGCCAGCGGCAGTCGCGCCGGCGAGAAGTCCGCCAACGGCTTCGCGGCCGACGAGCATGCCGAGCACGATCGGGGCGGCGATGGCGAGGCAGCCAGGAGCGATCATCTCACGCAGCGAACCCTTGGTCGAGATGTCGATGCATCGCACGTAGTCGGGTTCGCCGGTGCCTTCCAGGATGCCCGGGATCTCGCGGAACTGACGGCGAACTTCTTCGACCATCGCGTTGGCGGCCTTGCCGACGGCCTTCATGGCCATCGAACTGAACACGAACGGCAGCATCGCGCCGAGCAGCAGGCCCATGACGACCTTTGCGTCGTCGAGGCTGAGCGTGACACCGGCTGCGACCTTGTAGGCCGAGAACAGGGCCAGCGCGGTCAGCGCGGCCGAGCCGATGGCGAAGCCCTTACCGATGGCGGCCGTGGTGTTACCCGTGGCGTCCAGTTGGTCGGTGCGCTCACGAACTTCCGGCGGCTGGTGCGACATCTCGGCGAGACCGCCAGCGTTGTCGGCAACCGGGCCGTAAGCGTCAACACCAAGCGATATGCCGAGCGTGCTCAGCATGCCGACGGCGGCAACACAGATGCCATACATGCCAGCGATGTCGTTGCAGACATAGATGGAGATGGCGAGCACCAGGGTCGGGCCCCAGGTCGATGCCATGCCGGTCGCGAGACCGTGGATGATGTTGGTCGCGGCGCCCGTTTCGGACTGTTGCGCGATCGTCTGCGCCGGGGCCTTCTTCTCCGAGGTGTAGTACTCGGTGATCTTGCCGATGACGATGCCGCCAATTAGGCCGATGCACATCGCGAAGTAGACGTTCCAGTGCGAAGCCGTCTCGGCCGAACCGGGGGTCATCGCTGGGCTCGGCTTCATGATCATCGTGAGGGCAGCGCCACCGATGAGCAGAGCGATCGAGGCAGCGATCAGGCCACCGAACAGGGCTTCGGAGAGCTTGCTCTCGTCGTCAGCCTTGACGCGGAACGTGCCGATGAAGCTGGCGACGACGCCGACCGCGGCGAGCACCACCGGGTACATCAGCAGGTTGGTCAGTGCTGCGACGTGCGCATCGCCTTCCAGGCCGCCAGGCACCAGTGAGAAGCCGATGATCGCCGTCGCGATGATTGCACCGACGTAGCTTTCGAACAGGTCGGCACCCATGCCGGCAACGTCGCCGACGTTATCGCCGACGTTGTCTGCGATGGTGGCTGGGTTGCGGGGGTCATCTTCGGGGATGCCTGCTTCGATCTTGCCGACCAGGTCACCACCGACGTCCGCAGCCTTCGTGAAGATGCCACCGCCGACACGCGCGAACAGCGCGATCGAGCTAGCACCAAAGCTGAAGCCGAGGATGTAGTTGATGTAGTTGACGGCTTCCTTGTCGGCATCGGGAGCGCCGTAGATCAGGAACAGCAGCGTGATGCCGATCAGGCCCATGCTGACAACCGTCATGCCCATGACCGTGCCCGACTTGAACGCGACATCGAGCGCGCCACCGAGGCTGGTCTTGGCGGCTTGCGTCGTGCGCACCGCGGCGCGGGTGGCGCAGTGCATACCGAAGTAGCCAGCAATTGCGGAAGCGCCGCAACCGAGCAAGAACGCAATCGCCGTTTTGTAACCGAGGAACTGGCCGTTGGCCGGGTCGTCGGTGCCGAGCATCAACAACACAAAGGCGACGGCGACGAACACCGCGAGCCACTTGTATTCGGCAAAAAGAAACGCCTTGGCACCGTCTTGGACGAGCTTGGCGATCTTCTGCATCAGATCATCGCCGGCATCCTTGGCCATGATCTGTTTGAAGGCGTTAATGGCGTAGGCGAGGCCTGCTAGGGCGATAGCGAGAGAGAGGAGGTTCCAGACTAGATACATAGCAATGACACTCGCGGGCCTTGGTGAACCGGCGCAAAAGTGGGCCGGCAAGATAGCTGCCAGGGCCGGTCCAACACAAGCACCCTGATTGCTCGCGTGACTACGGATTTACGGAGCCGCCGGTTTCTCCGGTGAGACCGCCGCTTCCGGATTCTGTTTTCGAATCGTTTTCCTCGTCGCGCAGCGGTTCGCCGGCATCGGAAAGCGGCTCGAGGTCAAACTCGCCGCGCGACTCGTCGCCAGCATCTGCCGCCAGTTTGTCCGCGCCTGGCTCGTTCACTGGCTTCTTCGGCTGCACGAACTCTTCGGTCATCTCGCTGCGCTGCTGCTGCTGGCGGCGTCGGCGCCATAGCCACAGGCCGCCGGCGAGCAGTAGCGACCCGCTGACCGTGCCCCAGAGCAGGCCGCGCTCGATCTTCTCGACCCAGGCGATGACCTCTTCGATGAATCCCGCACTGCTAAATCCTATCCAGGTCAGTAACGGCACGATCAGCACGATGCCTAAGCCGTCGAGGAGCAAGAATCGGCTCCAGCGCATCTTCATCGCCCCTGCGGTGAAGAACGCGACCATGCGCAGGCCCGCGAGGAACCGCGAGATCACGATGACCATGTCGCCGCGGCGGCGGAACCAGCGGTCAAAGGTCACCAGGCGCTGCTTGGTGATGAGGTATCTGAGCCATCTCAGGCGCAGCAACCGCACCCCGAAGGTTCGTCCTAGCAAGAACGGGATCATGTCGCCGACCAGGATGGCGGTGGCGCACCAGCCCATCATGGGCAGTAGTTTGGCGTGATCGGGGTATTTGGCGCAGACGAAGCCCGCCGCCAGTAGCACGATCTCTTCGGGCAGAGGCAGGCCGAGGCCACACAGCAAGAAGATCGCCGCCACCCCGATATAGGGGTAGTCAGTGATCAGCTGGGTGAGTTCGTCGAAGCCGGGCATCTGCGGTGGAGTCAGTCCAGGAGGAATGGCTGGAGCATTTCGAATCGCTTGTCGGCGAAGACGTTGTCGAGGTTCACGGTGCGATTACCGCGCAGCCAGGCGACTACTTCTCGCAGCCGATTGGTCCATCCGGTAGCCAACTCTTGGTCTCGTATTTGTGGGGCTTGTGCGATCGCGCGATCAAGTATGCCCAGAGCCGTTGACGTCAATCCGCACGCGAGCATCGCGCCAGCCAGCGTGGGGGCATACCACAACTGTTGTTCGTGGACGGCCGGTGACGGGAACAGCCGGTTCGCCAACTCGAAGTAGTGGTTGGCGATCGCCGCTGCACCACCGGCCTGTCGTTGCTGCAAGCGCTCGTCGAGGCCGGGGAAGTTCGCGCAGGCGATATCCGGCAGGTTGGCCGCGGCGAACAACAGTCCGTATTCACGCTGGCCGGCATATTGGCGGGCCTCTTCGAGCCGTCCGAGCCCGGCGTAGACCCGCTTCTCGGCTGCCTCAGCGACACGGCTTGCGTCTTCGCTGTCGTCGTGCGTCAGAACGTAACGGTAGACCATTGCCGAGTGACCATCCGTCCAGCTCGGCACAAGCTGCATGATTTGTTGGCCGCGAGCGAATGACTCGCGCGCATCCCCTTTGTTGGTGGCGTCTTGCATCGCCTGCCAAGCGAACGGTAGGCGCGCCGGTCGCAGGCACCAACTGCCGAACTCGCGCAATCCCTCTAGAGGCGGCGGCAACAGGGCCGCCGCACCAGCAAACAGTACTAGGGTGCAGGCCGTGCGCAGTTCGAACATCAATTAGGTGTCTCGCGGAAGCCGCTCAAAACCTGAGGGTTCCGAGTGGCACGCTACCAGAGCCTAGCCCGATTTGGGCTCGAGCGCACCCCGCCAGTCGCTTTCGGGGTTGGGACAAGGTCGTGGCGAGGTCGGGAGTGGTGTGGCGGCTAGCATGCCCGTCCCGGAGCAAACCTATGGCCCACCAATCGCGCGTCTTACTCTTGCTGATCCTGACGGCCCCGCTGGCCGCCCAAGTCGTCCAGATTCCGGACGAAAACTTCGATGCTTGCACCAGCATTATGGTCAGTCGCGGCGCGTCGACCGATGGCTCGGTGATGATTACCTACTCGGCGGACGCGGCGTTCATGCCGAAGCTTCTGCACCATCAAGGAGGCAATCATAAGGTTGGCGAACTGGTCGACCTGGTCGCATGGGAGAACGATCGAGTGCGTGGCCAATACCGTCAGGTCGCCGAGACCTATTCGGTGGTTGGTTTGATCAACGATCGCCAAGTGGCGTTGGGGGAGACGACGACCGGTGGCCGACGCGAACTGCGCAACCCCGACGGCATGCTCGACTACGACGGCTTGATGTGGCTGACGCTGCAGCGTGCTGCAACCGCGCGCGAAGCGATTGCGACGATCGATGCGTTGTGCAAGGAATACGGCTACGGATCCGGTGGCGAGACGATTGCGATCGCCGACAAGAATGAGGCGTGGGTGCTTGAGATCATCGGCCGCGGCAAAGGCCAGATGGGGGCTTTGTGGGTCGCCGCGCGCGTTCCCGAGGGCTGCATCTCGGTGTCGGCGAACATGGCCCGCATCGGTGAGTTCCCGAGGAACGATCCGGACAACTGGCTGTTCGCCAAAGACGTGGTCGAGTTCGCGGTGGCCAAAGGCTTCTACGATCCGGCCGCCGGCAAACCGTTCTCGTGGCGCGATGCCTACCACCCAAACCCGAAGGCAACCAGCAAGCGCGCCTGTGCGACGCGGGTTTGGAGCGTGCTGCGACGCGCTTCGCCGTCGAGCAACTTGTCGCCGGACTTCCATCGCGGCGTGGTCGGAGCCAAGCACTACCCGTTGTTCATCAAGGTCGATGCGAAGTTGTCGGTGCGCGACGTCATGAGCTTGATGCGTGATCACTACGAAGGCACGCCGTACGACATGACCAAGGGAGTGTCGGCGGGACCGTTTAATAGCCCGCTGCGTTGCCGCGGTCTGCGCTTCGAAGTGGATGGCACGCAGTACGCATGGGAACGCCCGATTGCGACCCAACAGGCCGGCTTCGTGATGTTGGCGCAGTGCCGCGCGTGGTTGCCCGATCCAGTCGGCGGCGTCTACTGGTTCACGCCCGACGATCCCTACACGTCGTGCTTCATCCCGCTCTACTGCGGCATGTCACGCTTGCCGGAGTCCTACACAACCGGCACCTACGGTGAGTTCTCATTCGACTCCGCGTGGTGGGTCAGCAACGTCGTTTCGAACCTCACCTACGACAAGTGGTCGCGCGTGGTGCCGGACGTGCTCGCCGCCCAAATCGAAAACGAAGAACGCTTCGTAGCGATGATGCCGGCGATCGACGCCGCCGCCGCCGCGATGCTGGAGTCGAACCCAGAGCACGCCCGCCGCTTCCTAACTGACTGGTCCGTAGCCGCCGCCGATCGCCTGTTCGAAGACTGGCGCAAACTCGCCGGCACGATCATCGCGAAGCACGTTGACGGTTACGTGCGCGACGGTGGTCGTTCGCGCGGCATCGGCTACTCGGAAGACTGGTTGCGCAAGGTCGTTGCCGAACAAGGCCAGATGCTGCAGTTGCCTAAGGCACCCGGCACCGGCGAGGGCGACCACTAGGGGGTCGCTATGGTGCCAGGACCAGAACCCCACAACTTCGTCATCCAGCGGTGACTCCAGTCTCGGTCATAGCAACCACTGCCCGCGCATGACCGCGAGCAGGGCATTCGCGATCGGTCCCGTGTTGCCGATCCACTGCACGAACTGTAAGCAACAGATCGCAGTCGCCAGCGTGGCCCACCCGGTGCCCAGTCCGATCAGTGCTGCGATCGTCAGCGTGATGGCACTTGTCCACGTCGCGATCAACGCCAGCAACAAACTGTTGGCCCACGTTGGCAGGTCGGCCGCGCCGACTGCGGTCACCGTGTTCGGCGCGAAGTAGAGCGGCACGCTGCCCGCGGTTTGCGTCAGCGTGAACTGTGACAGAGGTTGCGGTTGGATCGCAACGCGCATTAGTGCACCCGATTCACTGAACGCGATTGGTGTGCTTGCTAGACGTTCTCCATCAGCAGTGATCGTGACTTCGGTCGCGCCATCACCGGTCGGCAGCGACGCGCGTGGCCGCATCCAGATCGCGTCGACGGTCGGCTTCCCTTCGATCCGGAACGTGACGTTCGTGCCCTTGCCTTGAAGAACCGGTTGCTCGGGGGCGACTACTTCGTAATGGCGGCGCGCGTGGTTCGGCGCGTCAAGCCACGCACCCAACCCGATCGCGAGCGGTCCCGACAACGCGAGTTGTGCGAGCAACGCGCCAGCGATCACGGCGCCGCGTCCTCCAAATGGCGAACGTTCGAGGCGGCGAACGGTGTCTGCGCCGGGCTGCCGCAACGCAAAGGTTGGCCATGCGTGCGCGGCGCACAGGCAGCACGCAACGGCGACCACCAACAGCGGCAGCGTCAGCCATGGCGTCGCCGCCGCCGCTGGACTGCCGTTGATGAGGTCCGGTTCGCTGGCGACGTTCGCGATTAGCGCGATGAACAACGCGATCGTGGTCGGCGCAGCGCTGGTTCGCAAGCAAAGGCGGAACGTCAGGCCAGCCGGACCGCGCCATACTGACGGCCACGACATGCTCACCGCTTAGGCCCCACCTTAGTGTCGTCGCGGCTGCGGCCGAGGCGCCGGAACAGTGCGAACAGATGGTCGCGAGGTCGTTCGATGCGCACGACTTCGCCGCCGCGGGTCTTGGCATCGTTCGCAAGCTGTTGCATGCCGTCGTCGTCGAGGCCGCGGACAACCAGCGCCCGGTCATCGGTGGCGAGCAGATCCTCGAGCGTGCCGCGTGCCTTGACCGCTCCGTTGTGCAGCAGCAAGACTTCGCTGCAGATCTCCTCGACCTCCAGCAAGTGGTGTGATGCCATCAGGATTGCGCCGCCCTGGTTTACCCGTTCGCGCAGGATTTCCATGACCGTGGCGGTGCCGAACGGATCGAGGCCGGCGGTCGGCTCATCGAGCAGCAGCACCTCGGGGTCGGCAATCAGTGCGCCGGCCAGCGCCAGACGCTTGCACATGCCGGTACTGAACGTGCGGATCGGGCGGCTTCCTGCGTGGGTTAGTTCGAGCCGTTCGAGCAAGTTTTTGGCCCGGCGGTCCGATTCCGAGTTGGCCAGACCGAGTTCGGCACCGAGGAACGCCAGGTATTCGGGGGCCGACAGCACCGCCATCGGCAAGGCGCCTTCGCTCTGGTAGGCCACTCGCTGGACCAGCGATTTTCTGTCCGGAGGCTCGCCGAGCACCTCGACCGTGCCGCTCGTTGGCCGTTGCAGGCCGGCGAGAGCCCGCAATAGCGTCGTCTTACCGGATCCATTGGGCCCGAGCACGCCGACGATCGCGCCCGCCGCCACCTCAAGATCGAGGGGCAGTAGCGCTTTGACCGCCGCTTTCTTGCCGCGGCCAGCGAATGTCACTGCGAGTTGGTGTGCCGATATGGCGATGGCCATGGGTCCCGATGGTATACGTGACGGCATGCAGTTTCTCTTGCGTGCTGGTGAGTGGCGGTGTCATCGATGAGTGGATACCTGGAATTGGCGGACGGTGCGTTCATTGGCGTGCGCGATGGCCTCGTTCTCGGGCGGGTTTCGGCTTGCGATGTGGTCGTCAATGACACCAAGGCTTCCCGGCGTCACGCACGGCTGATTATCGAAGCCGGGGTCGTTGAGATCGAGGACATGAACAGCAGCAACGGCACGTTGCTCAATGGCAAGCCGGTAGATCGCCGGTTGATCCGCGATGGCGACGAAGTGCGCATCGGCAAGACCGTCATCATCTATCGCGAAGGTGCGTTGCCTGGTGCGAAGTCGACGACTCGTTCGACGAGTGGTGCGTCGGTGATCTTCGATGACGATGACGACTTGTTCGGTGATTCGCCGAGCTCCGCGCCGCCGATCGCGGCTGAGCCGAGGCAGAGTGCGCCAGCTCCGAAGGCGCCCATGCCGAAGCCAGCCCCGCGTGCTAGCGACGACTTGCTCGGTGATGATGATCTGTTTACGCCGCCGCCAGCTAAGCCCGCGCCGACCAACGTCGTTGAGTTTGAAGACGAAGTCGTTGAAGTGCAGCAGGCTCCGGCACCGACTCGTCGTGAGCCCGAACCAGTTCGTCGCCGCCAGGAACCGGTGATTGAGGTGCGCAAGTCGCAGCCAGCGGCACCTGGAACGGCGCAGCCTGCGGCCGGCGACGACGTCATCGGTTCGTCACAGCGCGTGCTTCAGTATTCGAAGAAGGCGTCCGGCAACAATCCGCTCGGCGATGACGTTGGCCAGATGTCGGGTGGCATGCGCCTGCTGGCTGTGGTTGGCGTTTTGGCGATCGGAGGTGGCATCGTCTACGGCATCGTCACCGCGATGGGGTAGCCGGCTGACGTCGGTGCCGCGGTACCGCCGTGCTTGGCTAGCGATGCTCGCGTGTGCTGAGCGTGCGCCAAGTCATGACGTAGCTTGCGGCGATGTCGTCCCACGTTTCGGTCGTGTCGACGAAGGCGCGCCGTTCCGCCGCCGCAGGGTTCTGTTGGTCTCCGACTGGTTCTTGAATTGCCGTGCGGATGGCTCGCATCCACGCCAAAGGTTGGTCTGCCGGTAGCAGCGTGCCGTGGCCAGCCAGAATCTCAGGTAGCGCCGTCGCGTCGGCCGCTAATACTGGCTTTCCGTATGCCAGCCCTGCGAGGGCCGGGATGCCAAAACCTTCGTAGATCGAAGGCATCACGACGGCACGCGCGTGGTGGTAGAGCGAGTGCAAGGTCTCTTCGTCGACGGCACCGAGGTGGTGCACAACGGGAGTTAGGTCAAGGTCTCGAGCGAGTTGCAGAAGTTGCTGGCCGCTGCCCGCGTCGCGGCCAGCTAACCAGAACTCGGGAACTTCGTCGCGCGGAAGCAACGCCAATGCGCGGATCATGACGTCGAGGTTCTTGCGCGCTTCGAGATGGCCAACGTGCAGCACAAAGCCATTGCGTGGTTGTGGTCGCGGCAACGGTTGCGGTTCGTGAGGTGGTGCTGATGTGGCGTTTCGTGCGACGACGGTTCGTTCGATCGTAGTCGGGATGATCTCGTGCAGTCGCGTGGCCGTCCACTTGCTTGGTGTCACGATCGCGTGCGCGCGTCGACACGCCTTGCGCAGCACCGAGCGCGCCAGGATGCGCGGCCACTTCGTGTGGCCATCGACGGCGCGCAGGTCGTGGACCGTCAGGCACAGCGGTATGGGCACCCGAGGTGGCGGCAAGAAGCCGTGATCGTAGACGGTGGCATCGAGTTCCTTCAGCAGCGTTGGCAGGCGGGACTGTTCGCGAACGGCACGCTTCCAAGTTGGACCGGTTGGGATGTCGATTGGTAGCCAGTTCGTTCGTGACAACGTTGGCGGCGTGTAATCTGCCCGATGCAGGACAGTGATGCGTTCGTCTTGCTGTAGGTGCTTGCCGGCGTGGGCGAGTATGGCGAGTAGGCGCTGGTTGGCACCCGAATGCGGGCCGAGCAGCCAGCCGGAAACGACGACGTGCATGCTCATACGAGCACCTCGCGGTGGATGCGGGACCATTGCTCGGCGGTTGCTTGTGGCGTCAGGTCGCGCGCGCGTTGGTGGCCGGCAAGCGCCAGTCGCCAACGCAGTTCGGAGTCTAGGTGGATCCGCGCGAGCGCGTCGGCGATCGAGTCGATCGATTGCGGGTCGACGAACAGGGCAAGCTCGCCGTTCTTGCCGAGGTCGGCAATCTCACGATGTGGCGGCAGGTCGGAGCAAACCACCGGTGCTCCGTTGGCGAGTCCCTCTAAGACAGGCATGCCGAAGCCTTCGAAGTGCGATACATGCACTAGCGCGCGGCAAGATTGTAGCAGCGCGAGTTTCTCCGCTTCGTCGACGTAGTGGTCGGGTGGTCCGCAGAAGCACAGGTCGGGCAGGTCGTCGTGTTGGGCTCGTGCGAGTTGATGTGCCGCTCGCAGGCGCGCTCGATTCTTGCGCTTACGATCGTCGCCAAGCACTAGGAACGCGCCGTCGCGCGCCGTGGTGCTTGATTCGGTTGGTCCGGGGCCTCGTGCTGTGCCGTGCATGACCAGTTCGATCGGTGGGCATCGCTTGCCGAGCAGCATTGCGACATCGCGCTTGGTCATCGTCGACGGGGCGATGACTCGCGCGGCACTGCGCAGCGCGCGCCGGGTTGCGAATTGTCGCCAGGCGCTGCCCGGTTCGTCGAGTTCTGGGTGCAGCCACGGCAAATCGTGCGCGGTGGCGATGGTTGGGCATGGAGTGTGGAGCGGCACGGAGGCAACCGAACTGTGCAGTAACCGCGCATTTACAGTTCGCAGGATGCGCGGCAGTTGTCGCTGCCGTTGCCATGCGCCGCGCGGCGCTTCGACGAGGCGCACGGACGCGATCGGTTGCATCGTGACGTCCTTGGGTAGTAGCAGCACGCACTCCGCTTCGCCACGGTCGGCGTAGGCCTGCAATGCATTCAAGAACGAACGGCCGACACCGGTGGCCGGTCCGTCGCCGAGGCAGATGCCATCGAACGCGATCGTCACGACGAGACCTCGCGATACAGTTCGGCGTGGGCCGTCGCGCATTCTTGCCAGACGAACGATTTCGCGCGCTGAAGGCCTGCTTCGATACAGGAACGGCGATGGTCGTTGTCGTGCAGCACGCGTTCGATCGCTGCGCCCAGTGCCTCGACGTTGGTGGCGTCGGCCAACGTTAGTGCGTCATCGCCCAACTCACGCATCGGGTCGGTTTGATGCGCTACGACCGGCACGCCCAGGGCCATGGCCTCAAGCGGCGGGAAGCCGAAGCCTTCCCAGAGCGATGGGTAGGCCAGCAGTTTGGCATGATGAAGTAGCGGCCACAGTTGTTCATCAGAGCAGTGCGGTTGCCATTGCACGATGCCCTCGCGCTGGGCCAACTCTAGGTCGGCAACGATTTCGTCGCACGCCCAGCCGATAGCGCCGACGACGACTAACAGCGGTCGTGGCTCGGGTAGTGCTCGCCATGCCGCGAGCAACGCGCGGTGGTTTTTGCGCGGTTCGATTGTGCCGACGCACAGCGCGTAGTCGCGACCGTTCAGCGGATGCGGACCGGTCGTCATGGGCACATGGTCGGCGCCGAACGGAATGATGCGCATCGGCGGGGCGTCTGGTGCAAACGCGAGCACGTCGTTGGCCGTAGTGCTCGATGGCACGATCAGCGCATCGGCACGCGCGATTGCGGTTCGAGTGCGTTCGCTCAGTTCGGCGGCCTGGTCGCCATGCCACGATGGATTCCGAACAAATGCCAGGTCGTGCACCGTCAGGATTGTGCGAGCATTGCGAACGGGTGGTTGCACGAAGTCGGTCCAGTGGAAGACTCTCGCGTTGCCGGCGAGATGCTCGGCGCCGATGCCAAGTCGCCGCAGCATCGGCAGCGCGCGGCCGGCAATCGGCAGGCGGTGTAGGCGCGCCCCGGCGGGGACTTCGACCGCGACTTTGCTGCGGGCGAGGCTGTGGCCAAACAGGTGCACGCGCAATTCGGGGCAATGCGTCAACGACCGCGCGAGTTCACGCGTGGCCCGACCGATTCCTGCTCGTGAGAGTAAGGCTGGTCGATAGTCGAGTGCGATCGGCAGTGGCATGCAGTCAGTTGGACGTATCCGCGGTATCCTTCGTGCAATCGGATCCTTGATGCAACGAAGCACGGTACTGTTCCTGTTGGTAGGGTGCATCGTGGCCGCGGTGGTAGCCATCATTGTGTTTTCTGGCCCGGGTGACGTGGTTGCGCCGCCGGGGGCCGGCGAGGCCGAGGCGAATGCCGCCGATCCCAACCGTGCCAATGGCAGTTCGGGGACCGGAGCCAGCGATTCGGTGAATCAGCACAATCCGGTTTCACCGGATGGTCCTCACGTTCGCATCACGGTGACGTCCAAGGAGCAATTCGTCGCGCCACCGCAATCGTTGCCTCTGGCGGTCAGCACCGATGGCAGGTTGTTGCAGGCGGAAGTCCTCGCGGGCGTTGGCGCGGGCTTCGATGCCGAGGCCAACCGTCGCGGCGTGGCGCTGATCGCCATCGACTTCGATGGTGGTCGCTTGCTGCGCCAAGTCACAGTGGATCCCAGCGTTGAGTCCGTAGCCCGCGTCGGCGCCCGCGTCGTGCTGCGGGGCCGGGTGCAGGATACGGCCCAGAAGCCGGTCCCGGGAGCCACCGTGTGGCTCGGTGAGTTCACGGCGGACGGTAGCGAACGCGAGTATGCCGTCGATGAAGAAGGCGCTTTCGAAGCGAACGTGCCGGCAGGAGAAGGTGTCCCGTTCGTGGTTCACGCCCCGGGCTTTGCCAGCACTTGGCGCACGATGACCGTTTCGCCGACCAGCCAACCGCTGAGCGAAGTGCTGCAGTCTGCGACCAGTCTGTCGATCCAACTGGCAGCGCGAGCCGACGGCTTGCAGTCGGTGCGTGTCTTTGTTGTGCCACTAGCGCCAGTGTCGACTGGCGTGTCCCAATGGCCGTTTTTCCGGCAGTGCTTGTCGGGTGGTTACGCCGTCAATGACAAGGGGCAAGCCGTCATCGATGACTTGCCACAACACGGAACGCTCGGCGTCATCGTGCGGCATCCGTTCGCCGCGGCTGGGCGTGCAGTGGCGGCAAAGCTGAAGGAGCAACCGGTTCGTATCACGGTGCCGGTGGCGTTCGCGGTTGGCCGGCAGTTAGGCGGGGTGGCGGACACTGATGGCAACCCGATCGTGTCGGCCTCTGTTTGGGTTCGGCCGCTAAGCCAGCGACTGCAAGGCGCGCCGTCCTTGCGTTTGTTGCCGCCGCATCTCGATGTGCTTGGTATGTGCTTTGCGGCTACCGGCCAGGGCGGCCAATTTGCCATTGGCTTGCTGGACGAAGAGCGAGCGGTGATTAGCGTTCGCGCCAAGGGCTATGCCGGTCGCGATGTAGCTCCTGAGGCATTCATGAACACCGAAGTGGTGTTGCCAGCATGGTTGCCAGGTGAAGCTTCGTTGCGCATTCAACCGCCGATTGTTGGCAAGGTGTGGCGCGTGTCGATCAACCTCGGCGATGGCATCAGCGAAAACTGCGCTGCCGACAAACCGTTCGTGATCGCGCTGCCGCACGCCGGGCGATTCGATGTCGAGATGGTTGTCGAAGTTGATGACAAACCACGCGGCAATCGTGACGCAAAGGACTTGATGGTGACCGGGCCAATCGATCTCGTGACGCCGACGCCAAACTGATTTTCGTTAGGCCACATGCCGGCCGCGATCCGCAGGCCGCGACCCGTCGCACACAACGTGTGCACTGGTGTTCGATTTCGAAAGTGCCTGTGCGCATTCGCACCAGCCGTTACGCGTTGCCTGCCCGCGGCTAGCTGAGAGTGGTGAGAATCCCTCCCCCTCTGTTTGTTCGATTACCTCAGTGAGGCCCTTTTGATGCGACGCAACTGTTGTGTCTCGATCTCTTGTTTGCTCTTGGTTGCTGCCTGTTCGTCGTCGGGTGGCGACGACCTTGGCGAGACCAATGCGGGGGGAGATTTTCTGTTGGAGGCGACCGATCCTTCGGACGGTGCAACCATCTTTCTGAACGACCCAATTGCCTTCGACTTCACACAATTGGTGGACCTCGAGTCGGCGAACTTGACCACTGTGTCGTTCTCTGTGCTCGATGAGAGCGGCTTGCCAAACAGTGAGTTTGTCAGCGGCAACTTTGAATTGGCAACCAAGCCGGGCGATGCCGAGCCAGGGCGGAGGTTGTTGTTTGTGCCGAGGTATCCAAGCAACAACGACTTGAACAACGGTGGCTTTCGCGCGGGTAGCACCTATCGCGTGCAACTCGTCGGCGGCAAGCAGCAAAACGGCACCGTCATTCGGTCGCGGTCGCAGGGCGGCCTAAAGAGGCCAGTGACGATCGAGTTCTCCACGGTCGCCGGCACCCAGCCACAGCAGTTGTTCCGCGACCCGCGAGCGGGCGGGCCGCAGGAGGCTGGCTTGTCGGTCGACACCGCGACGTCGCTCGACGAGGTTCCGCTTGGGTTGTTTGGTTCGCCACGCGTTGCGGTGCGTTTGCAGTTTGATCAAGCGCTCAACCCACGTGACCTCAATGTGCCGGTCTCGTTCGATCCGAATCCGTTGCGACGTGAGGAGGCCGCCCGCGGCCGCATCTACCTGGAGTATAAGGATCTCGAACGTAACGATCCGGGCGATGCCGAAGACTTCACGTGGATCCCGGCGACGGTGATCTTGGAGCGCAACGACTTTAACGGTGCCGAGGTGGTGTTAGAACCGGTTGGCGTGCTGCCAAACAACGCCACGGTGCGCGTCATCGTGTCGCAGCTGTTGGAAGACATCGCTGGTGAGAACAACCTGGCTCGTCATTCTTACGACCCGGTGTTTGGCACCTTCCGCACGGCTGCCGCGTACGGACAACAGTGGAATGCCATTGTTGAGGACTTCCGCGATCTGCGGAATATCGACTTCGGAGCGGTGTTCCCCGAATCGCTTGCCAAGGTCGGGCCAGGCTATGTGCGCGCTGGCTTTGACTTCGGCGGCAGCTCTACCGAACTCGACTACCGGCCGTTGGCGAGCGAAGTCGTTTTGAATACCTCGTTCACCCAAGTCATTCCCGACAACGGGCTGCCGTTCACGGTTAATGGCGGCGTGTTCCGCTTTGACGACGTGACGATTCCACAAGGTGTCACGGTGCGCGGCCAGGGACCCAACCCGATGATCTGGCAGTGCAGCGGCAAGTTCACCGTCGAAGGCACGTTGTCGGTCAGTGGTGGTGATGGCGCCCGCGTCGATACGCTGCGCGGGGCCAACGTCGCCAAGGCAGGCGGTGTCGGGGCTTGCGGCGGCGGCAACGGCGGTCTCGGCACGCCCAGTGGCAGCGGTCGTGACCAGGCCGGTGGTAGCGGCCGAGGCCCCGGCCAGGTAGTCGGCACCGGTGGTCGCGGCGGCGTGCTCGCATGCGACAGCGTTTGCTACAACAACACGTCGCCGACGTTCTTCAACGGCAGCGGTGGCGGTTCGGGTGGCGGCGGCGGCGGCATGGCGACGCAAGGCGACCTCAATTGGACCGGCTTGCCTGCGAACTTCGTCGAGACCATCACGCCGAACCAACCGGCCATCCCGCAGGCGACCATCGGAACGTCGTTCCAGCAGTTGTATGGCTTTGGCGGTGCTGGCTGCAGTGGCACCACGACCAACCGTTCGGCGTTCCTCGTCGGTGGCTTGCCGGGTGACGTGGTGTTCACCGACTCGCGTCAAGACAACAATTTCTGGGGCAGTGCCATCGACTTGAATCGTCGCTTGCGCATCATCGGCGAGTTGCAGGCGCCGGTTGGTGGTGGCGGTGGCGGTGGTGGTGGTGACACCTGTGGCCCGGATGGCCAGCCGTGGTTCATGGACTTCTCCGGCGGTGGCGGCGGCGGCGGTGGTGGTGTGATCATCGTGCAGGCGCTCGAAGAGATCACGATCACCAGCACTGGCTCGATCAGCGCCGACGGTGGCAACGGTGGTGGCGGCGAACAAGCCGGTAGCTGCGGCAACGCCGGCGGTGGTGGTGGTGGTGCTGGCGGCATGATCGTGCTGATGTCGGCGACGTCGATCAACATCGAAGCGCACGGCACGCCAGGCGCTAACCGTTACCTGTATGGCACGCCACCGAACGCTCAGTTCGCTGGCCTGGATTACTCGTTCGCGGTTTCGGCCGACGGCGGTATCTGCAAGGTTGGCGACTTCGGCACGGGTACCGACATCGGTCACAAGTACCGAGGCAACGGCCAGCCGATGTGGGACGCCGTTCGCTACGACTCGAACCCAGTTGGTGGCGTCGGTGGCATGGGCGTTGTGCAGTTGATGGCGCCGCCCGGCGACAACGACGACAACACCAACACGATCCTCGACGACAACATCAACTTCTTCATGCCCGATACAGGTGAACTGGTCACCGGACTGCGCAAGCAGCAGTTGCTTGGCTGGCGCGGGTTTGCCACCGAACTTGGCGAGTTCCGCGATGACTTCGGTGCGATCACGAGCAACGCCGAAGGCGACATTCGTCCGGCACCCGTGTTGCTGCCGTCGACGCTGCAGTCTCAGTCGCGCGTGCGCTCGAAGTGGATCGATACGGGGCTCAGCCAGCGTCGCGCGATCGAAGGACCGGATGGCTCGCCGCGTGGCCTGGACGTGTCAGGTGGAGCAGAGGTCGGGCCGCTATTCGGATTTACAGGCACTGATGAGGATGGCTACACCAAGTACCAAGTGTTCGGCGTCAACAACGTGCGTTCAGAGTTCGAAACGGTGGTGGCGGCGACAGCGATCGCCAACATCGAGACCAACGCCAGCTACCTCGGTGCTCCTGCGTTTCGGATCGAATTGGCCAGCGCGGTGCTCGGTACCGAAGGCCGCTTCGTGCACTACGAAGCCGAACTGCTGAACGCTTCCGGGGGCTTGTTACAGGGCTATGGCATCCTGGTTCACAACAGCAATACGTTGTGGGTGGATCCAACGCGCGGGCCAATCCCGGCCAACGCCCTGACCCTGCGGGTGCGCGCGAAGTTCTTTGAGGTGCGTGTCAACGGCAACGAAAGCCTTGGCTCGACCTACGGCCAGACGAACGAGACACAGGTGCCCCAGGCCAACCTCCGTATCGGCTGGGCGTTTGAACGCGATCCGACTCCGGGCAGCACCGGTAGTGAGCGCTACCCCGCGACTGAAGGCGATTTCGTCTACAACGTCGAGGAGCAAGGGCTACTTGACTACTTGTCGGCCGGCGCGCCGCGCTACGTCATGTGGGATGTCACGTTTGACCTGCGCTATCGCCCCGGTGGCCCGGTGCCGCCCATCGTGACTCCGGCGACGCCGTTGCTGGAACTGCGCTTTCTGCGCCTGCCATTCCGGTTCTAGTAATTCCGAGTCTGGCGGTTCGATTCTGGCCGTGGCTTCGGCCAAGGTTTGGAACCTCGGGCCATGCGGGCTAGCCTGCATGGCTTGAGCATCCTTCGCGACCCTGTCCACGGCGACATCGAACTGACGCGCGACGAGCTTCGGCTCGTCGACACGGTGGAGTTTCAACGCCTGCGCGGCATCAAGCAGCTCGGCAGTGCTGCGCTCGTTTACCCCGGCTCGGTGCATACGCGCTTTGAGCACTCGATCGGCACGCTGCATGTTTGCGATCGGCTGCTCGATGCCTGCAACAAGAACGCGTCGCGCGACCCGGCGGGTTGCCATCGCGTCACCGACGAAGAGCGTCGCATCCTGCGCGCCGCCGCGTTGTTGCACGACGTGACCCACATCCCTTACGGGCACAACATCGAAGACCAGACCGGCTTGTTGCCGCGCCACGATCTACCCGAACGCTTCGAGAACGTATTGGGGGATACCGAACTCGGCGCCGAACTCGATCGGCAGAACTTGCGGGGCGACGTGCTCGCGGTCTTGACCGGCAAGGGTCGCGCGGTTCCTGCATTCTGGCGACAGGTGGTCAGCGATACAATTGACGCCGACTTGCTCGACTACTTGCGCCGTGACGCGTACTTTACCGGCCTCGAGTTGCGCTACGACCAGCGCGTCATCGACTACTTCCGCATCGAACGCAGCACTGGCCAGATGTTCGTCGACTGCGAGAAGAACGGCATGCTGCGGGAGGATATCGTCAGCGAGTTGCTGCGCGTACTCGAGTGCCGCTACCACTTCAGCGAGCGCGTCTACTATCACCACGCCAAGGTCGCCGCTGGCGCACTGCTGGCTCGCATGGTCGAATTGGCGATGCGTGGCGGAGCATTGCAAGCCGCCGAACTGCAGACCATGACCGACGAGTCGCTGGTCGTGCGACTTGCCGGTGTCGATCTCGGAGATGCCGCTGCCAACGAACGATTGCAGCGCTTTGTCGCGCGCTTCCGTCGCCGCGCACTGCCCAAACGCGTCTTGGCGCTGCCGTATTACCAGAACCAGTCTGTGCAGGACGAGTTAGTCGACACCTACTTCGCTCCCGGCAAGCACGAAGCGCGTTTCGCGTGGGAGCAGCAGATGGAGGGTCAGGCCAAACAGGCCTTTGGCGAAGAGGTCGACATCCTGCTGTATTGCCCGAAGCGAAAGATGCAGTTGAAGGAAGCCAAGACGATGGTGCGCTTCCCCGGCAGTGGTGACCGCGCGATGCCATTGGACTCATTCGTCGACGATATCCCGCGCCTGCGCGACCTTGCCGACAGCTACCCGCGCATGTGGAAGCTGTACGTGTTTACGTCGATCGAGGACAAGAGTAAGCGCCGCAAGTTGCAGGCGATGTGTCTGAAAGCGCTGCCTGCGGGCTGCCGCAACGCGCTCGTGCTGTAGGCATAGTTTCGTCAGCGAGCGGGTCGTCGCACGTTTGCTGACGCGCGCGCTACTTGCGATTCGGCGCCCAGTCCGAGCGGTAGCGAAGGATCATGTCGCGGCACTTGCGATAGACCTCGGCGGTAGCGCGCACATCGTGCGCGTTGTATTCCGCGATCTTGACGATTTCGCCAGCTGCATACGCCGGCGCGACCATCGAGCCGTCCATGACTCCCTTCGGGCTCTCGATGCCGAGCGCCCAGCAGACCACATCGAGTTTGCTCGGACCGCGACCGCGTTGGGTGACCAGTTCAAACAGGTCGAGGTGGGGGCGCAGGGACCACTTGCTCGACACGAGGTCGACGCGCGCCGGGATGCCGTGGATCATGCTGCGTGCCACCAAGAATGGCACGTCGAAGCCGCGGCCGTTGTAGGACACGACGCATTCGGCCTTGGCGGCGAGCGCCCAAAATGCGCGCAGCAAGTCCGGTTCGCTCATCAGTCGCAGCCACGGTGGGCACTCGTCGATTTTGAAACCATCGGGCGGCACTGCGAGCACGGTGACCTGGGCGGCCTCGCTGCCTGGTTCGGCTTCGCCATCGCCGATCGCCAGCGACACGACTTTGCCGAAGAACGGCGACATGCCCATCACCGCAGCAGTGTCCATGTCTTTCTTGGCGGCGTTGTCGGACAGGGCGCCTGCCACCGTCGCTGGCAGATCGCGCATGTCGATCGCCGGCACGGTTTCGATGTCGAACACTAACGTGCCGCAGATCAGGTCTTCGACGCTTTGCAGCGCCGGGTCGACGAGTTGGTCCAGGTCAAAGCCCTCGGGTTGTTCACCGGGTTCGAGGGCCTTCAGGCGTTCGATAACGATCTGCGCCTGCTCATTCCACATCTTGACCTTGCCGCGCAATTTGACGATTGCGCCGATCGCGGTCTCCTTGGTGGCGGCCATCGCCGCGGGCGCGTTGTCCCAGATCTTGCCTTCGACGACCCCGTGCAGGTCAGCGAGTTCGACTACCAGGTAGGGCTTGCCGCTCTTGGTTTGTAGTTCTTTGACGGAACGCAACTGCGCGTAGACATCCCAATCGTGGTCTGCGGCTTGCAGATCGCTGAGGTTGGTGGCTAGCACGATGCGGAGATTTTGTTCGTCGTTGCTCATGAGTTGCTCGCCCACGCAGTGATGCGTTCCACGGCCTTCTTGAGGGAGTCCATGTCCGCGGCGTAGCTGGCGCGCACGAACCCGGGGATACCAAACGCGCTGCCAGGCACGAGTGCTAGGTAGTGCTGATCGAGTATCTGGGTGCAGGCCTCGATGTCAGTGATCTTGCGTGTCTCACAGATCGGGCGAATATCGATCAGTGCGTAGAACGAACCGCGTGGTGTCGCGAGCGAGATTCCGGGCACCTTGTTGAGTTCTTCGACCAAGAAGTTGCGTCGCTCGGTGAACGCTGCCATGCGGCGTTGGTGCTCTTCCGGCATTGGCTGCTGGCATGCCTTGAGCATGGCCGCTTGGCTGATTGTGCACGGGTTGCCGAGCACCTGACTTTGTAGGCGTGCGGCCGTGTCGATGATGTCTTTCGGCGCGGCCATGAAGCTCGTGCGCCAACCGGTCAGCGTGTGGCTTTTGGTGAAGCCGGCGACAGTGATCGTGCGGTCACGTCCGCCCGGAATCGAAGCGGGCGAGACATGCTGTGCGTCGTCATAGAGCAGCGTCGAGTAGATCTCGTCGGACACGATCCACATGTCGTTGCGGATGCACAGATCAACAAGTGCATGCACGTCGTCGCGGCTCGGCACCGCCCCGGATGGGTTGTTGGGGAAGTTCGCGATGATGCCCTTGGCGTTGTGCTTCTTGGCAGCTGCCTCGATTGTCTCCGCGTCGTGCACGAAGCTGCGGCCTGGGTTGGCTTCGACAATGATTGGTGTGCCGCCAGCTAGCGTGACCAGAGTCGGGTAGGAGACCCAATAGGGTGCCAGTAAGAGGATCGCGTCGCCGGGTTCGACGATCGCAGTGAGCCCCATGTGCAAGGCCGCCTTGGCGCCGGCGCAGACCATGACTTCGCTCTTGTCGTATTCTAGTCCGAACGCCGACTTCAGCCATTCGGTGCCTGCTTGACGTAGGGCCGGCGTGCCAGCTGCGGCCGTGTAGCGATAGTTGCCCTGTTCGATGGCTTCGATGCCAGCCTGGGCAATCGGCTCTGGGGTTGGGAAGTCCGGTTCGCCGGCCCCGAGCGATACGACATCCAGGCCGGCGGCCTTCAATTTGGCTGCGGTTGCGCTGATTGCGAGGGTGGCCGACGCCTCGATGAGGTGGGATCGGGCGTTGGGTACGAGGCCGGTCATATGCTCTTGAGTAGAGCCGCCCGACCCGGGCAAGGCAATCTCGACGCCGGAACGACCGATCGGTGGGCGTGCGTTGCCGATGGCATGGGCGGTTGCCAGCGGCCGGAAACTGGCGGGAAGGTCGGGTGCAATGACATCGTCGGAGCTACGTCTGGCGCGCCCCCGACCTGGAGGCTCGCGCCAACCTATAGAACGACCGTGCAGTCTGGTGCGGTCGTTCGCTACGCTGCTCCGCCCGATGGCCAAGTCGAAGCCTAACCCCAAGAAGCGCCGTATCTGGCGAACTCTGCTGCTGACCCTGATGGGGTTAGTGGTGTTCCTGTTGATGTTCGTTGCGGCGTTCATCTTCAACCCGTTCGAAAGTTCGCTGCCCGAACTGCGCGATGTCGTCCCGCGTGACGTCAACTTTTTCGTGCGCAAACAGGGGATCAGCGAAGATTTTGATCCGTTCCCTGAGCCGCGCTTCTGGCCGGCCCTGGCGGAGTCGAATGGCTTCGACGCGGTCAAGGAGGGCGGCATTGGTCGCTCGTTCATCCAGGCCGGCGGCATCAAGGCGATCGAGGACGCGCGCAACACCTTCGATCAGGTGGCCACCGACTCAGGCGGCTACCTCGACATCATGCGTGATGTGATTGGCCGTGAAATCATCATCGCCGGGATGAACCATGACTACTCGGTGTCGCCGTCACGTCCGCTGGCGACGCCACATTGGTGCGTTTACACGCGCGTCAATTGGCGCGTTAAGATGCTGTATGGTCTGGCTGGGTTTGGCTTCGTGCGCGGCAGGCTCGAAGAGCAAGGCATGGCGATGACCAGCGAAGGTGACTTGATGGTCATCACTCCGGTTGGTCAGGATCCGATCTACATCAAGCGTCACCTCGACGCGTTGATGATCGCGAACAACACCGGCTTGCTGGAGAAGGCGCAGTTACTGATTGATGGCAACCGCGACGAGGAGCCAATCGGTCGTCAGCCGGCCTACACCGATGGAGCCGTGGCGCGCATCGATCAATGGGTCGAAGACAACGAGGCCTATGACGTCAAGGCGCTCGAGTTCATGGTCGAGCCCAACATGTTTGATGGCTTCAAGCGCTTCGCTGCGATTTGGCCCAGCCCGCAGGCCCGCGACAGCATGAACGAGCGTGTGCTTGCCAGCTTTCTCAACCTGAAGGGCTGGATGCAGGTTACGGGCGGCTTGATGTTCCACGATGGGGTGCTTGGCGCTACTGGTCAGATCGGCCTCAATAGCCGTCAGCACACGGGCTTCCAGAGCAGTTTCTACACGGCCGAACAGCAGCGCCGCGAGCAGTGGCTGAATCCATTCTTGGACATGGTGCCCGAGTCCGCTTGTGCCGCGGCTGCTTTGCGCATGCCGGCTGGCGACTTCTTGCATGCGATGTTCGATGCGCTGGATAAGGACGAGAAGAGCCTGATCAACGATTCGCTGCGTAATGCGACGTTCGCCGGCGAGAACGTGCAAGACGTGCGCGACCTGGTCGAACGACTGCGCCTAGCGTTCCAACCGCGCACCGGCTTTGTGTTCCGTCGCAACGTGCCGGACTCGAGTGTCGACAAGGAAGGCAATCTCGTCGTTCCGGTCACGGCGAAGTCGCCGATGCCGCAGGTCGCCTGGGTGTTCTGGTTGAAGCCTGGTCGCAAGAATCTAGTCGAGTCGCTGGTGACGATGCTGAGTAGCTATCACAAGAGCTTCGGCTTCCGGAAGGTCTACCACCTGCGCGTGCCGTTCGGCGACATCACGCTGCCGGAACCGGTCACCGAGTTTACCAACCCGCAGATCCCGGCGACCGGTGAGATTGCGATGCTGGTGTTCCGCGAGTTTTTCGTCGTGTCGAACTCTGGTCCACTGATTCGCGACATCGTGCGCACGCGCTACAGCACGATTACCGGCGTGCGATCGATTCGCGATACGAGTGAATACGCCGATCTCGAGCCCGAGTTGTCCAACACGCTGAGCGGATTGGTTTGGTTGGATGGCGAGAACTTGATGCCGGTGCTGGACGACTACATGAGCTTCGCCGATTCGGATACCGCGATGCCGAATCCTGAGTGGATGATGCAGATGCGGCCATCGGCCGAGGACTACGTGCGCAAGAAGCACTACCCGCGCTATCCGAGCATGGCGAGCATGCCGCCTAACCTGAAAGAGCAGGGCAGTGACTTCGACAAGCGCGTGGTCGCCTATATGCGGCAGAAGTGGACCAAGGAGCGCACCAACTTCACGGCTGAAGATCGGGCCACCATCGAGCAACTTCGCGGTATCACTCAGATGTTCAAGGCGGCCGCCGTCCAGATCGAACTGCAGAACAACTACATCCGCTACCAGGCCCGGATCATGACGGACGTGCGTTAGCGGAAGCCGCTTCGAGTCCGTCGACGATCGATGTCGGCGCAGGTTGCAATCTGCGGGTTGAAAAGTTGAGCTAGTCCGCTACGGTTTCTCGCCCTCGCTGGAACGCCCAGGTGGCGGAATTGGCAGACGCGCTAGCTTGAGGTGCTAGTTCCCTCCGGGGATTGGAGGTTCAAGTCCTCTCCTGGGCACCACTTTTCCCCTTCGCACTGCGAAGGTGGGGAACAGTTCTATCGAGGTATGGGCAGCTGCTGGCTGCCTGTGGCTAGCCAAGTTGGGCTAGCCAAGTTGGGCTAGCCAAGCTGGCTAAGCCAGCTTGACGCGGCAATCTAGCCCGCCGCTGCGCACGTCTTCATGGGCGGTGTGCTGCCCGCTGTGAGTCAGCATCTGCGGGATTTCCCGATACTGCAGAGATGGCTCAGGCGCGCCGGGGCCCAATTCCGATAGCACGGAATATGCGGTTTGGGCTTCTTAGTAACCGGTCTGCCGGTGGCTTCTTCGGCCTCGCATCGAATTGCTGATTATGGGGCAACGCACTATGCGCTGGCGATACATCGTCGACTGGAAGCTGCAAGGCAGCTTGATCCTGCAACCTGAACCGGAGCCAGCGGTCGAGCCTGAACTCGTTGGCACTGCTGGGGGACTCTAGTTTGCCAGCCAGCATCAACGCACCGCGCCCCCGCGCCAAGGGAGCGCTGACGTCGCGATTGGGTCGGCGGTTTGTGCTGCTGTTTGCCGTTTGCGCGCTGTTGCCGCTGATCGTTTACGCGACGCTGTCGGTGACGCGGGTTAGCAATCAGGTTCGTTCGGTTACTAATAACAGTCTGCACTTCGCGGCGAAGAACTCGGGTATGGGCATTGCCGCTCGTCTCGATCAGGTGGCGAACGATCTGACGTTGGCGAGCGATCTGGTACAGAACTGGGGTGGTGAGGGGGCTTGGTCTGGCGGCGAAGCTCTGAGTAGGCAGGTGTCGGAACACTGCGCGGGCATTTGGTTAGTCAAAGAAGGCCACGTCGAAGCGCTGTGTGGCGAACTCGAACTGCCGAAAGTTTCGAAGACGAAAGCCGAACTTGCACACCTCGCCACCGGCAAGAAACTGCTGCAGATTTACGGCGATCCTGCTCAGTTGGTGATGTCGTTCGACCTCGATGCCGACGATGGCGAGACCACGCATGTGCTCGCGTTGATCAATGGTGATTGGTTCTGGGATCCGCAAGAACTTCGTGGTGTCAACTGTGAGTTCGCTTGCTGTGACCTTGCCGGTCGCGTGCTGTTCCATACGTGTCGGGATCTTCCCGCAACGCAGATCCGTGCTGCGGGTGTTACCAGCGGAGC
Source organism: uncultured bacterium (assembly GCA_937906475.1). Classification (GTDB taxonomy): domain Bacteria; phylum Planctomycetota; class UBA1135; order UBA1135; family UBA2386. The sequence goes on from CALCZA010000021.1 coordinate 47,872, forward strand.
GTCTTCCGGCACGATCGATTGGGCGATCGATGGTGAACCACACCTTGGTCGCTTCTGGTTAGCGTTCTTGCAACCGCAGTACAACCTCGACTTATGGGTGATTCAGTCCCGTTCGCAGGCGGACGCGTTCGCGGTCGATCGTGAGTTCGTGCGGTTCTTCTGGTTGACTGCGATTGGCACGATGCTGCTCGTCTTGCTTGGTAGTCTCGTGCAGATGCGCCGCACGCTCGACCCCATCGTGACGCTGCGAGATGCGACCCAACGACTCGGTCGTGGCGAACTGGATGTGCGTGTCTCGATCGAGAGTCGCGATGAGTTTGGTGAACTTGGCACGGCGTTTAATGACATGGCGCAGCGCCTGCAGGAGAACATTGCCCAGCGCGAACAGTCCGAGCAAGAACTGGTCGCCTCGCGCGACGCTGCGTTGGCTGCGGTGCAGGCGAAGGCGGACTTTGTGACCAACGTCAGCCATGAGTTCCGCACGCCGATGGCGGAGATCCTTGGTGCGACGGAGATCCTGACGCAGATCGAAGCGGATGACGATGCTTCGGTGCGCGAGGAGTTCTCGGGGATCGCGTTGCATGGGGCGCAGCGCCTCGCGCGACTGCTCGACGACGTATTGGAACTTGGGCGGGTCACGGCTGGCACGAAGAACTCCGTCGACATCGCGGCAAATATCGCGCGTGCCGTCGCTGGTATGCCGCCAGAACTGCGCGCCCGCATCGACTGCAATATCGACAGCGACCTACCGACTGTACTGAGCGACGCCAACCGGTTGCATGAGACGTGGAGCCGACTGCTCGACAACGCTGGCAAGTTCAGCGAGTCTGATACGTCGATCGAGGTTCGGGTTACCTTGGCCGAGTCGCGCATTCTTGTCGACGTGACCGATTATGGCGTTGGCATTGCTGTCGGCGACCTGGAGAAGGTGTTTGACCCGTTCTCACAAGTCGGTCGCGATCAGATGGTCAACAAAGCGCATGGCACCGGCCTGGGCCTGACTTTGGCACGCTCGACGATCGAATCGAGCGGCGGCGCGATTAGTGTGCGCAGCGAAGTTGGGCGTGGTTCGACGTTCCGTGTGTCTTTGCCGGTTGAGATGGTTGCCGCGGAGAACACCACGCAATCGTGAGTCAGGGCGTCAGGTCGCCGTCACTTCCTGCAGCAGTTGCCAGAGGGCAGCGACGTGTTCGCGTTCGGTAGTCAGTGACCCGATCGAGACGCGCACCATCCAGCGCCCATCCAGCTGTGCCGGCGTCAACCACGCGCGACCAGTGTCATGCACGCGTTGCAGCCAATCGAGGGTGTACTTGTCGAGCGCGTCCCCGGTCACGCCAACGGGTTCGTGACGAATGCAGAGCGTTTGCAACTGCATCGGCGCGAGTAGTCGCCATTCCGGGTCGGCTTCGACTTGTTCGGTGAGCCAGCGCGCGTTGTCGAGGTCTCGACGAATGCGCGTGCGCAGTCGTTCGGTGCCATGCGTGCGAATCAAGCTCCATAGTTTCATCGCGCGGAAACGACGGCCGAGTGCCACGCCCCAATCACGGTAGGTCTTGACCTGATCGTCGATCGTGGTGCGTAGGTAGCTCGGATCCGTGCGCATGACGCGGACCAGGTGTTGGTCGTCTCGCACATAGAAGACCGAGCAGTCGAACGAAACGCCGAGCCACTTGTGTGGGTTGACGACGAGCGAATCGGCGCGGTCGATGCCGTGCCACAACGGTTGGCATTCGGGCAGGATCATCGCGGTGCCGGCCATGGCGCTATCGACATGCAACCACAGGCCATGCTGCTCGGCGACATTGGCGAGTTCGTTAATTGGATCGAACGCAGTGGTCGTCGTGGTGCCAGTTGTCGCGACGATCGCACACGGTCGTAGGCCGCTGTTGAGATCCGTCGTAATGGCCTCTCGCAACGCTGCGACATCGAACGCGCGGTTAGCGTCGACCGTGATCTTGCGCACGTGGTCGCAGCCGAAGCCAGCTAACATCGCCGCCTTCTGTATGGAACTGTGCGCTTCTGTACTCGCGTAGACGACCAACGGCGCCTGACCATGTTGCATGCCCGTCGTCACCGCACCGTGCTTAGTGGTGCGTTCACGCGCTGCAACTAGAGCAATCATCGCGCACGACGAAGCTGTGTCTTGGATGACGCCTTGCCAAGAGTCCGCGAGGCCGGACATCTGGCGCAGCCAGTCGGTCACGCGGTCTTCGAGTTCCGTGAGTGCCGGCGCGGACTGCCAAGTCAAGCCGAGCACGCCGAGGCCCGTGCTCAAGAAATCTCCCAGCACCGCCGACAGGTCGCCGTTCGATGGGAAATAGGCGAAGAAGTTTGGGTGCTGCCAATGCGCAAGGTTTGGCACGATGAGGTCGTCGAGATCCGACAGGATCGCTTCGAAGCCTTCTGGTTGTTCCGGCGGCGCTTTGGGTAATTGCGCTAGCAAGTCCCCAGGACTGGCGTTGCAAGCAACGGCCTTGGAGCCTGCGTTTGCTCTGTAGTCGGCCAGCCAGTCGACGACCAGGTGACCGAGTCGCCGAAACTCTTCCGGCGACATGGAAAGTGACGATTTAAGTGCGGATTCGGCCATGGGGAATCGATGGTGACGCAATTGTCGACAGTCGTTCGCGGCAGTGACCTTGCGATGGGAAGTTCCCATACGGCGTCCGCTATGCCGTGTATCAACCTAACGGGATGTGAGCTTGAAGTACCTCCAGGAACCTCGCATTCCATCGTGACAGCACGAGTGACGTGAACATTTCCATGTGTATGCTCGCGGCTCCGGGCCACGCATGACTGAACCAAAGCGGCATTTACCTGAACTTTCCTTCGCCCAGATCCGGGCGATGATCTCCGTGCTTGGAGATGACTCTTATGCCCTGCAGGAATCGGCGCGTCGATACTTGCTGTCGTTGGGCCAGTTTGCTGTGCCGGTGCTTCGCGAAGGAGCCGAAGCCGAGCACATGGCAACGCGCACACGCTGTCGCGCGGTGTTGCGAGAGATGGAACTTCGCGAGTTGCTACGCAGCTTTGGTCGCTTGCGCCTTGGCCAAATTGGGCCTGATTCGGCTCATGGCCTGCTCGAAGGCGTAATGATGGTCGCGCAGATGGTGCGCACGTTCGTACCGGATTCGCGCAAGCTTGCTGCTCAATTGCGCCGTGAAGCCAACACCCTGCGGCGTGAGTTCGAAGGCCGCAGTTTGCCGATGTGCGCGAAGTTGTTGGCCGATCGTTTGCATCAGGAGTTCAACTTTCAGAGCTGCGATGTGGATGAAGTCGATGTCGACCATGTGATGGTCGATCGCGCCATGACTGGCGGTGTTGGTGCGCCGATCGCATTGTCGTTGATCTACTTGATGGTGGCACGGTGGGCGGGATTGTCTGCTGCCGGCGTTGCCTTGCCGAATCACTTCTTGGTGCGCATCCACGGACCACGTCCGTTGCTGCTTGATCCCTTTCATGGTGGCCGTGTGATTCCGAAGGCGGACTGCGCTCGCTATCTGCGTGCTACGGGCTTTGACCGCGTGCGCGAACATCTTCGAGATCTGACTGACCGAGAAGTGTTGATCCATTACCTTCGCAGCCTTCGCCGTGCGTCAAATCGTCGGCATTCGGAATGGCGGCATTCGGATGCGCGCGCGACTCTTGGCAAGGCTCTAGGGATACTCGAGACCAGTTGAACGTGACGAATCGCCCCGCGCCTACCAAGTGTGATTTGAGACTTGGTCGGCAGCGCCCGCGGTTCTTGTCGTTCCTGATGCCGCTGCTGATGTTGGCGGCCATGCTGTCGACTGGATGCACTGGCATCTTCCAGCGCTTCGCGCCGTCCTCAGTGATGAATTACGAGGTGACGGCGACCGCATCCGTAATGCGCGTTGGCAGTGCCGAGCGTGAGATTACGCCCAAGGTCGGCGACTACATGGGCGGCTTCTCGATTGCGCGGACTAGTTCGGCGATCGGTTCGCCGCTAAAGGTTCGCGCGTTGGTGATCGAAACCGGCGCGCGTCGGTTTGCGATCCTAGGCATCGATAGCCTCGGGTTGATGCGCGAGGACGTCGACTATATCAAGTCGGGCCTGGGTGGCTTTGCCAACGGCGACGTGTTCGTGTGCTCGAGCCATACGCATGCCGGTCCCGACCCGATCGGTATCTGGGGCTATTACTTTCTGACGTCGGGTCGCTCCGGTGCCTACATCGGGCGCATCAGGGCTGCCGCGCGCGAAGCCGTGCTTGAGGCCCGGCGCAACGCCGACGATGCTGAGTGGCAATACGGCAAGGCGATGCTGCCGGCGGAGGGGTTGGTCAAGAACGCCAACCGACCCGGTGTCATCGACCGGCGCGTGCGGGTGTTGCACGCCAAAGCCGTGGACGATGGCCGGGCGCTCGGCACTTTGCTGCACTTCGCGTGTCACCCCGAAGTGCTGCCGCGTCGCAATACGCTCGTCAGTGCCGACTTTGTTGGCTCGCTCTGCGACGAATGGAAGCGGCGGGGGCATGGCCAGGCCGTGTTTGCGAATGGCGCACTGGGAGCGATGATTTCGCCCGACTTCAAGCCACGTGACATGAATGGCGTGGCCGAGTTTGGCCGCATCACTTGCGATCTTTGCGAGGAAGCGTTGCGCACCAGTAAGCCACTGCCCGTCGATGAGATCGAAGTGCGCCGCTCCGATGTCTACTTACCGATGAAGTCCGCTGCGTTTCGGATTGGCCGCATCACGACGGTGCTGCAGCGGGAAGTGTTCTCGGGCGCGGCGCGATCGGTAGTCGGTTACTTGCGCATGGGGGCGTTTGAAGCGGTTTCGATTCCCGGCGAGATGGAACCGGCGTTGGCAGAGCAGATGCGTGGGCAACTCGGCAAGCCGGACTTGGTGGTCTTCGGCTTGTGCGATGACGAGGTTGGCTACTTGATGCGCGAACAGGATGCGATCGATCCGCTGTTCGCCTACGAGCGTTCGATGAGTCCGTGCCGCACGGCGGGTGAGCGCGTGCGTCGTGCCGTGACTGGTCGCTAGCGATTACTTGCCACTAACGATACGTCGGCGGGTACGGCAGCCACTCGATGATCTGGAAGTAGGTCGGCCAAAACGTGTAGTTCATGGCCATATAGGCGACCACCATCGAGATGATCCAGTAGGGCGGGATCTTGGTATACGCGCTGAATAGCCGTCCTGTGAATGGGATCAAGCCGCTAACGACACCAGCACCATCGAACGGTGGTAGTGGCAGTAGATTGATGATCGCGAGCAGCAGGTTGAGCAGGAAGATAATGTGGGCTGTGTCGAACAGAGTCCCTTCGGCGTCGCCATCCGGCTTCCCAATGAAGTACATGATCGCAAAACCGACGGCGACGAGCACCACGTTTGCGAGTGGTCCGGCCGCGGACATCAACGCTGCCCTTTTCGGATGGCGTGCCGCCCAGTAAGGATCGATCGGAGCGCTGGCGCCGCCGAAGCACGCCTTGCCGTCACTGAAGACGAGGATCGCGATCGGAATCAGCACCATGCCGATTGGTTCGCGCCGCATGTGCGGAATCGGGTTCAGCGTGACCAGCCCTTTGTCCTTGGCCGTGCGGTCGCCGCCAAGCCAAGCGAACAACCCGTGCGCTGCCTCATGAAACGTGAGGCTGAAGATCAGCACGAGGAACAGAGTAATCAGCTTCTCCCAGTCCATTACTCGTTTCCGTCTTCCTGTTCATCCATCGCCGTTTGTAGCTCGGCCGTGACCTTTTTCACCTTGGTCTCGGTCGCCGCTAGCTTCTTGCGGCACTGGCTCAGCAGCGTCGCAGCACGTTCGACTTTGTCGCTGAGTTCGTCGAGGTCAATCTCGCCGGACTCAATCTCGTCGAGAATGGTCTCGAGTTCGCCGCTCAATTCGGCGTAGCTCGGTTCGTCGCTCTTCTTCTTGCTCATGAATCGGGGGTTAGGTTTGCCTGCGCGTCTGCTGGTGGATTGGGTTCGATTGCGTCGACGTTCACGTTGGCATGGCCATCACGGAACTGTACGCGAAGTGATTGCTTGGGGGTGATGCGAGTCACCGATGGGGCGATTTGCCCGTTGTCTTGGCGCACGATGGCGAAGCCTCGTTGCAGCACGCGCACTGGGTCGAGCAGCCGGCGACGGGTTTCGCATTGCTGGAGTGCCGTGTTCTTGCGCTCGCACATGCGCAGGCTGCTGTGCGTCAGGCGCATGGCTGTTTGCCGCAGGCCACTTCGTTCATGCGATAGCCGCAACGTGGTTTGGTTCGCGAGATCGCGGCCGGCATTCGCCAAGCGCCGGTTGGCTGCGTGGACGCGTTCCGTCGTGGCTCGCGTAATCGAGTGGGTTAGCTCGCGCAGGCGGTTCTTTTCGTTGGCGAGTAAGTCGGCGACAGCGTCAGCCAACCGCACCCCCCGTTCCTGCACGTCTTCGCGTGCCGACTCGATGCCGCGCACCAAGAACTCAGCAACGGCTGTTGGCGTCTTCTCCGAATGCGCGATCGCATCGAGAACGGATTGGTCGCGTTGGTGGCCAATGCCAACGATCAGCTTGAGCGGATGCTTGGCCACGGCGACTGCGATGTCCTGGTCGTCGAACCACGCCAAGTCGGTGCGCGAACCGCCGCCGCGCATTACGCACAAGACATCGAACTGGCTTTCGCGTTTGGCAAACCAGTTCAGCCCCTTGAGCAGGGTCGGCTTCAGATCGGTGCCCTGTACCTTGATCGGGAAGATGGTGATGTCGAATCCGCAGCGCGATTCTTCGAGGTGGCGACGGAAGTCGTTCCAGCCATCGGCGTCCGGACTCGTCAGCACGCCGATGCGCAGCGCAGGTACCGGCAAACCGAGCAGGCGGTTCTGCTCGGCCAACCCCATCTTTAGGAGGTCACGTAGGATCTGCTCCTTGGTTAGCGCCAGTTTGCCCAGCGTGAAGCTCGGGTCGATGTCTTGCACGATGACTTGGAAGCGGCCCGAGGCTGGGTAGAAGTCGACTTTGACCAGTGCGCGAATCTCGAGTCCGTCGCGTAGCGTCAGTGGTGGTTCGCCTTGCGCGAGCTTCGGTAACAGGGCATCGGCAGTGCGGCCGAACAGCGCGACTTCGACGATCGCCTTCGGTCGTTGCGCGCGCGGAGCCTTTTCAGCTAGTTGGAAGAAGCGATGCTCGCGGCCAGCGGATTTGTCGTAGTCGACGATTTCGCCAGTGATCCAGAACGCATCGGCGAAGGTATCGCGCAGGCAATCGCGAACGCGGGTATTGAGTTGCGAGATCGACAGTGCGGTCGGGGCGCTACTCGGACCTGCTTCATTGGGCGTCTGGTCGGCCAGCGCGTTGATGGTTGGCAGCGCCAGCTTGCCTTGCTCGGGCGCAGCCTTTGGAGCCTTCTTGATGTCCGGGATAGCCAGCGTGCCGGCGAGCAACGAAGCAATCTCGGGGCCGAACGTAAACAGGTGGCGCGAGCACTGGTCGTAGACCTCGGCGACGTTTTTGGCTGGCACGCGCCAGACCTTCTGCTTGGGATCCCAGCGGCGTCCGGACAGATCCTTGACCATCGCGACAAGGTCTTCGCGATACGGGAAGCGGATCAGCAGGTGTGTGCCGTCCTGGTCGAGTTCGACGGTCCCGGTCATCGCACGAGGTTCATAACGGATCGTTCGCGTCCAGGAGAACGGAAACCGCGGCAGTCGCGACGTCGATAGCTTCCTGCATCGCAATGGGGCGTCCGACCGCGGTGCTCAGGTCGGTCATGATGTCGGGCGATAGGCCGCATGGACGCACGCGCTGCCACGGGGCGCTGTCGACCGAGACATTGATGCCGATGCCGTGCATGTTGACCCAGCGCTTCACGTGGACCCCGATGGACGCGAACTTGCGGCCGTTGGCGAATACCCCGGTGCCGTCGACGGATGGTTCGGCGGCGAGGCCAAACCCGTTGCCAATGCGCACACCGAAGGCCTCGATGCGTTTGAGCCAGTCGCGCAGGTCGCGCTTCGGCAGTGGCACGATCGGGTAGACCGTTAGTTGGCCTGGGCCGTGGTAGGTGATCTTGCCGCCTCGCTCGATCGGCACGATGCCCTCGGTGAGTTCTTCGGGCGGGGTCGCGCGCCCTGCGGTGTAGACCGGATCGTGCTCGACCAACCAGATGCGACCATCTGCGCCGCGCTGCACGGCTTCGTGCAGTTCGCGCATCTGGATCAGCAAGGGTTCGTAAGGCTTCTGTCCGAGGTTCTCGATTTCGACGGCCAAGTGTGCAGACTATCACCACGTGTCCACTGCAGTCGTTCTCACTTGTTTGTTGTCGTTCCAGCAATTGACCGTTGGGCCGGTACCGTCTTGCGTTGGTCAGGAGGTGGTGGTCCGCGCTGCCGCGCTCGGCGAACCGGCGGTCAAGCCTGGTGCTGCCGTGGACCCGGTGCAGTTTGCCGTGGCCGGGGTCATGGTTTCACTCGAATTGCCCGATGGCACTTCTCGCGAGATTGGCGTAACGGACGCGTCCGGCCTCGTGAAGTTCCACCCGGAAGTTCCGGGGCAGCACGCTTTCTCGGCTGACATCAGTGGCGTGCGTTGCGTCGCCAGTTTGCCGATCGCGCCGGCGAGGGATCGCTGGCTGTTAGCGATTGTCTGTGTGCCACTCGGCCTTGCCGTGTTGTGGCTGCAGATACGACGACTGCTTGCTAGTCGTCGCAGAGTTGCTCGCGGCTGATCGCAGCCGTGCGAAGCTCGCGGCCACCGAGTCGGTGGTGGAGCCGGTTCGGAGATGTCCGCCTGCTAGAAGCCGCTTACTAGGCGAGCACCCGATCGACGTGGTTCTTGACCGTGCGTAGATCGGCGTTGCCCATGAAGCGATCCACTTCCTTGCCATCGCGGAAGAAGATGCACGTCGGCACACTCATGATGCCGAAGCTGGCGGCGGTGTCGGATGCCTTGTCGATGTCGACTTTGTAGACCGACATCTTGCCATCGTATTCGCCTGCGACCTTGTCGATCGTTGGGGCGAGCGCCTTGCACGGACCACACCAGGTCGCGGAGAAGTCGACGAGGATGGGGGTTTGCGCGGCGTTCAGAGTGCTCTTGAAGTCGGCGTCGGTGAGTTCAGTGACCATGTTTCAGTTCGTTTGGTGGGGGATAAAGGCTCCCCAGGTGAACAGGGAATTTCGACCATCGAGGGCCCCATGGCAAGGGTTCCGTCTCAAGTGCTGGGCGTCGAAGTGTCGATCCTTGCAACAGTCCCAATTTGTAAGCGGCCATGAAGTTGATTTCGATATCGATGATCAAAGATGAGGAATACTGGATCTGGTATGCCCTCACGTCTGTCGCGCCCCACGTCGACGAGGTGCTCGTCTTCGATAACCACAGCTCGGACCGAACCTGCGAGATTGTTCGTAGGATGGGACACCTGGGTGACAAGTTGACCCTGATTGAAGGGTTCGGTGGGGACAATGAGCAGGAGAATCGTGACGCGATGCTCGAGGAGGCGCGCCGCCGTGGGGCGACGCACATCCTGACGCTCGACGGTGACGAGGTTTACGCCGATGACGTACTTTCGTTCACGCGTCGTTTGCTGGAAGTGCACGAGCACTTGCCGGCGCTGAACGATCCGCCGCAATTTCATGGGCGTTCACTTGATCCGGCGCCGACCGCTGGCGTGTTGGTCAATAATATTGGGATGCGCCCGATCTGCCCCGGTTTCCTGGGCCCCGACAAATGTCGACCGTCCGACGACATGTCCTCGGCCACCGAGCATTCGGTCCGGGTGACGTCGACGCAGAACCTGCGCGGCAACGGACCCGAGTGGGGAGATCACGGATTTTTTGAGGCCGGCGATCATGACATCCAGTCGTCGCCGCACACGTTGTGGCTGCCGGGACTCTGGTTCTGGGACTTCTCGTTCCATCCGCGTTCGAGTATGCGCAAGCCGGACTCGATGGAATGGGAGCGGCAACCGCGGGATCTTGGCAGTGCGCCGATGCACGCAGACGTTCATATGCCGGCGGCGCTGCTGCGGCCGGATGGACCCGGCAACCCGACGCTTGAGGCGTGGGGGATGTGCGCGTCTAAGCCGGGTGCCGCGCGCGAGCATCTCGAGGACTATCTTGCCGCCGCAAACGCAGTCGCCGCAAACGCAGTCATCGCTACGTAGAACCTGCTCAGCCTTGGCGATTCAGCGCCGCGAGCAAGCGTTCCGCCGGAATGCCGTTTTCCGCGGCGACGTTCGCGATTGACTCATTGGGCTCGAAACCACAGTTGCTGCAACCGCCGAGGTGAAAGTCGCGCATCAGCACCATGCCGAGCGATGGGTCAGCCGTCAGGGCTTCGAGCATCGTGGTCTGCGCAGTGAACTGAGAGTTGCCGGTCTTTTGTTCGTCCATAGTCAGTTGATCGTCGTTCGTTGCTTGCCGTGAGGACACGTCGCCGTGGTTACTCGGCGTTGAGCACGCTGACCCGCTGCGCGAGTTTGCCAGCGAGGGCCGTGATAGCCTGAGCGCTTTCGGTTTCCGGTGAGGACATGACGATCGGCGCTCCATCGTCGCCACCTTCACGCACCTTTACTTCGAGCGGGATCTGGCCGAGCAGTGGCACACCGAACTGTTCTTCGATGATTTTGCCGCCACCCTCACCGAACAGATAATAGCGCTCGGTTGAACCGGGTGGGGTGAACCATGACATGTTCTCGATGACGCCCAGGATCGGCACGTTTACGGTTTGGAACATGCGGATGGCCTTCTTGACATCGAGCACCGAAACGGCCTGCGGCGTCGTGACGATGACAGCGCCCATCAGGTGTACGGACTGGCTGAGCGAAAGTTGGGCATCGCCGGTGCCCGGCGGCAGGTCGACCACGAGGTAGTCGAGGTCCTCCCAGTTCACTTCAAACAGGAACTGGCGGATCGCTGAGTGCAGCATCGGGCCGCGCCAGATGACTGCTTGGTCTTCCGCGACCAGTAGGCCCATTGAGATGAGTTGCAGGCCGTGGGCAACGAATGGCACGATCTTCTTGTCGATGACCGTTGGTTCGCCCGTAACACCGAGCATGAGGGGCACGTTGGGCCCGTAGACGTCGGCGTCGAGAATGCCGACCTTGGCGCCGGTTTTGGCCAGTGCGCATGCCAAATTGACGGCCACGGTGGATTTGCCGACGCCACCTTTGCCGGACGAGACCGCGATGACGTTCTTGACGCCGGGGATCATGCCCTTGTCACCCAGGACTGGGCGACTGGCCGTGACCTGGGCGGTCATCTCAATTTTGACCTCGTGTACGCCGGCGATCGCAAAAACGGCTTTTTCCGCCTGCGCCTTCATCAGTTCTTTCACCGGGCAGGCCGGGGTCGTCAGTTCGACCGAGAAGGCCACCGAACCGGCGCAGATCCGTAAGTCCTTGATAAACCCAAGGGCGACAATGTCTTTGTTGAGGTCGGGGTCCTGAACAGCGCGCAGGGCATCGAGGACTTGAGATTCGGATACGGTCGCATCGGCGGTCATTGGGCGGCCGTAATTAGCCACAATATGGGGCCATATCAAGGGTGCGATGGTACCTAGCTTCTCGGTTCGGGAAGTTATGGGCGGGCTATCCGTCGAATGTTCGATTTAGGCCGATACCATTAGCCGCCCGAGATTCGGGTTACGCAGCATGATTTTTTGTCTCTCAAGCCTCTCGCGGATCCTTGCGGTCCTATTTCTGCTCGTCGCCGTCGTGCCCGCTCAGCTCGGTGAGGCTGGCGAACTTACCGCCGAACAGATTCAGGCGATGCGCGGCCAGCGTCAAAACGCTGCCAAGGCCAAGCAGAAAGGCGATTTCAAGGAGGAGGCCGCTGACGACGCCGCGGCCGGAGCAAGGTGGGCTGCGATGACCCCTGGAGAGCGCCTGGCCGCCAACGTTCGACGTGGCTCGAAGTCGCACTGCCGCTTCGTTGCCGTGTGTCGTCCGCCGAAACTGCTGCCGGGGGAGTCTGGTACCTTGATGATCACGGCGATTCTGCAAGGGCAGGCCGTGTTGTCATCGCCGTTGCAGATGACGATGACGCCGAGGGTCAATCTGGGCAGCGTTTCGCTCGGCGACCTGGTCGCACACCCCGCACTGCCGGGAACGATGGCCAAGGCATACCTCGGTCGCCCCGTCTACGAGAATACTGCCGTGTTTGAAGTGCCCGTGACGATGGGCAACGACGTGAGGCTTGGTGAGAAGACGTCAGTTTCGGTCGACCTCCAGTTCGATGTCTATCACGGTGAATCCGGTCTGCCAGTTGGTCGCTTCATCGAGCGTGTCACGACAAACGTTGACGTTGCGCCGCATGTTGACCCGCAGATTGTCGGCCGCAAGACCAAGTCGCAGGATGAACCGGAGTCGGTTTCGATTGCTCCACCCAAGCCGACGAACAGCGAAACCACGACCAAGCCCGACAGCAACGCGATGGGCGGCACGGCAGTAGTAATTCCCGCTGGTGGTTCGGAGTTGGTCGAGGTTGATGAACCAGCTACGTCGGGCGATTTGCCACCGACGGGCGGTGACGGTGGCGGCGTGTCCTTCATGATGATCATCGGTGGCGGCGTGTTCTTGCTCGCCATGCTTGTCTTGCTGATGCGCAAGAACTAGCAGCCGATCTGGCAGTCGCGTGCCGCGTAGTCTGGCAGGCACGACAGTGCGCAGTCCCTAATTGGTCGATTGCGGAAGCGGTTCCACCAGAATATCGGCGATCGAACGATTGGTGATATCGGCTGATGTGGGGGCACAAGGGGCTAATTGGCCAATCCTCGCCCAGCGACAGGCACGCTTATTGTTCTGTTTCGGAGGTAAGTGCGTCCGACTTACGCAGAGGAACGAAGTTCCTAACGACTGTGTCTGTCGTATCACGTGCGACCCTTCCCGGTGACTTAACCATGGTGCTAGCCAAGATCCTCCGTCGCTCGCTTCCGAAGCTTCGTCCGCAACAACTGGTTGCGTTGACTGAGCTAGATGTTTTGCTCGATGTTGACACCGATGACTTCGGTGCCAACGTCAAGAAGGTTGCCAAGCTATTCGCTAAGTCGGAAGCGACGCTCGATCTCGAAACGTATCGGCAGCAGCGCTTCGACGCTGCCAGCCTGACAGGCGTATCCGATCTACCCGACATCCGGGACGCGCTCTACTCGGCGGACTTGAAGCGCATGCCACAGATGGGGCGCGAGGAAGAGTTCCGCATGGCGCGGCGCCATGAGTTCCTCGTTGGTGTGCTTACTTGGTCGTTGTCGCGCTTCGGCGTCGAGGCTGCAGCGATTGCCAGTTTACTGAAGCAACCTGCCCACCGCATTCTGGCGGCCATTACCGAACGTGCCGAGCCACGCGGTCTAACGCGTCGTTGGGTTGAGCAGATGATTCTGCAATACGAGCACCTGCGTAACCTCTACGTCGAGGGTGCTCTCTACATCGTCTTGAGCACGGTCAATCGTTACCGCAACCTCGGCGTTGATTCGCAAGACCTCGTGCAAGAAGGCAACGCATCGTTGTTCCAAGCGATCGATGGCTTTGATTGGCGCCGCGATGTTCGCTTCCGGACCTACGGGCAGTACTGGGTGCACCAGGCTGTGTTGAAGATGCTCTACAACAGTTCGCGCACCGTTCGTGTGCCGATCTGGGTGCAGAAGATCCTCGGCAAGATTCGGCGCGCGCAAGAAGCCGGTCGTCGCGAAGGTCGTGAGTTGACGAATGCGGAGATCGCATCGCGGATCGATGTATCGGAATCGAAGGTCGCGTGGGTCTTGTCGACTCGTCGCTATGCCGTCAGCCTTGATGCTACGATGGGTAATGACGACGGTGGCGTGACCCTCGGCCAGATGCTTCCTGACGTTGACCAAGTGCCGGTTCCGGAGGCCATTCCCGCCGGTGACCTGCGCGCTGTTTTGGCCGAAGTGATGTCCGACTTGCCCGAACGTGAACAAGGCATCCTGTCGCGCCGCTTCGGTCTTGGTGGTGATGAGCCGGAAACTCTCTGTGAGATTGCCGATGATCTCGGTATCACCGCTGAGCGAGTTCGTCAGTTGCAGAACGCGGCGCTCGGACGCATCAAGCGTCCAGGCAAGATGAACCGCCTACGGGCGTTCGTCGATTGATTCGCGGTCCTGCTCGCTGCGCGTGCCGGCGACCATGTTGTCGTAGGCGTTGTCGAGCAGTTGCTTGTAGACATCAGGTCGCAAGTCTGCCGCGATGGGGAGCACCCTCCGCATCGTGCGCACCTTGCGCAGTTCGATGGCTGCGAGCGTCGCCCCGGCATCGCCATTCCCGGTTGCGAGGATCTCGCCCATCGGGTCGATGATTCGGCCATCGCCGGGAAACGACATTGGCTCGTCGGTGCGCAGCGACGGTTCTTGGCCAGTGCGATTGCAGCCAATCACGAACAGTTCATTTTCGATAGCCCGTGCTCGCAACAATGTGCGCCAATGCTGCGCGCGCGCTTCGGGCCATTGTCCGGGCACGACCAGCACTTCCGCGCCTTGGTGAAAGTAGTGGCGCGATAGCTCCGGGAAGCGAATGTCGTAGCAGAGCATCACGCCGAGCTTGCCTACTTCGGTTTCGACTACACACGGATGATCGCCAGCCGCGTGATGACGATGCTCGAGGTTGGCCGAGAACAAGTGGATCTTGCGATACGACCCCAGGACTTCGCCGCGCTGGTAGACGCGCGCGGTGTTGAAGACCTGACCATTGTCTGGCTCGATCGAACTACCGACAATGACTAGCGAGTGCTCCTTCGAGAGCTCCTGCAAGGTCTGGTCGGCTTCTTTGACGCGAGCGAACAAGTCGTCGTCGAAGGAGTCCAAGAACGAAGTCGACCACAGTTCTGGCAGCACACATAGGCGTGCTCCAGCCGCAACTGCTTCTTCGATGCCAGCCTGCATCGACGCAACGTTGGCGACGACATCGCCGGAGGCGACATCGAACTGGACACAGGCAGCGTAGTATTCCTCGGGCACAGTCACGTTCGCAACGATAGCTCGATTAGTGGTTGCCGAGAACCTTCTCCGTGTACGAAACCAGGAGGCTGGCTGAGAGCCGGCCTCCTGGTCACTTGATTCGGGTTCTTCCGACTAGCCCTTGAACAGGATGTTGTCGGTCGGAGTGCCGGTCTGCTTCTTGGCCCGCGGAGCCGCGTTGGACTTCGTGTCGGCGATCAGTTGGTCGCTTGGCTTGAAGATAATCGTCTCCTTGTTGGCTACTTCGATGCTGGCGCCGGTCAGGGGGTGCTTGTAAGCACGGCCCTTGCGGATACGGCGCTCGAACGTCCCGAAGCCCTTTACAGCAACCTTGCCGCGTGCGTGGAGCAAGTCGCTCACTGCGTCAAGAACTGCATCCAGAACGCGAGCAGCGGTGCGCCGCGGCACATTGAGTTCCTCGGCGACG
The DNA here is from genome assembly GCA_937906475.1 of uncultured bacterium. Lineage (GTDB taxonomy): Bacteria > Planctomycetota > UBA1135 > UBA1135 > UBA2386. The sequence continues at coordinate 63,213 of CALCZA010000021.1, forward strand.
CTGTCGGCGAGAATGCCCTTGTTGGCCTGGCGACTGAACTGCTCTTCGTTGGCTGCCAGCCCCGTTGCATGATCTTTGCTTGAGATAGCGTCTCGATTAGTAGTATGCGTCATCCTTCAGTCCTTTTCCTCAGTGGTCCTGTTTAATACAGCGCGCGCAAGCGTGCTGCTCCCTGTTACAGCGCGCGCAAGCGTGCTGCTCCTTGTTTCGTGTTTGTCTGTCCCCGTCAATTCTTAGCGGCCTGCGGTATTGGCTTGGCAGTCTCGATATAGCGTTCGAGACCTGAAACCAGTTTGGCGAGGTAGCGCGTTGCTGCACTGCCGGGGAATACTTCGCTGAATGGTGCACGCTTCAAAACGGCGCCCTCAACGGAGCTATCTTCGGGTAGCAGTCCGAGCCAGTTGAGGTCGAACCCTAAAAATCGTTCGGTGCAGCTCTTGAGTTTGTGGAAAACCTGCTCGGCTTCCCTGGGCGATCGCACGCGATTGACGACCGTGTGAATTGGCTTCTCAAAGCCATCCTGCACGATCACCTTGACGATGCCGTAGGCATCGGCAATCGCGGCGAAGTTGCTCGTGGTCACGAGCACCGCTTGATCCGCGAGGTGCACGAAGTCCGTGACGCCCTTCGAGATACCAGCCCCGGTGTCTAGGATGATAATGTCACAGAACTTCGCCAAGTCCTCGACAGCCACGCAGATTTGCGAGCGGCCGTTGTCGTCAAGGTTGGCCATGTCCTTCACGCCACTGCCACCGCTGATGAACTTCACTTGGCACGGGCCGTCGACAATGATGTCGGCGAGTTCCGCGTTGCCAGAGATGTAGTCCGACAACGTCTTCTCTGGCTTGATGCCTGCGAGAATGTGCGCGTTGGCAAGGCCTAGGTCCGCATCAATGATGATGGTCCGGTAGCCACGCCGGCTGAACTCACATGCGAGGTTGACGGAGAGTGACGTCTTGCCAACACCCCCCTTTCCGGATGTCACAGCGAAGATCTTTGCGCGCTCGGCGCTCTTCTTCAGTGTGTTCGGTTGCTCGACCATTTTGATGATTCAGTTCGACGAGTGCTCCTCGTTCATCAGAACCATCGGCGGAAGCAGTAGTGGGGCTTGCGTCCAAGTCCGGAACATCCCTGCTCTAAGTGCGCAGAATCTCCAGCTAGTTGGTCGAATAAAGTGGTGCGCGATATGCAATAGGGCCGGTGTTCCTGGCACGTGCTCTTTGCCAGTGTCTCAATTTGAAACAACGTCCGGCGTACGCCGTCGCAACGGTGTTTTTTGCGATGGAGCTTCGCGAGTCATGCTGCTGCGGGTCTCAGTAGTTGTTGCGATTTGCATCGATGCAACCTGGTTTGCTGTCGAGTGTGTGTCGCAGCTGCAGTCACTCACTTCTGCTGATCTGCCTGCTACCGATGGAATGGTGGTTTCTGCATCACTACTCGTCCTCGTCTTGCTTATGGACGTGGCCAATTTTGCGCGGCGCTTTCATCGATCCGATCAACAAGTGCGTGCAGCAATGCAACGCATCCGGCCCGGTGATGTTGACTTTCGCGTCGCTTTGCGTCGCAGTGAACCTCTGAGCCGGTTACTGCACGAGTGCAATCGGCTTTTGGAATGGCTCAATCGCAACCGGCCAGGCGGCGTGCACAACGGCGAACATGTCTTCGAAATTGATTGCGATGACCATGATGGAGGCGCATGAAAAATTCTTGCGAACGTAGGTAGGTTAAGGACACCAGCGTCGTCGTCGCTCCTAGTTGTGTCGGGCAGGTTGCTGCTGGTCTGCTGCGCCTCGGTGGTCATTTCGGCTCAGGATGGCAGCTTGGGAGTGGTCCTCAGGGGATCGTTTGCTCACGGGGGCTACGTTCTCTGGGCCCGCAGAGGGTTGCGGCAGTGTCTACTTTGGGCTGCCGGAATCGCCGATGTGTATGGTCCGCTGCTGCTTCGCTACGGAGCCACCAAGCTGGCAAACCCGGCCACTCCGGCGCAGCAGGTCGCGTTGCGACCGCTGGGGCTGGAACAGTGGACCTGCCGACTTGGGTGGGGCCGGATCCCCGGGTTTGCCGTCAGTGGTCTGCCGGGTCCTGGCCGTCAGGATTTCCGTCTTCGCTAACCTCTTTACCCGGCCGGGTTCGCTCGCTAGCGTATCCGCCCCACTGCGGGGTCGTAGCTCAGTTGGTAGAGCGCTGCGTTCGCAACGCAGAGGTCAGGGGTTCGACCCCCCTCGATTCCACCAGTTTTCGTCCCTGGCCAGCGATGGTCAGGGACGCAACTCTTGTTGGCGGCCCGCAGTGGTGAGATTCGCAGACCCTCTCGTGATCCGGAAGTCTGTTCTTATGGCGATATGAACGCTGGGTCCGGTTGCGATGCCAGTCCTAGCGCCCGGCACTCAGCCCAGAATCGCTTCACGCCACGGACGTCCTCCGCATCGAGTTCGTAGTGCGCCGCGCCTTCTGTGCCATCTACGGCACCACGTTCTCTGCCCACCGTTCGCGCACGATGCAACGCTGGCAGCACCGCTGCATGGTCGACGCCAGGTCGCATTACCCAAAGCGCGAACACAAACGGCAACCCAGTCCAGTGAACCCATTCAGTGCCGAGATCCCAGATCTCACGTTCGCCCGCATCTGCCTCGAGCCCCGGGTCACCGATCAACATGACCAAGTCATGCGGCAACGCGTCAGGCTGTCGCGTTGGCTCGATGGTTGAGAACTCAGGTTCGCCATCGGTTTCGTTTTTGTAGACGTGGTGCAGCAGCAATTTCAACAACGCGACTGTGGTGGCGGAACTCTGATCGCAACCAACCGTGCGGATCTTCTGACCGCGACGCCGGAACGCACGCACCGAGCGGATCTCTTGCTTGCAGGCGATGCCTAGGTCAGCTGCGACGGTGTAGCCCGGATGGCGAATCGCCTCGATCGATGACAGCAACGCCGCGTCCAGCTTGCCTTCACGCAAGTCGGGAATCATCGCGGTCGGTGGCGCCAGCACGAGTTCTAGATTCGGATCTTCGTCGAGCCCGCCGAGAAGGGGGGCGCCGACACCGTAGGGGACTCCGCCGATTCGAATGCTCACTGATGCAGGGTGGGTTGGGTTCGCGTGACCGTCGTGATGGTAGCGAGTCTGCTGCGCGGACTACACAGTCGAACCATCGGTCTCATGCGTGTCACATCAAGCAGTGCCTGGCGAAGCGCTCTACAGTCAACAAGATCCATGATGCACCTTCATCGAACGGTTCTCGCAACGGTTGCTGCGTTGCTCGCGGGGCTTGTGCCAGTTTGCGCCCAGTATGACCCGAACTGGCCAGAGCCGTTGTTGCCGCTGGCCGGCACGATGTTCTTGGGTGGCGGCGGCGAACTGCCCCAGGATACTCTGGCTCGATTCGTGCAGATGGCGGGCGGTGACGAGGCGAACCTTGTCGTGCTCACTACCAGCGAAACTGCTGCGGTGCCCGCGGCGCTGAAGCAGGCGGCGGTCGTCAAGGTGCTGGCGGCTGATGCTGCGGAATTAGCTCAGGCCGCTACGAGATTGGCAACGGCGACTGGCGTCTGGTTGCTTGCCGATAGTGGCAAGCAGTTTGCGGACATGTTCCGCGGCAGCGTCGTCGAAAGTCAGTTGTTCATGCTGGTGCATCGCAGTGGCGTGCTCGGAGCGAACGGAGACGTTGTGACAGCTATGACCGCGACGCGCATCACCGGTGGCGACGTGCACGCGACCCTGGCAACTGGCTTGGACCTCGTGCCGGGAGCCGTCATCGATGCGAACTACCAGGTAGATCTTCATCAGAATCGATTGCTCGGCGTGCTGGCGAGTCAGCCGGAGTTGGTGGGAATCGGGATCGAAACCGGCACGGTGACGGTGCTGCACAACCGGTTCTTCGATGTCTTCGGCCAAGGCAGTGCCTATGCCTGCGTGGCGGCGAACGAACACCTGGCGGTGCGCATCGAACGCATCCATCCGGATGTGTCGCCGCGCAGTCAGCGGGTTGCCCCGCGCAAGGCACCGCAACGAAACAGCCGTCGCGCCCCGCGGGTTGGTGCCGCACCGCGCGATGGCCGAGAACGTGTCCGCCGCTATCGCCCCCGTCGATTAGAAGATTTGATGGCGATGAGTCGCGACGCGATGGCGCGCACGCGGGCACGATTTCCTTCGCTCAAGCCAGGCACCCCCAACGTCAAGGTGGGGGCATTGATCATCGTCGGTGGTGGCGGTAGTCCCGCGGGCTTCATGGACAAGTTCATGGAACTGGCTGGCGGCAAAGATGCGTTGCTGCTTTACATCCCGTGCACGGAGAGCCAAGAGGCCAACGCCGAACGCACATTGGCGAGGTGGCGTCGCGCTGGCGCGACCGACGTCGACGTCATCCACACCAAGGATCGTTACGAAGCCGACACGAGCAAGGAGATCCACGACAAGTTGCGCCGTGCCGGGGGCCTATTCTTTGGCGGCGGCCGGCAGTGGAACCTAGTCGATTCGTGGCAACACACTGAGTCGCATCGCTTGATGCACGAAGTGTTGGCGCGCGGCGGAGTCATCGCTGGGTCGTCTGCAGGGGCTTCCATCCAAGGCTCCTACATGGCGCGCGGCAATTCACTGGGCAACGTCGACTCAATGGCGCCCGGCTACGACACTGGCCTCGGGTTTCTGACTGGGGTCGCGATTGATCAACACTTCTCGCAGCGCGGCCGGCAGCCCGACATGACCATGCTGGTCAATCGTCATCCGCAACTGCTTGGCATCGGTCTCGATGAAGCCTCGTCGATCATCGTGCAAGGAACGATCGCGACGTGTTTCAGTCGCGAAGGTCGCAACGTGCACTTTTACGACCGCAACTTGCCGGTCGTCCCGGAGCAACCGGACTACTTACGGCTGTCGAACGGCCAGCAATTCGACCTCGCCCATCGCAAGGTGATCGCGAAGTGACAGATCGTGAATTGGCTGGCGAGTTAGCGATGGATCGAGATGCCGTGGCCGGGCGCGGGTACTTGCACGGGTCCGTTCGCGAGCGTGGCTGTGACGAAGGCTTAATCGACGTCAATGACGGTCGATGCGTGCGATAGACCGGCTACCGAGGATTTCCAACGCAGTTTTTTTCCAGCCGGTACATCCGAAGGATGACCGAGGAGGAGCGCAGGGTAGAGCGCGCGCGAATGTCGCAAACGTATCTGCATGCCTATGTCGCGCCGAGTGGCGCTTAGGATGAGGGACAGATGTTCCTTTTCGCGCGTAGAGGCCTGGCTGCCACCAAGCTTGTTGTTGTAGCTGGTCTGTTCTTGACCGGTCCACTTTTCGCCCAGGGCAACTCTTGGCGCGACTTTCGCGGCCCGACACGCAATGGCTACGTTGCGAACGCCGCCGTGCCATTGACGTGGAGCGAGCAAGAGAACGTGACGTGGAAGTGCCCGCTGGTCGGTAGTGGTTGGTCGTCGCCAGTTGTCGAAGGTGGCAAGGTCTGGGTGACCGCGGCGACGGACCAAGGCAAGAAGCTTCATCTCATCGCCATCGATGTGGTGACTGGCAAGCAACTGCACGAGCAGGTTGTTTTCGAGAACGACAAACCCGAGAAGAAGAACGCACTCAATAGTTACGCGTCGCCATCGCCGGTGGTCGAACCTGGTCACGTCTATGTGCACTTCGGCACGTATGGCACGGCGTGCTTCGACACCGAAACATTCGAAAAGGTCTGGCAGCGGCGCGACCTCAATTGCGACCACATGGAAGGGCCGGGTTCGTCGCCGATTCTGTTTGAGGACTTACTGATCTTCAATGCCGATGGTGGTGATGTTCAGTACGTCGTCGCGCTCGACAAGGTAAGTGGTGAGACCAAGTGGCGTACCGATCGCTCGATCAGCCTATTGGGGTTTCCGCCTGACTTGCGCAAGGCCTACAGCACGCCGCTCGTTATCGAGGTGGCCGGCAAAGCGCAGTTGGTCAGTTCGGGGGCGCAGGGCAGCTATGGCTACGATCCGCGCACCGGCAAAGAACTCTGGCTCGTTCGATACAAGGGCTTCTCGATGGCGTCGCGACCGGTCGCGGGCGACGGCATGGTGTTCTTGACGACTGGGTTCATACGGGCGCGCATGTTGGCGGTCAAAGTGCCAGCCGTCGACGATGTCACTGAGACGAACATTGCGTGGGCCTACTCGCGCAACGTGCCCAAGATGGCATCGCCAGTGCTAGTGGGAAATCGAGTCTTCATGATTGATGATGGTGGTTTCGCTACGTGCCTCGATCATCAAACCGGCAAGGTATTGTGGCGAAAACGCGTTGGGGGCGCGCACTGTGCGTCGCCCTTGTGCATTGGCGATCGCATCTACTTCTTTGATCGCGACGGCAAGACCGCCGTCATCGACAAAGGTGACGTCTACAAGGAGTTGGCTAGCAACCACCTCGACGAGGGCTTTATGGCGACCCCGGCGGTGGTCGGCGATGCCTTCATAATGCGCACGCGCAAGCACCTGTATCGAATCGAAGCCGGGAAGTAACTCTCGCCACGGCGTAGCATGGTGTCGATGTCGACCCGCTTGCTCACATGGCTGCCCGTTCTGTTTTTGCTCGGTTGCGCGACGCCGCGTCAGGACTTTGGGTCCGACAACCCGGCGTTGCCATTTAATAAGGCGGTGCTTACCGGCGATACGCTCTACGTGTCAGGTCACCTCGGCCTCGATGCCGCCACCGGCAAGCCACCTGCTGATGCTGCCGACGAGGCACGGCGCATGCTCGATGCATTCGCGGTAACGATGGCGCGCGCCGATATGAGCATGGACGATCTGGTACAGGTACAGGTGTATTGCTCCGACCTATCGCTCTATGGAGCGTTCAACGACGTCTACCGCCAGTACTTCCGCACGACGTTTCCGACCCGCGCCTTCATCGCCTCGGCGCCGCTGCTCAAGGGTTGCCGCTTTGAGATCATTGGCACGGCCGTTCGGCGATAGATTCGTAATCACTGTGCTAGCGACTTGCGCGGTCGTGCAGCGGACTCAATGAGTTCCTATTCTAGGCTGCATGGTTGCACCCATAGCTTTGGCTGTCCGCGTCGTCCTTGCCTCGGCATGGCTTTCCTCGTGCCTCGTGGTGGCCCAGGAGGAAGGCGCAACGTCGCCATGGAATCGCTTTCGTGGCCCGAATGGCACTGGGCTTGCCGAGGGCCAATACGTGACTCAGATTGGGCCGGAGCAAGGCGTTATCTGGAAGCGCGAGTTTCCCGAGGGCCATAGCTCACCGATCTTCAGCGCCAAGTTGATGTTCTTGACCGGGGTCGAGGACGAGAAGATCTACACGTATGCAATCGACCGAGCAGATGGCGCAACCGTGTGGCGCAAGCAAGGCCCGCGGCCGCGCCGCACCGAGTTTCACGGCAAGAACGGTCCCGCCGCAGCGTCTGCCGCCGTCGATGCGGACACCGTCATCGTGTTCTTCGACGAGTATGGCATGCTCGCCTATGACCACGCGGGCAAGGAACGCTGGCGCATGCCGCTCGGTCCGTTCTTCAACATCTATGGCATGGGCGCGTCCCCGATTATCGTTGGCGACACGGTGGTGCTGCCGTGTGACGACGGCAAGGCATCGTATGTGATTGGTGTCGACAAGATGACGGGTGACGTTCGCTACAAGGTGGACCGGCCCAACGCGGTGAGTGGTCACTGCACCCCGGTCGTTTATCAACCCAAGGGCAAGGGCCCGCAGTTCATTCTGCCGGGTTCGTTCTTGTTGGACTCCTACGATGCCAAGACGGGTAAGCGTGTCTGGTGGATCCGTGGTCTGCCGTCCGAGATGAAGTCGGTGCCAGTATTGCTTGGCGACACGTTGTGGATCCACGGCTTCGGCAGTCCGCAGAATAATAAGGGACGGCAGATTGAGCTGGTTGAGTTCACCGCCGCGCTTGAGCAGATGGATAAGGACGGCGACAAACTGATCAACAAGGATGAACTCACCGATCGGCGCGTCGGTCGCTACTTCCAGTTCCTCGACTTGAATGCCAACGGCACCTTGGATGCTGATGAGTGGCGCTTGTGTCGGGCGTCGTTTGCCTCCGTCAACGCGGCGATGGCCGTGCGCGTTGGCGGCGAGGGGGATATGACCGACAAGAGTGTGCTGTGGCAGTACTACCGCTCGATCCCGCAGTTGCCGTCGCCGCTGATCACCAACGGCATCTACTACTTGCTCGGCGATCAAGGCGGTTTGATGTCGACGGTGCGCGCCGATACCGGCGAGTTCGTCGAGAAGGCGCGCGTCGGTGAGGCCGGTGACGCCTACTTCACCTCGCCGGTTTGCGGCGATGGCAAGGTCTACCTGCTTAGTGAAGCTGGCTTGCTAACGGTGTTGGCGGCCGGCAAGGAGTTGAAGCCAATCCATTCGGCAGAGTTCGGCGAGCCATGCTTTGCGACGCCGGCGCTCGTCGATAACAAGATCTGGTTGCGCACGCACGGCCATCTCTACTGCTTTGGAGAAACCAAGTGATGCGCGCAGTCGTGGGGATGTTGTTGGCGCTGGGCGTGACGGTTGGCTGTCAAGCGCAGGAGTGGTCTCGGTTTCGAGGTGTGCAGGGGCAAGGACTTGGCAAGGCGGACTTGCCGACCGTGTTTGGCAAGCAGCACATCCAATGGCGCACCGATATTGATGGCACGGGCCACTCTTCGCCGGTCTTGTGGGGTGATCGCCTGTTCTTGACGCGAGTCAGTGGCGTCAAGGGCAAGCGGGAGATCGTCTGCTATGACGCGGACACCGGTAAGCAGGCGTGGTCGTACAACTGCGACTTCGAGTCGCACAAACAACATCGACTCAATAACTTTGCGTCGTCTACACCTGCAGCCGATGAGCTTGGCGTCTACGTGACTTGGACCTCTGGCGACAAGCTTGTCGCCATCGCTCTGAATCACCAAGGCGAGTTGCTCTGGCGGCGCGAGTTGGGCGACTACTACGCGCAGCACGGCAGTGCCAACTCGCCAGTCATGCACGACGAGTTGGTTGTTGTTGCCAATGAGAACGAAGGCGACGACTGCTTCCTTACGGCTCTCGATCGCAAGACCGGCAAGCCGGTGTGGCGCGAAGAACTGCAGAAGAGCCCGCGCTGGGCGTGCTACTCGCCACCATTTCTATACGCGCCAAAGGCTGGTAAGCCAGTCATGTTGATTGCCAGTGCTGCGCATGGGTTGACCGCGTTCGAGCCCAATACTGGCGAGGTGCGTTGGCGTGCCAATCCAGGCTTCAAGAGTCGCTTTATCGCGGCGCCGACACTCGCTGGCGACAAATTGCTGGTCAACACCGGTAGCGGCGACTCAGGCAAAGAGTGCGTGATCTTCGACCTCAACGATGTTTCGGTCGAGCCGCCGATCCTCTACCGGCCGCGGCGTGGTTTGCCCTATGTGCCGAGCGGGGTCGCCCTCGATAGCCGATTCTTTCTGTTCGCTGACAGTGGTTTTGCGAGCTGCCTAGATGCCGAGACTGGCAAGACGCTGTGGCGCGAACGCATCGACGGTAAGTTCTTTAGCTCGCCGGTGAGCAATGGCGACGCGATCTACATTGGCGATCGTGACGGCAAGTTGTGGACGTTCTCAAAGACGAAGTTCGAAGTGCTCGGCAGCTTCGACCTCGGTTCGCCGATCAACGCGACTCCGGCGTTGGCGCGCGGTGCGATGTTCGTGCGCACCGCGGGCGAACTGATTCGGCTGCAGAACGCAGCCAAGTAGCTCGGCTGCGAAGCGCAGCGATTACTTGGGCGGGCGATTTACTTCGCGCTGATGCAGTAGAGCGACTTGTGGCCGCGCAGGTAGAGCTCGTCGCCGATGACGATGGGGCTGGCATCGAATATGTCATCGAGTTCGTTGGTCGCTATGTCCTTATAGGTGGCACCAGCCGTGAACACCTTAGTCATGCCTTCTCGCGATGGCAGATACACCTTGTCGCCGGCGCCGACTGGCGACGAGTAGATCGTGCGGAGGCCCGCCAGTCGTTGGCCTTCGAATGCGGCTTCGCCAGTCTCGATGTCGACGCAGCTCAATACAGCGCTGTTGCTACGCAAGAAGTAGATGTGCTTGCCGTAGAGCAGTGCGGACGGCACGTAGGAAGTCTGGCGGTTGTGCTGCCACAGCATGTGGTCACTGTCAGTGATGTCGCCGTTGGCGCCGGCGAGTTTGATCGCTTGGAGTGCGGCGCCACGGAAGCCACTCATCAGGTAGGCGATGCCGTCGCGCACGATCGGCGTCGGGATGGCGTTGGTGGTCATGCCGGTGGTGCTCCAGACAACGTCGCCGTTCTTGACGTCGTAGGCGCGTGACTTGCCAGTCGCTGAGACGATGGCCAGCGTCTTGCCGTCCGCTGTTGTGATTACCGGTGTCGACCAACTAGTGACTTCCTTGCGGGGCTTACGCCACAATTCTTTGCCGGTCTTGGTGTCCAAGGCGCAGATGAAGGAGTCTCCTTCGTGATCCCAGTTGATGATCAATGAATCGCCGGCCAGCGCCGGCGAACTACCTTCACCAAACTGGTTGCGTGTGCGCATCGTTCCGAAGTCCTTCGACCACAGGAGATCGCCTGACATGCTTAGGCAGTGGATGCCCCGCGAACCGAAGTGCGCGTAGATGCGTTCGCCATCGGTGATCGGTGAACTCGAAGCCTGCGATCCGGTTGCGTGGCCGCCCTCGTGGGGTACGGCACGCTTGACGCTCTTGTTCCAGATTTCGGTGCCATCATTTCGGTTGAGGCAGATGACACGGAAGTCGAACTCCTTGGTCGGTGCCGCCCTGTTACCGAAGCCGCCACGTCGGCCACCGCGCCTGCCTTGGCGCCCACGGCGCTGACCGTCAGCGCCTTCACGCGCGGCATCTTCCGGCGACTTCACGGACTCGCCTACTTCCTCGGTTTGGATCGCAGTCGTCAGATACATGCGATCTTGCCAGGCGATCGGCGTCGAGTTGCCGAGTCCGGGCAGTGCCGTCTTCCACTTGATGTTCTTTTCTTCGCTCCACTCGGTTGGTGGGTTGCCGATGGCTTCGCCTGTGCCGTTCGGGCCGCGCCACGTCGCCCAGTTGCTGTTGACCTTGTCCTGCAGCGCTACCTTGTGGGGCAGCGCTACCTTGTCGGGCACCGCCTCGGGTTCGATCTTTCCGAACATGTGGCCGCCGTGATCTTTGCCAGACCACATGCCCGCATACTGATTGTCGTAGATGACGATGCGCGCGTTGAAGCGACCGAGCGTCGGCACGTTGAGGTCCGTTACTTGGATCGTCGGGGTGTCGCCAGCCCAGTAGACATCGACGGCGAGCGGCAGTGTCACCGACTTGCCGTGGTATTCAATCGTGGCGTCGAACTGCCACTTCTCGTCGCGCAACTTCTTGATCTTCGCGATCTTGTAGCTGTCTTGCTGTGGAGCCTTGTTGGAGTCGATCTCCGTGAATTGTCCGGTCATCTTGCAGCCGCTCATCAGCTCTTCGAATGCGGATTCGAGTGCGATGCGCTCGGCCTCCTCCGGGTCGGCTTGGGCCACTAGGGATGCGGGGAGTAACAGTATGAATAGCAGGTGGGTGGCGTTCATTGTCATGGACCTCAGGCCGATGAATATATGGGCGCGGGCTCGTGTCGCCGCCTCTCGGTCATATTGCGCGCCTCACATACGTACACGGGACAGTCGAGCCCGCTGTGTCCGCTCGCGGTCCGTGAACAGTGACCTATTCGCCGCGCAGGCCGTCAAGCAGTTTGCCGCGGGTTGCCAAGGCGCTGGCGAGCCACACCCAGAAGACGCCACTAAGTCCGATTACAGCGACGAACCCGGCGATGGGCAGTAACGGCAAACCGCGCTCTCCTTGCAGGGCGGGCAGCAGCGCAACACTGGCCGCGAGCACGCCGCAGATCAGGCCAAGGCCGAGCAAGACCGAGTGCTCGCAAAACACGAGGTTGCGAACGGTGGCGCTTGGGAATCCAACCGCTCGCGCGATCGCCAACTCGGCGCGACGTTCCAGTGCATTGCGCAAGACGACGACGCCGAGTCCCACTGTGCCGAGCAATAGTCCGAGCCCGCCGAGCAGCTGAAAGATCCACAAGTACGTATTCTGTACCGACTGGAACATTGCCAGGCGTTCTGCGGTGGGCGTCAGCTCCAAGCCGATGTCTTCGAGGGCGCGGCCCAAGTCGGCAGCGACTTGCTCGGCGCGTTCGCTCGGCGCATCGATCAAGAACATCCGGTAGCCCGACGCGGATGGAAAACGTTCCAGCATGTGGCGGTCGGAGATGATCAAGTTGCCTTGCAGGATCGAGTCCGCCACGGTGGCGACGATACGGACTTCAAAGTCGCGCCCAGATTCATCGCGGTATCGCAGCGAGTCGCCGAGCTTTTTGTGCAGCGCCCACGCGACACTGCCGCCATCGCCGATGGCCGGCACGACGCCGTCGCCGTAGTCCTCGTCGAGCAGCAGCCAGGGATTGTCCGTCGCACCTGCCTTGGCTTCGGTGCGGGTGAATCGGAAGCACTCTCGCTGCGCGAACAGGCTCGGTTGCACAGAGACGAGTTGCGGGCTCTGCGCCGTGCTCAAGTTGAGGCAGCTCGCATCATCCCCGCCGCGCACGCGCAATGGCACGATCGCAACGTCGGCAAGTTGTTCGTCATCCAATGCGTAGGCATCACGGCCAGCTTCACTCGCGAGGTCCCGCAGGACTGGCAGCGTCGATCGGCCAAACAACGCGAAGCCACCCGTGCCCGAACTCCGCACTGCCGCATCGAGGGGAGGGGTGAGTCGATTGGCTTGGATCGCAACGACTAAGAATGTGCCGCTGGCGAGCAGCGAGATGGTGGCCACGCTGCGGCGCGGCCGGCGGCCGGTGTTGCGCAGTGCCAGTGCCGCGATTGTTTCGAGGTTCGAAGACTTCGGGATGGCTAGTCGAGCCAGCAGCAACCGGCAGCCGAGCAGGGTCGCGACCAGTAGCAGTGCGCCGCCCCCGAAGAAGGCGCTGGTTGCGCGATGGGGTTGGGCATTAGCAATCAAGTAGGCCGCGCCGGCCACTGCTGCAACTCCGAGCAATACCTGCACGCGATCGCGGCCACGTCGGGGTTCGAATAGATCCGCGTCGCCCGTTTCAGCGGCCTTAGCTTGCAGCAATTCGACTGCCGGTCGTCGAAAAGCGCGACGCATCGCCACCGCAATCGCAGCCAACGCGGCCAGCACGGCACAGCCGGCGCCGATTGCCACCGAACTGGGGACAAGGTGCGCAACCAACGTCGTCTGGCCGATTGTGTCGCGCCACAGCGTGCCGAGTGCGTGCAAGACTGCGTGCGTGTAGCCGGCGCCACACGCGGCTCCGATGAGGCTGCCCAATGCCGCAAGCACGATGGCTTCCCGGATGAATAGCCAGCGTACGGTGCGTGGTTCGTAGCCGACTGCGAGCAGTGTGCCGATCTCGCTTTGTCGCTGCTCGATGCTGAACGCGAACATCATCGCCGTGAGCATTAGTGCCGCGAGAATCAGGAAGAAGCTGAGTCCGAGATACAAGCTGCCGAAGTCCGTTGCCGGGGTGCCGGCCGCGAGTGCTGGGCCGCGCAGATCTTGGAACTGCAGGTTGAGTGCCTTCGGATCGATCAGGCGAGGCAGTTGTTGTTCGAGTGCTTGTCGATGTTGGGGACTGGTTCGGATTGCCGTTAGCGTGCCGAAGCGATTGCTCCAAAGCTGTTGCCCGGTTGCCAGCGTCACGAACGCTTTGGGAGTGCCCTTGTGCTGTTCCCAGTACTTTTGGTCGTGCTCATCCAGTTGCTGCAGATCGACCGGAATGCCCGGCTCCCAATCTCGACAGCTCTTCGCTTCGGCGAGTCCGGGGAACGCGGGCATCAATGTTTGGTCAGCTGCCGCGCCCGCTAGAGGCACGATCGAATGCACCTGCAGCTTGTGGCTGCGTTCTTGGAACTGCAGCGCGCTGTTCATGACCGTGTAGGTCACCTCGATCGAGTCGCCAGGTTTGACGCCGAGGTCTTCGGCGAGCCATTGGTTGCAGACGATCTGGTCGTTGCCGGTCCCAGTGGGCACGAGCGCGCGCAGGTTGCGCAACGTCGATGCACTCGTGGTTGTCCCTGGCAGTGGGCCGATGGCGCTGACCATCGAGTAGGGCGTTTGCTTGTCGTGTGCCTTCAGGGAGTTGACGAAGTAGGTGACGATACCCACCGCGTCTGGCGTGATGCGCGCGACGGCGTCGACGATCGTTTTGTCGATGAAGACGCGAGAGCTCGTCAGCTCGGTGACGCCAGTTATCTCGTTCGTCGCTAATTGCAGTTCCGCATCTGCGATACGCCATTGCGCGCGTAGCGCCTTGTCTGCTGCGTCGACTTGTCCGTCGGTTAGCAACATGTTGGCGCGACCGGGCAGTTGCAACTCTTCCTGCAGCCACGCGAGCGAGACGAACACGTTGAACGGCGGAGCTTGGCTGGTGCGCAGGCCGAAGCGCCCGAACTGCTGTTCGTCGACAACGCCGTCAATCGTGACGCGCAATCCGAACGAGATGTCGTCGACAGTCGCCATCGTCGCTTCGACCGGCATCAGGCTCGGCTTCTCGACACGCAGAACGACTTCGTCGCCAGCAGCAACACCGAGTTGCGTTGCCAAGCGTTGGTTTAGCAGGGCATGCCCGGCGTCCGGTGCGTTGCGTTGTTGCCCGGACGTGCTCATGGCAAAGAAGCTATCGTCGATACCGAAGACATCGACGATGCCGGTTCGCATTGCGCCGCCGTTGCTCGACGCGACACCCGGCAACTGCATGACGGGAACGCACGATGCGCTACCTAGCGCCGTGGTGATTCGGCTAGCTAGTTCCGCTTGCACAAAGCGGTCGCCGGCCGCGAGCACCGACGAGAACGACCCGACACGATGTAGCGCTTGGTCACGCAGGCTCAGTCGAACCGAATCTCCGACTGACAACGCGCCAACCAAAACGGTTGTGGCGCAGATGACGCCGAGCAATACCCCGATGTGGGTGCGCCAATAGTGACGCATGCCGCGCAGTGCCAGCAACCACGCGTTCATGCGTTTTGGTCCGCCATCGCGATGGATCCTTCGCGCAACTCGAGAGTGCGTTGCATGCGTGCGGCGAGGCGGCGCGAGTGGGTGACCGTTACCAGTGCGACGGAGTGGCGTTCATTTAGTTGGCACAGCAGGTCGCCAAGGGAATCGGTACCGCGCTCGTCGAGTGATCCGGTGGGCTCGTCGGCGAGTACAATCCGCGGTTGGTTGATCAGGGCGCGAATGACGGCGACGCGTTGTTGTTCGCCGCCTGACAGTTGTGCCGGGCGATGGTGCAACCGTTCGCTGAGGCCGACTTCGTTCAGTAATTCGCTGGCACGATCGTAAGCCGTGCGTCGTTGTTCGTCCTTGGGGTGCACGAGCGTTGGCACTAGCACGTTCTCGAGTGCCGTCAATTGCGGCAGTAAGTGGTGCGCTTGGAAGATGAACCCGATCTCACGGTTGCGCAGAGCGGCGAGTTGCTTCGCGTTGCGGTTGGCCAGTGGTTCGCCATCGAACAACACGTCGCCGCTACTGGGAGGTAACAGACCGCCGATGATGTTGAGCAGCGTGCTCTTGCCAGAGCCTGATGGCCCTAACACGGCGACGGTGTCGTGCGGTTGCACGCACAGGTCGATGTTGCGAAGCACTTCGGTCGCAGTGCCGAAGTATTTGTTAACGCGTAGCAGTTCGACCAGTGCTGCCATTAGCGCGGCGTCGTTTGGTTGCTGGGTGCGGGCTTGCCTACGCCGGCCGGAGCAGGTTTGTAGAGGCTGACCAGTAAGCCGCCGGTGGCTGCGAGCACGATGCCTAGCAAGAACCGCCAGTCAAGTTTCGCCCAGCCACCTGCCGGTGGGTGCAACGACATCGCAACGATCGCGTTCACGATTGGTGCCCCCGCGAAGATAATCGACATGACCGCGGCTGGATGTCCCTTCGCGCCGAATGCGAGTAGCACGCCAAACGCGCCGATCGCGCCAACCGCACCGGCAACTAGTGACAAGCCGATCGCCTTGCCGGGCATCGCCCACGACGCCTTCGCTGCGAGCAACATACCTGCCGGTGCTAACACCGCGATCAGGACGTAGGCGATGCCGACCCAGAAGAACGCCTTGTAGCGACCGTTGACTGCATCGCCCATGCTGACTTGGCCCGCGTGCAGAAGCACGCCGTACAGGCCCCACGAGGCGACGGTGAGTAGGGCGAACAGGATCCAAGTTTGCATAGCGAGAGTGTCGGCGTCGTGACCTTCTGCCGCAAGCGCGCTGCGTCACCGCTGGCACTCGTAGTCACAAACGATTCAGATTTGTGCACCGAGTTGTCCCCGATGGGGCTCTTTCCTTGTGAAGCGACGGCAGCGGTAATTCTCACGGAGGTGCAACCGGTGGTCCCGTAGTCCTCGGCACCGCAGCGGATGCCTTGGTTTGCCATCCTGGGCGGTAGTGCCGCTCAGCCCGCGTGTCGCCACTGCGCCAGGCAAGCATCGTGATGCGCCGTTTCGCGCGATCGAAGCTGAGCGTAAGCCCGTGATGCGTGGGGGACAGAATCGCCAGTTGCGGTTCCATCCAGATGACTGGCTAGGAGCGGGTCGTTGTGCTGGCGGCGTCTGCGACCAGGCGTTCGCAGATGTGTGCGACGTTCTTGGCCATGCGGCTAGCGGAGAACTTCTTCGCGACGGCTTCCCGACCTTGCGTGCCGAGAGTGCGCGCCAAGTCTTCGTTGTTCAGGACTGACTCGAGTGCATTGGCCAAGGCCTCGGGACTATCCGGCTCGCACAGCACCCCGCCTTGGGTCGCTTCGACGATTTCGGGGAACGCCGCATGTCGTGGTTGCACGACAGGGACTCCGGCGGCCATCGCTTCGAGCAGATAGAGGCCGAAGGATTCCTGGTAGCGAGCCGGCACCGACAGCGTGCTCAGCGTGTGCAAGAACGCGACCTTTGTTGCGAGGTCGATGTTCGGCAGGAACTCGGTATCGCTGGCAAAGCCACTCGCGGCGATGCGCTGCTGCAACTGGCGAACGTAGGTCCGATCTTCGGCCAGTTGCACGCCGGCGACGCGCAGGCGTAAGCCTTCGACGCTGCCGCGTTGCTTGAGGATCAGGAACGCATCGACGAGGGTGTCGAGTCCCTTGTCGCGGCACATGCGGGCCAGGTATCCGATGGTTTTTGGCAATTGCCTCGACGTGCCAGTTGGCGCGAAGCTCTCGGCGTCGATGCCGTTGTGCACGATGTGCAGTTTGTCAGCCGCGATGGCCAACCGCTCGCGCATCTCTTTGCCATAGGTCTCACTGACCGCGATCAATGCGTCAGCCTCGGCGGCACGTTCGCGCAAGGCCTGCCATGCTGCATCGGCATCCACTTGGCTGAGTTCATCTAAAAATGGTGTCTCACCTTGCAGCGTGATGAGCACCGGCACTCTGAGGGATTCACGTAGTCGGCGCACGATTCCGGCCAGCATCGCGTTCGATACGATGACGACATCTGGCTGCGGTTGCGTCGCGATCCACCGCATCAACTTGTCGACTTCGAGCGCTTGCCGGCCGCATTCCCCGCGCAGGATTGAGACGGTCATCGGGCCGAGGGCCTTGGCATCCGTCATGTTGCCGCGGCGCGAGGCCCAGCGAAGTAGCGACGGTCGGTCGAGCCAATCGCTGAGGAAGCGCGGTAGGTAGCGAGCGAGTCGGGTCTTTTGTTGCAGGTAGACGTTGATGCCGCCCATCAGCACCGGTTGTTCCTGCTGCTTGCGCTCGAGTTGCATCGGCAGATACAGCGGCACCGACGTGACCTCGTGACCCAGTTCCTGCAGCGCCTTGCCGAGTGTGTCATCGCGCAGGCAACTGCCACAATAGAAGTGGCCGGTACCAGGAGTCAGCAACATTACGCGCATGGCTGGCCTACTTGCCGCTCACGGGTGCGTGGAACGCGTAGACACGGTGGTCGCCGGTGCCGACGATGATCATGTCGTCGACAACTGCGGGCGACGAATAGATCGCCTTGCCGACGTCGTAGTTCCACAACTCCTTACCGTCCTTCAGCGACAGCAGGTAGAGGCGGCCATCGCCGGATCCGAACACAACCTTGTCGCCAGTGATTACCGGGGATGCATCGACCTTGCGTCTTGTCTTGAACTTCCACTGGGGCCTGCCGTCTTTGCGGGTCACGCAGTGAAGGTTCTTGTCACGACCGCCAAACACGACGTACTTATCGTTGATTGCGGGCGACGAGACGAAGCCATCGCGCTTACTGCTATAGCGCCAATCAATGTTGCCGCTGTCGAGGTCGACGCGCAGGAACTCGTTGCCGTAGTGACCGAAGTAGGCCTTGTCAGCAAATAACGCGACCGACCCGGCGACCTGGCATCCCTGGCCAAGATCGATCTTGGTGACACGCTTCCCAGTCTCGACGTTGACGAGGTGTAGGCCGGCATCGCAACCGCCGAACACCATCTCGCCGTTGTAAATAGCGGGCGTGCCATTCACGTAGTTGTCGGTTTCGTACTCCCACAGTTTCTTGCCGGTGGCGTCGAGGCAGTAGACGCGCGCGTCGTAACTGCCGACGACGATGCGCTTCTCGCCAGTCTTGGATGTGAACCAGTTGGCGCCGCCGAGGATCTTGTCCTGAGTTTCAAACTTCCACGCGAGTTCGCCAGTCTTGGCGTCGAGCGCGTAGAGGAAACCGTCCGACGAACCGATGTAGACGCGGCCGTCGAGCACCAGTGCCGGCGCTTCGACCATGTCCTGCGTCGGATACGACCAGCGCTTGCTGCCGGTGGCTTGATCGATCGCGTAGACCGAGTTGTCGGTGGAGCCAATGAATACCGTGCCGTCGACGACTGCGGGCGACGAGAGGATTTCGTCTTTGGTGGCGAACGTCCATGCGAGTGTTGGCTTGTTGCCAATGTGCCCCGGTGCGGTGCCGTGCAGTTGCGGGTTGCCGCGGTAGTGCGGCCATTGCGTCGGCGTGGCGATCGCCGGTGCGATGTTGGTGCGCACAGCTATCGGAACCGGTGCCGCTACTGCAAACCGGTACTTAGCTTCGAACTTGTATTTCAACAGCAGTTCACGCCGCAGGGCTAGGATCTCGGAACTGCGGGCTTTGCCACCTCCGAGTTCCAGCCGCAGTGACGCCGCGACAGACTCGAGTTTGGTGACCTTGCGGTCAAGCACCTGCACGAGGTGGCAACCAGTCTCGCTGGTGACTGGCTGCGAAATAGCGCCCACCTCCAGCGAGCGAACCACCGCGGTGAAAGCGTCGCCGTAGCGGTTGTAGTTGTAGCCAGCGAGCACGCCGGCATTGCTGCGGCGTCGTGGGGCACGCAGCAGTCGGCGCGTCAGTCGATCGTGCGATAACTTCAGTAAATCGTCAAACGAGGCTCCGTTCTGCAGGCGTTCTCGCAGTGCCTCGGCACACTGTTGCGCCGTCTGCGGCTTAGAGCGTTCGTCCGTACAGAGGATGTGGCGCACTCGGACGCGCACGCCGTCGACGCCATAGCGGTGATGGAAGCGGGCGAGCAGAGACTCTTTGTCGATGCTGCGGCGTGCGCCGACCAGTTCGCGGATGCGAAGGTCGCGCAGTTGGTCGGTTGCATAGCGTGCTAACGAACCGCCGATCGCTTCGCCGGTTGGGCTCTGTTGCGATTCGAGTGAGAAGCGCATGGCCATCGAACGCGCCAGCACTACTGCGGTGCGCGCGACACCTTTGGCTTGGCACTCGTGCGCGAGCAGATAGTCGAAGGCCAGGTTCTCAAGCACGCGCGGGCTCTTGCGATCGCCGGCGTAGCTGGTGAACGAATCGTTGCTGAGAACGCCGACCGTTGTCGTGCCGGCCACAGCCGCATTGTTACTAGCCGCGCGCTCGGTGAAGAAAGCGCCGCTCGCATCAAGTCGCAATGACTGTGCGTGCGCCAGCCCGATCAGCAGTGGCAATGCCAACGATGCGTGTGCGGCCTTCATGACGTGATCTGCGCGAACAGGGAGCGAAACGCCGCTTCGTCGACGGGTTGAGGATTGAATTGAGCCGTCCACTGCTCGGCCGCCTCGGATGAGAGCGCGTCGATTGCTGATGCGGGGATGTTGTCGGGTGCTCGTTCGAACCCGCCGATCACCACGAGTTCGCGCAAGCGCACGATGAGTTGTTTGACCGCATCCTTAGTCGGCACGCTGCGTTCGACCAGGCCGGCGTCGTAGGCGAGTTCGGCGTAGCCAAGCGAGGCCTGCTTGTCCTGGGCATTGAATCGAACGACGAATGGCAATAACTGTCCGACCGCCTGGCCGTGCACGACGCCGAATTGTCTGGTCAGTGGGTTGGCCATCGAATGGGCGGCGCCCAGCATGCTGTTCTCGATGGCGATGCCGGCAGCAGCGGATGCGCGCAGCATGGCACTGCGGGCCGCGAGGTCGTCGGGGTTGCTCAGGATGGTTTCGAAGTTGCGTTCCACCAAGCGAAACGCTTCGCGCGAATACATCACCGATGCTTCGGTGCGGACGGTTGTCACAGCGGTCTCGACCGAGTGGGCAAGCGTGTCGAGACCGGCGCAGATTGCAACGAAGCGAGGTTGGCTGCGCGTCAGGTCCGGGTCGAGGATCGCAAAGCGCGGCACTTCGCCGCCGCATGCCATTTTGCGGCCGGTGTCGGTGTTGGTGATTAGTGCGAACGACTGCACTTCGCTGCCGGTGCCTGCGGTGGTCGGGATTGCGATCACCGGAGGCTGCGGGTGCGGCTTGGTCTTGCGGCCGACATAGTCGCGCATGCGGCCGCCACCGTTTGCCAGGATGGAACAGCCCTTGGCGACATCGATGCTGCTGCCGCCGCCCAGTGCGACGATCCAATCGGCGCCATCGGCTCCGAAAGCTTGCTTGTATGCGGCCACGCAGGCATCGACGTTGTCCTCATCGGGGTTCTCGCGCACGCCATCAAAGCGGTGGTAGGTCGTTCCCTTGGCCGCGAACGTGGCTTCCAATCGTGCGACGTGCCCAGCGGCGACGATGCCGAGATCGGTGACCAGCAAGACGCGCTGATCCGCGATGTGTGCGACTTGCTCAAGCGAACCTTGCCCCGAGATCAGGTTGGTCCCTATTGGGATCGGCTGCGGGTCCATCACCAAGCCTTGGCTCGTTGGATCGCGCGCCGTTCGTAGAGGAACTCGAACAGGTTGCCTTCGTGCGGTTGGTCCCACTCGACATGCGAGGTTGCTACAGGGCCGAGGTTGAGGCGGTCGACGTCGTGGGAACGGGTCAGTGCATCGATGAGTTGGTTGTCACGGGTGATTGCGGTGACAACGAGACTGGGTCCCATGGCTGCGACCAGCTGGTCTTGGGGCACTTCTACAACCGACGCGAATGGGAATAAGAACTCGGTCTTCGCCAACGGGTGTTCGATGCTGTCGCAGCGCACGATCGTCGGCAGCAAGTAGGGTGCGCCGGCTAGTTCTTGTGCGCGCGGTGCACCGCGATGCTTTGCGGTGACGTCTTGGGCTCCGCCGGCCTGCACGTCTGCTTCGATCTTGGCATCGATGAACTCGGCGAACTTTCGATTAGCGAACGCCGAGAGCGTTGCCGCGTCGTCTGCCGGGTCACGCGGCTTGTGGCCGGCGAGTTCTTGGGCTAGCGCCGCGGCGATCTCGTCGCCGTGCGATGGCACCAGGATCGATGAGGCGTTGATGCAACTGCGGCCGCCGTTGGCTGCAACCGAGTCCAGTAGCACTGGTAAATGGTCGCGCCAGTTGTCGATTTCGTCGGCCCCGATCAGCACTTTGCTGCGGCCAGGGCCGTGGATCTGCACCCGTAAGTCATGGGCGTAGGCGTCGGTGACCGTGACGTCGCCGAATAGCAGCGTGCGGCCACAGCGTTCGAGAATGACGGCCGAGCCTTCGTGGTCGGTTGGGTAGAAGCTGAAGGCTTCCGCTGGGCAGCCGGCGGCGATGAACGCTCGCATGATTCGCAGCGGCGTCCACGGTTCTTCGCGTCCCGGTTTGAGCACGACCGGAATGCCGAGCGCAAGCGCCGGCATCCAGATGGAGTTGACGCCTGGCGAGTTACTTGGCAACACCACGCCAAGTGCACTCGTCGTCGGCGAGTAGTGCACTGGGATGCCGCCGTGTTCGCCAAACCCTGTTTCGACAACGCTAGGGCTCATGCCGCGCATCAGGCCGTTGAGGATGTCCGCCATGCCGTCGAAGACCGTGAAGATCTTCTGCATGTTGCGGCGCACGAGCACATGGGGAAGCCCACTGGTCTGGCTCAATGTGGCGATGTATTGCTCTGCGGTCTGCGTGTCGCCTTCACTGTTGAGCGGTAGTTCGCCATGCAGGAACAGTTGGCCTGCCTTTTTACAGATCTCCAGCAGTTGCGAACTGCTCAGCTCGCGCAGTTTCTTGGCCGCCGCATCTTGGCGACGCAAGTCGCGCTTGATCATGCCTGCGTTGCACTGGCTGATGCGCGCCAAGATTTCGTCGCTGCCGATGCCGGAGATCTCGGTCTGGTCGAGGCTGGTGTACTCGACGCCAGCCCGTAGCACTGGGATATGTGGAGCGCTCAATAGACTCCCTCGACGATCGTGGCGGCTTGCGCACCGAATGGTCGCACCTCAGCTACGCCGTCCCACGGGTAGGCCTCACACGGTGCCCGCCGCAGCGCTTCGTCTCGCTCGAGGAAGCGAGGCATGAAGAACTCCTTGGTCAGCGTTGTCAGTTCGACGCGGCCCCATTGCTCATAGTCGACAACGGTATCGGTGGCGTCCGGATCGACGACCCGCAACAACGCGCGCGGTTGCGGCGCGTAGTAGGTGATCGAGTAGTTGTCTTCGCGCAAGGTGCGGCGGTGCGCCGCCAGGCCCATCAGTGTGTTGCCGTAGGTCGGCACGAACTCGATTTCGTCTTCGAGGATCTCTTCGCAGATGAACCGCGTGCTTTGCGGTGTCATAGTCGTGCCACCGCAGAACACACCCTTGATGCCTGCTTCGACGAGCGACATGCGGTCGCCGAGTTCTTCGAGCAGTTTCGGAGTCGTGAACAGCGCCGTCACCTTGCGATGCTTGAGGATCAATTCGGCCTGATCAACGACGTGCGTCATGTAGGCCTTGGCTTGGTCGAACAGCTTCGTCTTGATCAGTTTCTTGACCCAGCGTGGATCGAGGTCGACGAAGTAGCACGACGAACCGCGGAAGTTGGCTAGGTGCTCGATTGCGAGGCGCAGGCGACGCGGCCCAGTTGGCCCGACCATCAACCAGTGGCCACCTGGCGGGAACGACGCGTCACTCAGCGATGCCGAGAACTGTTCGTAGTCGATCTTGTAGTCATCCCAACCGACGCGCTGCTTCGGCATGCCGGTGGTGCCGCCAGTTTCGAAGATCGTGTAGGGGCGATCTAGGTAGGCGCGTGGCACGAACCGTTCGTGAGGCTCGGTGCGCAGCAGTTCGCCGTCGAAGTGCGGGAAGCGCACTAGGTCGGCGAGCGACGTGACGTCGTTCTTGGGATCCCAGTCGACCGTCTTTTGCCAATCCAGCCAATACGGGGTTCCAGTCTCTTCGGAGAAGTGCCAGCGCACCATCTCACAGAAGTGCGTGTCGAGGTCGGTGCGGTCCGATTGCGGAGCAGTGGTCATGTAGAGAAACGGATCAGGTGACCTTTTGGCCAATGCCAAAGTAGCGGTCAACGGTGGCTGCGGGCAGTGGTTTGGTGACCAGGCTGACGACCACGAGGGTGATGGTCGAGGCGGCAATCATGAACGCGACCGGCATCATGCCCCAGATGAGGTAGTCACCTTGGATGTGTTCGCCTGCCAGCGCCGGTGCGAGCAGGCCGTCGTAGAACAGCACGCACCACATGATGCCAGCAACTACCACCGATGCGATGGCGCCGGCGCGGGTCGCGCGCTTCCAGTAAACGGCGGCGACCACGAGTGGGAACAAGCTGGCGAAGCCACTGAAGCACCAGACCGCTAGGTCGAAGATGTTGGGTGGCGGGAACAGCGACAGCACGTAGGTCAGTGCGACGATCGCGACAATGAAGCCGCGGCCGAGGGCCACGCGTCGGACCTCTGAGACCTTCTCTTCGCCGAGCGCGTGCACGACGATGTCGTGGGTGAACATCGTGCCGAGGCAGACGAACTGCGAATCGAGCGACGACATGATGGCCGCCAAGATGCCGGCGAGCAGCAGACCGGAGACCCATGGGTTCTTCAGCTGCATGAGGACCATCTTAGCGAGCACGGCGTTGGAGTTGCCGCCGGGAGCTTCGACGCCGGCGCCTGCAGCCCACACTCCGATTAGCACACACGGTACCCAGACGATCATGATGAAGATCGGGTGCGCGATGACCGTCATGCGGAACGTCTTGGCGCTGCGTGCGGTTAGCCAGTGCTGGAATAGGTGCGGGAACATGCCGACGGATAGCGGCACGAAGCAGTAGCTGAGGAACTGCAGGTGGCCGATCTCACCT
This sequence comes from uncultured bacterium, assembly GCA_937906475.1. Classification (GTDB taxonomy): domain Bacteria; phylum Planctomycetota; class UBA1135; order UBA1135; family UBA2386. Next base: position 87,626 of record CALCZA010000021.1, read on the forward strand.
TCGCGGGCGAGCAGTTGCGGGGCGTTGTCGATGACGGCTTGGGTCGCCGCTTCGACGCCGCCGAGTGAATCTGAGATCAGCACAAACGCGAGCAAGCCGACGGCCATGAAGACGATCGTTTGCACTGCATTGGCCAGCGCGGCGGCGCGCACGCCACCCGTCAGAATGTAGGCCAGCACCACCGCGCAAATCACGGCGCCGGTCAACCACGTCGGCACGCCGGAGACGCCCAACAGCACCGAACCTGCCCCGAGGATGCCGATCAGTAGGTAGGGGATGACCAGGCCAACCAGGACCGGAAACAGCAGATACCCGAGAGCGTTCGAATCGAAGCGGTTGCGGAAGAACTGGATCTGCGTGACGTAGTTGTAGCGCTTGCCGATCGCCCACAACTTGATGCCGACGAGGAAGAATACCAGCGAGTGCACGATGCCTGACGCCGACGCCATCAGGCCGTAGATGCCGATGCCGTTGTCGAACGCTTTGCCGGTCGAGCCGACCAACGCGAACGCAGTCATGGTCGTGCCGAACACGCTCATCAGGAGCAGGAACGGGCCGATCGATCGACTGGCGACGAAGAACTCGCCGGCCGAACCGCGCGGCCGCCGACTGTTGATGATGCTGAACGCAAGCAGCAGCACCAGGTAGATGCCAACCACGATGAGCGGGGTTGTGCTCTTTGGCGGCGCCTGCAGTAGGTAGCTGATCATTTGTTGCCTACCTGCTCATCTGCTGCTGGAGAGTCGGCGGGTGCGGAGTCAGCCCACTCTTCAATGTGAGTAGGCCACGCGAACTTGACGACGAGTGCCCAGGCGACCGCCGCGCCGATCGAGATCAACGCCTGATAGAGCAGTCCGCTCGGCATGAAGCCGAATACCAGACTGCGGTCTTCCCAGTTCCAGAAGTCGTAGTGCAGGATCGCGAGCAGGGCGACGAGCACCCACGCGAACTTGCCAATCGACGACATACCAGTCTCCGCAGCGTTAGGCATTACTTGGGCTTGTCCGTCTTCGCGATCGCGAACAGGTGCGTGTGGGTCGCAATGTAGAGCACGTCGTTGGCGGCAATCGGCGACGAGTATATGGGGATGCCGAAGTCGATTTCCTTGACGTTTTTGGCATCGAACTCCTTGGTGGCTGGAGCGCTAACCAGGAAGCCATCTTCAATGCCGACGTAGACGCGACCGTCGGCAACCAACACCGAACCCCAGATGTGGGCGCTGGTGTCGTACTTCCAGTACTCTTCGCCAGTGTCTTTGTTAAGGCAATAGAGGTAGCCGGAGTAGTCCGCGGCGAACAGCAGGTCGCCAACGACTGCCATCGTCGTCATTGATCGGTTGATCTTGCCGTAAGCCCACACCTGCTTGCCCTTGGCGTCGACGCATACCAGGTTGCCGATGCCTTCGCCGTGTTCCGGGTCCTGGCCGATCACCGCGTAGGCGCGGCCTTCGTGCACGATTGGCGTGCCAAGCACTTCACTCGGTCCCTTGCTGGTCGCGTATTTGATCGGCGTGCCGTCTGGCTTGAAGCGGTAGCTCTTCGGGTTGCAGTCGAACTGCCACGCCTTCTTGAGCACTAAAAACCCGTCTTCATCCTTAACGGGCTTGGGATCGAACGCGTAGAGCACGCCATCGGGACCGCCGAAGATCGCGAGTTCGGCCTTGTCGGTCTTGAGATAGGCGGGGGAGGACCAGTTGCTGTGGAAGATGTGTTGGCTTAGCCCGGACGCCTCCTCACCGATCAACTTGCCGGTCAACTTGTCGACGACAATCATCGCCGGCGCGTTTGGCGCGGGCGTCTCGACGTGGCCGTAGTCGACACCGTTACTCGTCGACGTCCAGATCTGGTCGCCTACGATCATCACCGAGCAGCTGGTGATGTTGTGCGGGAACACGCCGCACTCGTCGATCATGTTGAGCTTCCAGATGATGTCGGCGTCGGTGTCTTTGACTGCCACCGGCGGTTTGCCGTTGTCAGCGTAGTACTTCGCCTCGTCTTGGAAGCCATCGTTGCCGTTTTTCATGCCCAGCACGTCGACGCACATGACCTCGCACCGGTTCGTCATCAAGTAGGCGCGGTCGCCTTCGATCGCCGGTGACGAGCAGATGCCGAGGAACTCCCAGTCGCTGACTTTGCCGGTGCCGAGTTTGGGCACGTTGAGTTGCCAGATCAGTTCGCCGGTCTTCTCATCGAGGCAATAGATGCAGCTGCGGTCGCCTTTGAAGCGGTCGTCGCGCGGCACGTCATTGTTGGTCCCGACATAGACGCGGCCGTTGGCAACCGTCGGGTTGCCGTAACTCTGCGAGCCAAGTTTGGCGATCCACTTGACGTTTTTGCTCGTCGTGATGTCGATCTCTTCGGTGTTGTTCTTGTACTCGCCGGGGACAACGTTGATCGGTAAGCCTTTGACCATAGCGACCATGTTGCGCGTGTAGTCGCGGCCCCACATTGGCCAGTCTTGCGCCGCGGCATTTGCGGTGAGTAGCGCGCAGCAAGCAACTGCGAGCAGTGCAGTCTTGCGGTGGAACAGTTGCAGCGTCATAGCCATCGAGGATCGGGTTGTGGTTGCGGTTGTAGTCGGGTTATTCATTCGGAGTCACCGTGATGTTGTCCAGGTAGATCCGGAAGCGACTCTGCGGCGTGAACCCGTAGAGGCCGGGCGAGCCGTTGCGGTTGACGTTTGGCACGTTGACTTCAATCGTCCACGCGTCGGGTTCGGGCAGGTCGCGTTGCCACGCCTTGGCGCGAACGACGCCGGAGCCATCTTGGTTGGTGTCGATGCGGCTCTTGAGGCGATACCACTTGCCGGCCTGCCAGCGGAACGGCACGCGCTCCTTGATCAGTTCTTCGTTGGACGTGATCTCGAGTGCTTGGTGGTTGCCCTTGAGGATGATCAGGTAGCGCTGGTTGATCATGCCGCCAGCCGACATCGTGCGGCGGTTGCCGTCGGTGCGTACGTCGACCGTCATCGTGTAGTTCGACTGGCGTGGGTCGCCGATCATCGAGATCGTGCGCTGGAACAGCGGCATGTCGAGCGTGCGGGCGAGCACGTGGTGGCCGTCGAGTTTGCGTACTTCCCACTTCTTGTTGGCGCCGATCCAGTAGGGGCGTGGCGGCGCGGCCATGACGCCTACTTCCTTCTTGTGCGGCTTGAGCGTGACGTCTTCGAAGTTGTCGCTGTATGGCGCACTCGGAACGATCCGTAGACGAGCAGTGCCTTTGAGGCCGTTGGCAGTTGCGATCAACACGGTCGCCGCCGGTGATGCGTCGGGCGCCACGGTGAGCATGCCGTTCTCGATCGTGACTCCCTTGGGAAGCTTGCCACTCCACTTGATGTCCGCGGCGGCGAGGTCGCGCACGGTCGCGCCGCGGCCATCTTTGCTGCGCACGCGGTAGGGCACCGTCTCGCCGAGGTGCACGAGGAGGTCCGCAGGAATCACTTGGAGGGCGGTTGCGTCACCAATTTCGCGAACGGGTGGGCGTTCCGGACGATGCGAAACATCGCCACCTTTGCCGGCGAAGCAATACAGCGCGTCGGTCGTGTGCACGTAGACGCGGCCGTTGCAGATGGCGGGGGCGCCAAGGCAGTTGCCGTCCAGTTGGGTCTTCGCGAGCACTTCCAAGCCTTCGTCCGAAGGCTTGATGATGAAGAACTCGCCGTTGTTCATCGGCACCCATAAGCGACCGTCGCCGTACGCGGGGGAGGCGTGGATCTGGTCCGGTGCGAGTTTGTGTTCCCACAGCACCCGACCGGTGTCGGCGTCGACGCATGCAAGTTCGCCGGTTGCGACGGTGGCGTAGATACGATTGCCAACCAGGATGGGGGAACTCGTGAACGCCGTCAGGTCATTGCGCCAGACTTCGTGATCCTTGCCGAGCACGAGTTGCTTTTCGCCGGGCTTTGGCTCGGCTCCCAGCTTGATCGCGATCATGCGACCGGCGGTCGAAGTGTCGAGGTTCTCTTTGCCGTGCATGGCGATCAGCGTGTTCTTGTAGAGAACGGCGCTGGCGCTCATGCCGCCGGTGCACATCGGAAACCGCCATAACGCTTCACCAGTGCGCGCATCGACGCAGGTCATGTGGCCGCCAGCCAAGCCTGCGTAGGCGACCTGGCGACCGTTCTGCCACGAGACAACTGGCATCGAGAACGAGATGTCCTTCGGTGGTCCGCCCGGCGTCGATACCCAAACGCATTCGCCGGTCTCTTTGTCGAACGCAAAGAAACGATCGCGCGCCGGACCTTGTGGGCCCCACCCGGAACTCGTCATGTGCAGGATCGCGAGTTCGTCGGTCAAGGTGACCGAGCCGGTGCGTCCGTTCGGAAACACGAGCCGGCCAAACTCGGAGATTGTCGCGTGGCGCCAGCGCAGGTCGCCACTCGGAGTAAAACTGCACAGCACGCCGGCCGACGTCATGCAGAAGATGTTGCCAGTCTTCGCGTCGATGGTCGGGCTGCCGAGCGCGAAGCGGTGGTAGATGATGTCGGTGAGGAAGTGCGGGAAACGCTTCTCCCAAATCAGGGTGCCGTCGGTTTCATCGAGGCAGACCAGCAACTCGTCCAGGTTCTTGCCGGTACCGCGGTAGCCGAGGGTGTAGACGCGGCCGTTGGCAATGACTGGGGTGCCGCGGCCACGAAGTTCGTAGCGCCACGACTTGGTGTCACCACCGATCGTTAGCGAGGTGGCGAGTCCGGTTTCTACCGAGGTGCCGTTCTGGTTTGGGCCGCGCCAGCTGAGCCAACTCTGGGCATTGCTAGGGCTATGGCCCGGGGCCTGTGCCGTTGCAACTGCAGTCGTTAGCACCAGGGCCGTCGTTAGGGTGGTGAGCAGCACGGAGGCGCCGGAGAAGATCGATCGAGACATCATGATGGTGCGAATGAGGTCGCCGCTACGGCGGCGCTGCGCGAGTTGCGAGCGATGGGGGGAGGACGAGTATAGCTACGACGTCGCAGCGGCCAACGTTCGCGCGCCGTGTCCTCGCGGTTCGACGCGGTTCGGATGTCCCATCTTCATACCGGTGGCAGTGGAGTGGGAACTAGAGCCCGATAACCGTCGCGGCTAGGCTGTTTGCAATGGCAATTTGGACCAGCATGCGTGTGTTGTTGCCAGCCGTCTGGGCCGTTGGGTGTCTGGTCGGTTTCGGCAATCCCGGCGACGAATATGGCCTGTTTGCACTCGGGTCGATCCTCGGCACGTGGACTCTGATGATCAGCAATAGCAATCCCGGCTTGGTGCTGCCTTTGCTCACCGGTTGTGCGCTGATGTATGGCGCCGGACGTTTGCTCGAAACGCTAGCCGCGAACCGGAATCTGTGGCTGGCGACTTGGCTGATACTGGGCGTCGCGACCTATGCGTTTGTGATGGTGCAGTTTGAGTCGATGGAAGCTGCGATTGCGAAGAACGGAACGCTTGCTGCCTACGTGGCCTTCGCGTCGCAGCTCGGAACCTACGTTGCGACCATCCTCACTCTGTTGGTCGCTGCGGTGCGTTCATGGCTCGGAATAGTTGCCGATGATCAGTCTACGACCGCCGAAGTCTGACGCCTCGGGAGCTTGGGGCAGGTCACCGATGATCCTGTCGAGATCATGGACGTCGATGAAGGTGCGAGCCTTGAATGTCCCGCTAACAAGATCTTGGCAGAGAGCTTTGTGGCCACCAATAATAGCAACTACCGGTTGCCGATTTGCCTCTAGCACCGCTGCCGCGTCGCGGTTGCAATCGTTCGGGTGTTGAGCCAGTCCAAGAACCCGTTCGCGTCGACGGCAACTGCCGCATACCAGCTGCCCAAGTCATTGTTGGAGCAGCTGCAGACCCCCGCGCTGGTTGTCTACCTCGACCGCGTGCGCGACAACATCCGTAGCATGATTGGCTATGCGGGCTCGCCGGACCGTTGGCGGCCGCACCTGAAGACGACCAAGATTCCCGAGGTCTGGGGAGAGTTACTGCAGGCTGGCGTGCGTCACTTCAAGTGCGCGACGACGCGCGAAGCCGATGTCTTCGTCACGCTCGCAAGTTCGCGCGAGCAGCAGACTGATTTATTGGTCGCGTATCCACTGCGCGGCCCCGCTCTGCAGCGGCTCGGCGCGATTGCGAAGAACGCCAAGAACACGACCGTGTCGGTGCTGGTGGAGGACCCCGATCTAGTTGCCGATTTGCCTGATGGCATTGGGGTGTTCGTCGACGTGAACCCGGGCATGAACCGTACGGGCATCCCGATGGACGACGAGGCGGCGGTACTCGCGGTGGTGCTCGCGGTCGGAGACCGCTTCCGCGGCTTGCACTTCTACGACGGCCACTTGCACGACGAAGACCTCGCCGCGCGTAGAATCGCGATCTTCGCGGGTTATCAGCGGTTGTTGCAGTTGGTTGACCTACTTGCCGCCGAAGGCATCGCGACGCCTGAGGTCATCACTAGTGGCACTCCGGCGTTTCATCACGCCTTGCATTTCGAAGCATTCGCCAGCAGCGAAGCATTCGTGCATCGCATTTCACCGGGCACCGTGGTGTTCCATGATGGCCGTTCGCAGTTCGATAACCCTGAGGTCGAATTGCAGCCAGCAGCCCTGGTCTTATCGCGCGTGGTCAGTCATCCAGCAGCGGACATCGTAACCTGTGATGCTGGATCGAAGTCGGTTGCAGCCGAGGCCGGCGACCCATGCGCATTCGTGCTCGGCAACGATGCGCTCGGAGCTTTGCAGCCGAGTGAAGAGCACTTGCCGCTGCGTTGTTCGGCCGCGTTGCCGCCGCGTGGCACACACCTGCTCTTGGTGCCGCGTCATGTCTGTCCAACGGTTAACCTTGCCGAGCAATGCGTTCTAATGGACGGCGATTCGCCGCCGCGCATCGTTCCCGTCGTGGCTCGGGCGCACGAACTGTGAGTGGCCCTGCGGGTGGCCTCTAGCTGTGCGCTTCGATTGCCGCGTCGACTTCCGCGGGCATCGCTACGGCGCGCATGCCGTCTGCGGTCTTCTCGACGCAGACGGCCGTGATTGTGCCGCGGGCGACTTCGACTTGCCCCTTGTCAGTGTCGAGCAAGAAGCGCGTTTCGTAGGTGATGGCTTTGCTGCGCTTCTCGAGCACGACGATGTGCAGTTCGACCTCGTCTTCGTAACGCAGCGGCCGTTCGTAACTCATCGACGCGGTGCGCCGGGCCCAGCCCCAGGTCGCGCCGTTCTCGCCGCCGTGCACGGAGAAGCCGAGCGAACGGAAGAACGCGTGCTCCACCGACTCCATGAACTTGAAGTAGTTCGCGAAGTACATGATGCCGGCCATGTCCGTGTCAGCGAACTCGACCATGCGTCGCATTCGGTATTCGCTAGCCATTACGCGTAGCGCACCGCGCGGTGCTCTTGCGCGAAGAAGTCGTGGAGCAGGCGGTCAACTTGCAGCAAGCCGTGTCGCGCGATGATGACGCGCGTACCTTCGATCGTCAGATAGCCGTCCTTCTTATGCTTGGCCAATGGCTCTGCAAATCGCACCAGCGGGTCGACACCGAACTTGTTAGTGAAGTAACTGGTGTCGACCGAGCCGAGCTTGAGTTGCAGGATGAACTCTCGAATCAGCCGCTGGTCGGCATCGACTTGCATCGCGCGATGAATTGGTAGTTGGCCACTTTCGACAACTTCGATGTAGGGATCGAAGTCGTGCACGTTTTGGAAGTGTACGCCGCCGACGTGAGAGAACGATGCGACGCCGACGCCCAGTAAGTCCGCGCCGTGCCACAGACCATCGCGATAGAGGAACTTGGCATCGTCGCCACGCACCGCGGTGTAGGCGCTACCGACGTGATAGCCGTGCTGCTCTAGTGCGGAGAATGCCTCGTCGACCCAGCGCCGCTTGGTTTGCCAGTCGGCGACCGGTGCGGTGTCTTCGCCGCTCTCTTTCATGCGGCTAGCGACGGTCGTGTTGTAGGGGATCTCCATCTGGTAGATCGTGACGCTGTCCGGTGCCATCTCGATCGTGCGCTCAATGCACTTCTGCCAGTTGGCATCAGTTTCGCCGACCATGCCCGCGATCAAATCGATATTGATCTGCCGGAACCCGACCTCGCGCGCGATGTCGTATGCCTTGTCGATTTCCTTGGCTCGGTGCGCGCGGTTGTTGCGTTCGAGGATGTCGGGGTCGAAGTTCTCGACGCCGAGACTCAGGCGGGTGATGCCGAGGTCCTTGAGAGCGTGGATCTTCTTCTCTTGCAGAGTGCCCGGTTCACACTCGAACGTGACTTCGCGCGCACTGTCCCAAGGCAGGTGTTGCTGGATGCCTTCGAACAGCATCGTCAGTTGGTCCACCGATAAATACGAAGGCGTGCCACCACCGAAGTAGACGAACTCTGGTTTGCGGCCCTTCACCGCTGCGTTCTCGGCGTGCATGCGCACTTCTTCGATGACCGCGTTGATGTAGCGCCGCACCGCCCGCGAATCCTTGTCCGTGTAGACGCGGAAGTAGCAGAAATCGCAGCGCTTCCTGCAAAACGGGATGTGCACATACAGCCCGAACGGCGTGTCTTCGGCCGGCGATTCCGCCAGGCGCGCAACGGCTAGGCCCGCGTCCTCGCGTTTCCAGCAGGAGAACGGTGGGTAGTTGGCGACGAAATAGTTGCCAGCCGTCGTGGCTTCAGACTTTTGCGGATCGGGTGGGGGCGACATCGAACCGCTGATCTTACGGGCGCGACCCCTCGGGCGCCTCAATGCGAACTAGAACAGTAGTTTGCGAAAAATATGATGTGTCAGAATCTCGTCCCGTCGACTCTGTCGAACACAGGTGCATCATGATGCTCTCGCCAGTGACAGATCCTAATAGAAGCTTTGATGTCGTCGTTATCGGTGGCGGTCCCGCCGGTGCCACCGCTGCCACCTTGCTCGCTAAGGCGGGCCATAGGGTCGGTCTGTTTGAACGGCAATCGTTCCCGAGATTCCATGTTGGCGAATCGCTGGTTCCTGCGGTGAACCTGGCGCTCGAGAAAATCGGCGTGCTCGAGCGCATGGATGAGATCGGCTTTACGCAGAAGCACGGCGTGCAGTTCATCTCGCCGAAGGGGCCGAGCCGCCCGTTCTACTTCTCCGAGGTGCGGGATGAGCGCATGCACTACACGTGGCAAGTGCTGCGCAGTGACTTCGACCGGATGATGCTCGATCACGCTGCCGAGTGTGGGGTACACGTCGAAACCGATGCGTCGGTTGTCGAGGTGTGCTCGGAGGGTGATGCTGTGACTGGCGCGCGGGTGCGGCGACTCGATGAGAGCGAAGACGTTGTCTCGGCGCGCATTGTCTTGGATGCATCGGGACAACAAGGTGTGGTCGCGCGTGAGCGCAGCAAGCAGCAGTTGATTCCCGGACTCGAGAACACTGCGGTCTACGCGCACTACCAAGGTGTGAAACTCGACACCGGAATCGACGCTGGCTCGACGTTGATCTACCGCCTGGATGCGAAATCGTGGATCTGGTTCATTCCGTTGATGGGTGGTGTCAGCATTGGTCTGGTCACGTCGGCGCGAGAGATCTTGCACTTTGGCCAGAATCGCGACGAGATCCTGCAGTCGGCGATCGACCAGTGCCCAGCCCTTCTCGAACGCATGGCAAACGCGACGGTGATCGGTGAAGTGCGCGTCGCACGTGACTTCTCCTACCGCGCCACCGTGGATGGCGGCGCCGGTTGGGCGGTGATCGGAGACGCGCTCGGATTCATTGACCCGGTCTACTCCACGGGCCTTTTGCTATCCGTGAGGTCTGCCGAGGTCGCCGCGCTCGAGGTGGCCTGTGCCCTCGCGAGCGATCAGCAGCACCCAGACATGCGCGGTTTCTCGGCGGAGTGGCAGGTCGCATTTGACCGCTTCTTGCCGCTCGTGCGCGCCTTCTACACCGATGATTTTCGCTTTGGCGAGCTGTCGAAGCACGAATCTCATCGCCAAGGCTTGGTCGACTTGCTGACTGGCATCGTCGATACCGACGAAGCGATCGGAGTCGTCGCCAAGATCCAGCAGATGTTCGACGGCGAGGCTGCTTCCAAGAACTGACGGAGACTGTTTATGGCGACTCACTTTCTACGTGGTCTTCTCGGTGGCGCGATTGCGCTATCCCTCGCGAACGCCGTGCAAGCACAGGATTGGCCGCATTGGCGGGGTCCGAACTTCAATGGTGCTGTTGCCGCAAAGGGTTTGCCAACCGAGTTTGGTCCAGACCAGAACGTGCGCTGGAAGACTGCGATGCCGGGCTCCGGCGCTAGCACGCCGATCGTTGTCGGTGATCGCATCTTCTTGACGTCGATTGATAAGAGCCGTGAACAACTCGTGGCGATGTGCGTGCGCCGCAGCGACGGCGAGATCCTGTGGTCAAAGCATGCTGGCAGTGGCTACAAGCCAACGCCGCAAGGGACCAATACCGCTCGCGGCGCTCGCACCCGAGCGACGTATGCGAGTCCGTCGGCCGTGCACGATGGCGAGCATGTCGTGTTCTTCTTCGGTAACGGCGACCTCGTTAGCTACGACCTCGACGGCGAGCAGCAGTGGCGTCGCAACATTCAGGAGGACTACGGCAACTTCGCGTTCAACTGGACGTTCTCAGCGAGTCCGACGTTGGTCGATGGCGTGATTTATCTGCCGGTGTTGCAGCGCGACGAACCGATCCAGCGCGGCCGCCGCCGCCGCGGTGGCCCGAAGCCGGCCGACGAACCGAAGCAGGCCGTGCAAGCAATCGACTCGTTCGTGCTCGCGATCAACCCTGTTGATGGCAAGACGATCTACAAGCATGTTCGTCCGTCGCCGGCCAAGGTCGAATCGCTTGAGTCCTACACGTCGATGATCCCTTACGTCGGTGTCAGCGGCCGCAAAGAGATGCTGTTGGTTGGTGGTGACGTCATCACTGGCCACGATCCGGCGACCGGCAAAGAACTGTGGCGGTGGGGCACCTGGAACCAAGGTCACCGTGAACGCTTCTGGCGTTTGGTGCCAACCGTTGTGGTTGGCGATGGCGTGGCTTTAGTCTGCGCTCCGAAGCGTGCGCCGGTTTACGCCATCAAGCTTGGTGGCAAGGGCGGACTGACCAAGGACTCGCTGGCGTGGCAGAGCGAAGGCCGCCCCAATCCGGTGTCGAGCGACGTGCCGACACCGGCGTTTGTCGACGGCCACTTCTACGTGCTCAGCGACGTGCAATCGGCACTTTCGAAGGTGCGCGCCAAGGATGGCGACGTCATCTGGACGACCAAGATGAGCAAGGAGCACCTGTGGCGTTCGTCGCCGACGGTCGCCGATGGCCATGTTTGGTGCATGAACCACAATGGCGTCGTAGCCGTCGTCAGCATGGCCGACGGCAAGATCGTGCACCAGGTCGCCATGGCCGGCGAGGACGATGACTTGATTCGCGCGTCGGTCGTCGTCGCACACGGCGAGGTGCTGATCCGCACCAATGACACGCTGTTCTGCGTCGCGCAGTCCGCCGAAAAGTAGGCCGACTGCTGCGACTAGAACGTGACGCTCATCGAGAGGCCGAACGTGCGCGGGGTGCCGTTCTGGCCGACGTAGCTGGCCGCAGCGGGATCTGGGTTCGCGTCAAAAGCGATGCCGACATACTCCTCATCGAGCAGGTTGCCGACGAAGCCTTCGAGTCGAACATCCTTCAAAGTGTAGCCGACGCGCAGGTTGGTCAAGTTGTAGCGCTCTGTTGCCGCGCCGCTCGCGTCGTAAGAGAACTCGCCGACGTGGAACCAATCGATGCGGGCGAAGATGTCGTGGCCGTTGTCGAGTTTGTGTGAATACTGGGTCCCGGCGCCAAACGTCATCTTTGGTGCGAATGGCAGGTTGTTGCCTCGCACGCTGCCGTTTTGATCGGAGGCGCGGCCAAACTCGGTGTCGAGATAGCCAGCCGTGCCGAAGACCGTCCAGGCCTTGCTGATCTGGCCAGCAAGTTCGAGTTCGACTCCTTGGCTTGTCGACTTGCCTGCATTCGATACGAAGCCGCCAGCCGTCGGGTCAAACTGGCTCAATTGCATGTCGTCCCAGTCGATCAGGAAGATCGCCGCGTTGGCCGTCAAGCGATCGTCGAACCACTGCGTCTTGGCGCCCAGTTCGTAGGTCCAGCTGGTTTCAGTACCGAACGATTCACTGCCAGTGGGGGCCGTCAGGTTGAAGCCGCCGGCCTTGAAGCCGCGCGCGGCACTGAAGTAGGACTTGAAGTCTTCGCTGCCGCGGTAGGCGATGCTCGCACGCGGCAGGATGCGCTCGAACGATCGGTCACCGCTGGAGTTGCCAATCGCGAAGCCGGAGAACGTGCGATTGATCTCGGCATCGCGCGACTCGTAGTCGTAGCGAACGGCTACGGCAGCTTCGAAGCCGGATTGCAGTATCATGGTCGCCTGGCCAAACACACTCGCGGACCAGCTGTCAAACGAACCGGCCGAACGATCGCTGCCGACCTGAGCCGGAGCGAAGAAGATGCCGGCGCCGCCAGGGCGGAACTCGTTGGTCGCTTCGCGTTTCTGGTTGCTGATGAAGCCGCTCGTGCCGACCAGCCATTTCATGCCGTCTTTGCGGCCAGCATCGAGGTCCGCGTCCGTGGCCGATTGCAGGCGCAGCTCTTGGTAGGCGTATTCTTCCTCTTCGCTGGTAAAGCGTCGCACGCCATCGAGTTGCGAGAAGTCGAAGTCCGCCGACTCGTCGATGTCCCACATCTGTGCCGACGTGATCGAGACAAACTCGAAGTCGTTGCCGTAGTGGTTCCAGACGATCGAGCCAGCCAGAATGTCGCGCTCGGTGCTGCCTTCGAAGTCTTGGTTGATACGGAACGGGTTCGAACGCAAGCCCGGCTGCCCCGGTTGGTCGCTGACGTTGCTGAGCACAAAGCCGCCATCTCGCGACGCTTCGCCATAAATGCTGAAATGCACCGTGTTGTTCTCGTTCGGCGCCCACAGGAATTGCATGCGGGCGAAGGTGCTTTCGGCATCGCCGACATCGTTGCCCGTGGCGACGTTGTCGGTGTAGCCGTCGCGCTTTTCGTATGAGGCATCGACACTCATCGCCAACGTCTCGTCGGTGACCGGCCCGGTTGCGCGCACTTGGTAGCGCGTGCTGTTGTAGTTGCCGAAGGATGTCTGGAACTCGCCGCCCGGATCCCATGATGGCTTGCGCGAAATCATGTTGATGGCGCCGCCGATCGTATTGCGGCCCCACAGCACGCTCGATGGTCCGCGCAGAATCTCGACGCGGTCCAGGCCTGCGAAGGACAGGTTCGTGCTGCTGACGCTCAGTTGTGGCACGCCGTCGACAAACGTCGCGACCGCCGGATCACCCTGCCCCGAGCCAACACCGCGGACATACGGGAAGCTCAATCGTCGCGCCGAAAATCCGGTGACCAGTGCGTTCGGCACGAAGCGCGCAGCATCCTTGATCGACGTCAGGCCCGCGTCGCGAATCTGCTTTTGGCCAATCGCTGTGACGCTGCGTGGCACATCTTTGATCGCTTCGGCACCTTGCTTCTGCGCGGTGACCACGATCTGTTGCTTCTTGGGCTTCGGATCTTGTGCATCCTCAGCACCAACTGGGTTGACCAGCGGCGCGTCTTGCGGCACGGGCGAGGTTGCAGCAAATGCAGTGGCGGAAGTGGCCGCCGAAATGACGAGCCATCGGCTGGCCATGATTAGTTGTTGTCGCACTGTCGAGTAGGCGGTTGGGTGGAGGGGGGTGAGGGGGCGGAATCTACGGTGTGGTGGGTAGATGAGCACCACCAAACCTGACGTGTATGCCGCAGGTTCAGTGTAGCCAACGCCTTTCATGCGGGCGGCGCGCTGGGGTGCGAGGTGGTGTGGTGTTTAGAATGCATGAATGGCCGTGCTCGTCATGGCTGTCAGCCGGCAGATCGCTACACTATTTGCCCCCAGAACTACCCTGTGCTGCGGCGTGCCCGCTGGGCAACTGGTCGGGGTAGTGCCTCCCGAACCGAAACTCGTATCGCAATCCGAATCGCATGGGTCGTCCCGTAATCGTCAGCGCCTGTCGCACCGCCATCGCCAAGTTCCAAGGCGCTCTGTCGTGCTTTACTGCTCCGCAGTTGGGCACTTTTGCCGTCACCGAAGCGTTGCGCCGCAGTGGCGTTCCGGTCGATCAGATTGACGAAGTCCTGATGGGCAACGTGCTGCAGGCTGGCCTCGGCCAGAACCCGGCGCGTCAGGTCCAACTCGCTTCGGGTATCCCGAACTCACAGCCGGCGATGACCGTCAACAAGGTTTGTGGCTCGGGCCTCAAGACCGTGATGTTGGCCGCGCAGGCGATCAAAGCTGGTGACAGCAAGTGCATCGTCGCGGGTGGCATGGAGTCGATGACCAACGCGCCGTACTACTTGCCGAAGGCACGGGAAGGCGCGCGCCTCGGTCACACGCAAGCGCTCGATGCTGTCGTCTGGGATGGTTTGTGGGATCACTACAACGACTTCCATATGGGCAACACTGGCGAGTTGGTTGCTGAGAAGTATGGCATCAGCCGCGAAGACCAGGATGCCTATGCCGCTGGCAGTCACGCGAAGGCCGTCGCTGCGCAAGCTGCCGGTGCGTTCGACGCAGAGATCTTCAACATCGAGGTTCCGCAGCGAAAAAAGGACCCGATCCAGTTCCACAAGGACGATGGCCCGCGTGCTGATTCGACTGTGGCAGCGCTCGGCAAACTGCGCCCCGCATTCAAGCGCGATGGTGGCTCGGTGACGGCTGGTAACGCCAGTTCGATCAACGACGGCGCCGCCGCGACGATCGTTTGTGACGAAGACTTCGCCAAGGCACACGGCCTCAAGCCGCTCGCCGCCATCACTGGCTACGCGACCGGTGGCCTGGCACCCGAGTGGGTGATGATGGCGCCGGAGATTGCGACCAAGAACCTGTGCGCGCTGATGAAGTGCGATCTCGGCGACTTCGATCTGGTCGAGATGAACGAAGCGTTCTCGGTGCAGATGGTCGCGTTACAGCGCCAACTCAAGGCCGATCCCGAGAAGTGGAACGTGCACGGCGGCGCCGTCGCGCTCGGCCACCCGATCGGTTGCTCTGGCACTCGTGTTCTTGTGACCCTGCTGCACGCGCTGCAGCAGCAAGATAAGACGCGTGGCATCGCTGGCCTTTGCCTTGGTGGCGGCAACGCTGTCGTTATGGGCATTGAGCGCATCTAGTTGCACCGAATCCATCGAATAACAACTGAAATGACTGATACGAACCTTCCGAAGGCTGTCGCCGTCATTGGCGCCGGCACCATGGGCAACGGCATCGCGCAAACGTTCGCGACATGTGGCGTCGAGACCCACTTGATTGACGTGAATGAGCAAGGCCTCGAGAAGGGCATTGCCAACATCCACCGAAGCCTCGGCAAGTTCGTCGAGAAGGGTAAGTTGGACGCCGCCGTAGCCGAAGCGACTAAGGCTCGTTTGCACAGTTCGACCAAGATGGATGCGCTGAGTGGCGTGCAACTGTGCGTCGAAGCGATCACCGAGAACCTCGACATCAAGGGCAAGGTCTTCGCCACAGCCGATGAGATTCTGCCGGCCGATGCGATCCTCGCCAGCAACACGTCATCGATCTCGATCACGGTGCTCGGCGCCAAGACCAAGCGCGCCGACAAGGTGATTGGCATGCACTTCATGAACCCGGTGCCGCTGATGAAGCTGGTCGAAGTCATCCGTGGCCACGACACCAGCGACGAGACGTGCAGCCTGGTCACTGGTTGGTCGGAAGCACTCGGCAAGATCCCGGTGCTCGCCAACGACTACCCGGGCTTCGTCGCCAACCGCATTTTGATGCCGATGATCAACGAGGCTGCGTTCTCGCTGATGGAAGGTGTCGCCGACAAGGAAGCGATCGATTCGATCATGAAGCTTGGCATGAACCACCCGATGGGCCCGCTGCAATTGGCGGACTTCATCGGCCTCGACGTGTGCGTGTCGATTCTCGACGTGCTCAAGGATGGGCTTGGTGACGACAAGTATCGGGCATGCCCGCTGATGCGCCGCCTGGTTGCCGCTGGCCACCTCGGTCGCAAGACCGGCAAGGGCTTCTACGACTACAGCAAGTAGGGAATACGAGCACGATGACGACCTCCGAGGTGCAAGTAGCAGATTTCCAGTTGTCGCCTAAGCTGCTGGAGTTCCAGCAGAAGGTGCGTAACTACGCCAAGGACCACCTTGGTGGTGCAGCCGTTTACGACGCTGAAACCGAGTTCCCGCGCGAGGCCGTCGAGGTTGCTGGCAAGCTTGGCTTGCTGCGCACGACGGTCGACGAGGAATACGGCGGTTCGGCGATGGGCAACCTCGCCAGTTGCGTGATGCTCGAAGAGATCAACGCGGTTTGCGTGTCGACGGGCGTGACCATCAGCGTGCACAATTCGCTGGTCAACTCGTTACTCGGCAAGTGGTGCTCCCACGAGCAGAAGGCGCGTTGGTTCCCGAAGCTTGTCACTGGCGAATGGCTCGGTGCCTACTGCCTGAGTGAAGCCTTCTCCGGTTCGGACGCAGCGGCGCTGCGTTGCACGGCGGAGAAGCAAGGCGATCACTACATTTTGAACGGCGCCAAGCTGTGGATCACGACCGGCAGTGAAGCGCAGTTGTTCGTCATCTTTGCGCGCACCAGTGAAGATCGCGTCAAGGGCATTTCGGCGTTCGTCGTCGAAGGCAGCTGGGATGGCGTCAGCGTTGGCAAGAAGGAGCGCAAGCTCGGTCTGCGCGGCTCGCCGACGACCGAGATTGTGCTCGACAACGTCAAGGTGCCGGCCGATTGCCTGCTCGATACGGAAGGCAATGGCTTCACCATTGCGCTCGACACGCTCGACGGTGGTCGCCTCGGCATCGCATCGCAGGCGCTCGGCATAGCCCGCGCCGCGATCGATATGATTGGGGAGCACATCGCCAGTCAACAAGATAAGCGCGGTCGTCCGAGCGCTTCGCAGCCGATCCAATGGGAGTTCGCCGATCTCGCCTCCGATCTCGATGCCTATCGCTTCCTGACCTGGCGCGCGGCGACGCTGCGCGACCGCGGCATTCGTTGCAGCACCGAAGCGGCGATGGCCAAATCGTGTGCTTCGCGGCTTGCCAACCGCGCCGCCCGCTCGGCGGTGTCGCTGCTCGGCCTGGCCGGCGCGACTGGTACCAACCCTGCCGAGCGCTTGTTGCGCGACGCACGCATTACTGAGATTTACGAAGGCGCCACCGACATCCAACGCCTCGTCATCGCACGCGGCTTACTCGCATGAGTTCTATTCCTCCAGGCCCTCCTCTCGCGAACCCACCACCGGGCGTGCCGCCGCAGGAGCCACATTGGCCTGCGCCTCCGGGTGCCGCGTCGCCGCGTGAGTCGCGCGGCATCGCATTCTTCGTTGCGGTCTTCCTCGGCATCTTGCTGCTCGTCTCGGCGGGCCTCAACGTACTGTTGTTGCTGCTGAGTGTTGGATCGATCACAGGAGCCGGCCTCGAAAGTGGCGCCAACTACGACGAAGTTCACGTCGTTGGCGAACGTGACAGCGAGCACAAGGTGCTGCAGATCGCGATCCGCGGTGCGATTGCCGAAGGTGCCAACCCGTTGCTGGGTGCTGCCGGCGGCACGGTGACGCAAGTCGAAAACGCGCTGCGTTACGCTAAGAGCCAAGCCGTAGAAGGCCTGCTGCTCTACATCGATTCGCCCGGCGGTGGCGTTACCGATTCGGATCGCATCTACACGATGTTGCAGCGCTTCCGCGCGAACCATCCGCAAATGCCGGTCATGGCGCTGTATGGCGACATGGCGGCGTCCGGCGGCTACTACATCGCAGTCGCAGCCGAGCACATCATCTCGAGGCGCACGTCGATTAGCGGCAGCATCGGCGTGATCATGAGCGCGTGGAACTTCGCCAAACTGGCGAAGGACTACGGCGTTGAGCAGGTAGCGATCAAGTCTGATCGCACGCCGTTCAAGGACATGCTGTCGCCGACACGTGCCTTGAGTGACGGTGAGCGCACCATGCTGACGAGCATCGTTGATGAGCTATACGACCAGTTCGTGTCGGTCGTCATGGAAGGGCGCGGCATGGATCGCGCCGCGGTCGAACGTGTCGCCAATGGCGGTATCTACACCGCTAAGCAGTCCCTCGAATACGGACTCGTTGATGAGATCGGCGACTACGAATCCGCATTGGAGTGGTTCAAGAATCGCCTCGGTCACGATGTCGCGGTCGTCGAGCAACGTCGACGCGCTGGCCTCACGGACCTTTTGTTTGGCATGCGCGCTGCGAATGCGCCGGCCTCATCGGTCGAGAGTCTGCTGACTTCGTCGACGGGTCCCCGCTTCCTCTACTTCTGGCAGGGTGGCCGCTAAGGCTGTCGCTGGCACACGAATCTGATCATGCACAATCTGCAACTAACTGAAGACCAAGATATGGTCGTCGACACCGTGCGCAAGCTGGTGGCCGATGCTGTGACTCCCAAGGTGCAAGAACTCGATGAACACCGCGGCTTCGCCCGCGAGTGGTTCGACGCGTTGGCTGAACTCGGTGTCTACGGATTGTCGGTCAGCGAAGAGAAGGGTGGTGCCGGCATGGGCATGTTGCCGTTCGTCGCGGCACTCGAGTCGATCGGCGCGCAGAGCAGTTCGTTGGCTCGGTTGTGGATAGGTCAGATGCAGGCGGCACTCGTGCTGGAGGACACTGGCAGTGACCTTCTCGATGAAGTCGCAGCCGGCGATAAGTTGGTGACGTTCGCCGGCCGCGAGCACGGCTTCACCGTTGCCGGTGGCAAATTGACCGGCAAGGCGCTGATGGTGCCTGCCGCGATGGAAGCGGACCTGATGATCGTTGCGGCCACCGATGGTGATGCGACGGTGCTCGTCTCGGTGGAAGCTGGTGCTTGTGAACGCAGCGCGCTGCGCGGCCTCGGCTTGAACAGCGCCGCCTGTGGCGCTGTCACCTGCGAAGGTGTCGCTGCGACCGTGCTCGCATCGGGTGATGATGCGTCGACTGCGATCGATCGCGCCGAATTGACTGCTTGGTTGGGAGTCGCCGGGGCTTCCGTTGGTGGCGCTTTCGGATCGATCGAGGCCGCCAAGAAGCACGCCAGCGAGCGCATTGCCTTTGGCAAGCCGTTGCTGGTGCAGCAAGCTGTTCAGCGCAAACTCGTCGAATGCGGTCGCGCTGTTGCCGCCGCTCGTCAGTTGGCGTGGCACGCCGCGCGCGTCACTGACCTCGGCGAATGCGCCAGAGATACCGCCATGCAGGCCCGTATTGCTGCCGTCGATGCGATGGTGCTGGCCGCCGACGAGTCGATTCAGATCCACGGTGGCTTCGGCTACACGGTCGAATACCACGTGGAACGCCACTATCGCGATGGCAAGACCCTGGAAGTCCTCGACGGCGGCAACGACAGCCTGCGTGACCGCTTGGCTGCGGCGACGTTCGCTTAGTCGATCTTCGCCAGTTGTTGCGCGGGAACCGGTCGTTGCGAGGACTACGAGTGGGTTGCGGCCCACTCGCCGGCGCGGCTTTCGGCCCGCTTGAGGATGCGCTTCATCGGCGGATCCTGCAGCATGCGCCGGCGCGCGCGCACA
The DNA here is from genome assembly GCA_937906475.1 of uncultured bacterium. GTDB lineage: Bacteria > Planctomycetota > UBA1135 > UBA1135 > UBA2386. Next base: position 107,151 of record CALCZA010000021.1, read on the forward strand.
TAGGCGCGCAAGAACCTGCGGATCGACACCTCGCCGCCCGGGCTGTCGGCGTTGCGGAACGCGGCCAACAATCGGCCCAGGTCGCGACCACAGCCGCGCGTTTCTTCGGCGGCGTGATGGGTGACGCCATCGAGATCTACCATCGCGAGCACACCCGTTTCTGGGTCGCGCACCAGGTTGTCGAACTTGAGGTCGCGGTTGCGTAGTCCGTGGCCGTGCATGCGGCCGATGCTGTTGCCGAGGGCGCGCGAGGAGCGAGCGATGGCCGCTTCGTCGAGAGGGCCCGCGGCGAGTTCCGTTGCGAGGTCGTCGTGAGGTAGGCGGCGCACGAACACTTTGCCGCGGCCACCGAGCACACACATGGCCACGGGGGTGGCGATTGGCACGGCGGCGAATAGCAACCAATAGCTGGCGAGCCAGAGCTTGCGCGCCTTGCCGGCATCGCGCTCTTTGATGGCCATCGTGTCTGTTAGCCATACTGAGCCGCGGCGGCCGGTGCGCCGTGGTGGCAGACCCTCGCCGGTGAACTCGCGGCAGGCGCCCTTCAGAAATTGGTTTTTGCCGTCGTCAGCGAGATGCCAGAAGAACCATGGGGTCGCGCGCCGTCGGGATTCGGCATCGGTGTGCTTGCACGAACGCATGGTGCGTCGGCCGAATGACTTCAGTGCTGTCGCGCGAAGTTGCCGCGTGGCGCGCGCCAGTTCGCCTTCGAACGACTCTGGCATGGCGGGTCCGGCGGCCTCGTAGCCACGGCGGAAATCGCGTGTTTGCGGGTCGAGTGGGCCACCATCGATTGGGTTGCAGAGGAACGCCAAGCCAGCCGCGCGCTTGCGAACGGATAGCTCGCCAGCATGCCGCAGCGATGTCAGGTCACACAGTAGTGCTTCGCCCTGGTCGGTCACGAGCACATTGCCGGGGTGCAGGTCGAGTGGCTCGATGCCTGCATCGTGCACACGGCGCACCAGGTTGCCGACCGCGGTGGCGACTTCCGGTGGCGCTGGGAACTCGAACTCCTCACTGGTGATACTGCGCGTCACCAAGAAGCTCTGGCGCTGATCGCCTTCGATGGCAATGCCGTGGCCCAGTGGCTCGACGCACGGCAGGCCGAGTTCGCGCGCCTTGTTCAGGTGGTTGGCTTCACGTTCGGCCTTATCGGTGCGCAGCGCCTTCTTGGCCTTGGCGGCGATTGTGTCGGCTCGAAATACCTTAATGTGCACGGCCACGTTGCCGAGCTGGCCCCGGAAAACCCGCCTCACGGTGCGCAGTTTGATCTGCTCGAAGCCGTGATTTGTCCATTCGGCGACATCGTGCTGCAACAGGATTTGCAGCGCGTCGGCGACTTCAGGCGACGCGTTTGCGACGGCTCCGTTGGAGTTGGTCAAGGAATGCAGCAGAGCTTGGTTGCCCGAGGTGGGGCGATGCGGAACCATGGAGGCAAGCGATGTGGCGGCTACACCGATACTACCTGAAGGAACTCGCGGTCAACGCTGCGATCACGTTCATCGTGCTGTTTGGGGTCGTGTTGATCTCGCTGGTCTACCGTGGCATTCAGCGATCCCAGGGCGGCGAGCTGCTTGATGCGGCGAAGATCACGCTGTTCTGGGCGCTTGATGCGGTTCCGCACCTGCTGACGATCTCATTCTTGATTGCGACCGTGGTGACTTACACCCGGGCTGCCCAGGACCGAGAATTGCTCGCCGTACGCGCCGCCGGCATCTCGCCGCGCGTGCCGATGCAGTCCGCGGTGTTGGTTGGTATCATTTTGTCGCTCGGGGCGTCGTTCGCGAACCACTACATGATTCCCGCGGTGCACTTCATGAAGTACCGCGTCATCAAGGAAGTGGTGCGCAACGCGTTCATTAACCTCAACCTTGGGAGCGACCGGATTACATTGCCGGGTGGGCGCGTGCTGACCTTCCGGGGACGTGACCCGGACACGCAGGACATGCTCGACTGCACGGTCTATTCGCCGAAGCCGATTGCGAAGGACCTGACGTCACGCATCGTTTTTGTCGACCGCGTGTCGATTCCGCCGTCGAAGGACTGGGACGTCAACAACGATATCCAAGTTGTGTTGTCGGGCGTGCGCGAGCCGAACCTTCGCATCGATCCGATCGACTTTGGTGAGCTGAGAATCACTGTGCCGCTCGAGCAGGTTGGTTCGGCCGGCGGTCGCCGCGATAAGGACAACGATGTTGTCAGTGATCAATTGCTGGCCGAGGTCATGCGCGGCGTACATCCTAACCCGGTGCGCGCGACCTACACGTTGTTCCGCCGTTGCAGCTTCGCGTTGATGCCGGCTCTGCTAGCGCCGATTGGCTTCTGCATTGCCGAGATGGCCAGCCATCGCGGCCGTGTGTTTGCGCTGATGCTGGCCTTGGTGCCACTTGCGATGTTCTACCTCGGTGAGGTTCTCGGTGCGCGCTTCCTGATCTCGACTAACAACCCGTGGTGCGGCTGGATGCCCGTCGTGTTGCTGTCGGTGGTTGGTGTGCCGCTAGTGTGGAGGCAGCTTCGCCGATGAAGAAGCTCGACCGCTACGTCGGTAAGATTGTGCTGGGCGCATTCATCGCTGCTCTGTCGTTCTTTCTGATGATCACCATCTTGGTCGATCTGCTGACGAACCTGCCCAAATACGCGAACACAGCCGAAGAGAAGGGTATTGGTGCGATCGGCTTGGCGGCGCAGTTGGGGCTTTACTACATGAAGCTAGTGCCGGTGCTGCTAACAACAGTTGCGCCGTTCGCTACGGTGATCGCCGGCATGATGTCGGTGGCGCGACTGCACAGTGCGAATGAGATCGTGCCGATGCTGTTCGTTGGCCGCAGCATTCACCGCGTCATGCGGCCGATGCTGTGGTGCGGCATGCTGGCGGCTTTGATGATGGTCGTGAGTTGGCAGTGGGTGGTGCCGCATGTCGGTGCCGAACTTGCCACGCAGTCGACGTTCTTGAAGGAACGCAAAGAAGAACTGAAGGGTGTCGTGCACGAGAAGCACGGCGATGCCAGCTATTACTTCTACGCCAGTAGGTTCGATCCGGCCAAGCAGACGATGTTCGGGGTCAGCTTGTTGGTGCAAGGCGATCTCGCTGCCGACGCGTTCATGATCAAGGCTGATCAGGGCATCTGGGAAGCGAAATACGGTGACTGGAAATTGGTTGGCGGTCGCCGCGAAGCGAGCACCGGTGGCGAGCCGATCGAATGGCTGGGCCGTCCCGACTTGACGCCGACGGTGATCGTGAAGAGTGCACGCGATAGTTTGGATCCCGCGATGATGTCGTACACCGAACTGCTGGACCTGATGGAGGAGCGACCCAACCGCAACGATCTGCGCTTGGCGTTCCACCGGCATATCACCTATCCGCTGTCCAACCTGCTGCTGCTGTTGCTCGCGTTGCCGTTAGCGATTCGCTACGAACGCGGGAGCCGAATCGATCGCATCATGGCTTCGATGGCGCTGTGTGGTGGCTATATGCTGCTGGACCTGACTTGTCAGAAACTCGGCCAGCAACAAGGCATGCTGCATCCGATTGTCGCGGCATGGACACCGGCGATTCTATTCGGTTCTCTTGGTATTGTAATGTTCAGCAGCACTCGATCATGACCAGCAGCAACATGAGCAACGCCAACAACGAACAAGTTCGACGACCCGGATGGATCTTCCTGATCCCGGTCGTCATCATCGTCACGGCGATCACTTGGTTCATCGTCGCAATGGCCGGCCGCTAGACGGCTAGCGGCCGTCGAGATGGAGCAAGAAATCGGCTTCGCATTCGATGACCTGGATCGTGCGACGGTGGCAAGCGCTAGTGGTCAGATCAGGTCTGAGTCGCCGAGCGTGTGATACCACTCCTCTCTGTAGAAGTGGGTGTCGTGCTTGTCGAACGGGATGACGACCTGGAAGTAGATCGTTCCGTAGACCAAGAAGCCCATCTTCTGGAACTCATTGAAGCGCGGGTCGCGATGCTGGAACAGCGTCGCCAGGGCGTTGGTTCCGAGGGCGCACGCACGTTCCTCAGCCTTTGCGACCAGCGCTGTGGTCGTGTCGACATCATGCTGCGGCACCATCCAGTCGACCAAGATGCACATGTTCGGAATGACGAAGTCACGCTGCGCCACGATGGCAATGCCGCGCAACTTGTTGCTCGACTTCTCGCGACACTCGTAGAGTTCGTAGCTTGAGTCGACCGAATCGGCATAGCGCCAGTTCAGATAGCGTTGGTCACGAATGACCGCGAGTTGCGTCTCCTTCGAGAACTCAGCCCAGAGATCGTTGACGTCTTCGTTGAAGCGATCCACTTTGCGGACTTCGAGTTCGTCGCTAGTAGAGCGCTTCGGGAAGCCGCCCGGCGTCATCTCGCGGTACAGGAAGTCCCAGTCACGAACGATCTCGTACTTAAGATACTTCTGTCCGATGCGCCACGTCGCGATCGGCCAGCCATGGTGGAACGAGTTCTGGTTCTCGCCCTTGCCACCCCACTCTTCGTAGTGCGCGAGCGCTAGGTTGACGAACAACCCGGGGCGCGGGCCAAAGCGTCGGTGCTTCGGTTGCACCCAAAGATCGACACACTGGCCGATGATGCGACGCTGACCTTCGATCGACGCGTGCACTGGTAGCGTGACGTAGGCACCGACCAGCCCCTCTTCCTCATGGTCGGCGACCATGGTGTGTACTTGGCCCGTTGGGTTGGCACCGAACTTCCACTGCCAGTGGGCGAGCGAACGCTCCGGGAAGATCTGGTTGTGCCCCTTCAGCAGTGACTCTTCGTCGCCGGGTTGGTAGGGGCGGATGGTGATTGGCGCGCTCATCTGGAAGCCAAGGTATCGGCAGGAAGGGGGGTCTTACTTACTGTTCAGCTGTTGTTGCTGCGCGCGCAGCCAATCGACTGCTTGTCGAGGAGTCAGTTCGTCGAGGTCGATCTTCATCAATTCCTCGATGACAGGCTCCGGTTGCGGCAAAAACAGCTCGCGCTGCTTGGGGCCGGGCTTCTGCATGTCTCGCTGCGAAACCAGCGCTTCTCGCACTTCGCCGCCCTCATCGTCGAGCTTGTCGAGCACCGTTTTGGCGCGGTCAATGACCGCCTTGGGAATGCCGGCGAGGCGCGCGACGTGCAGGCCGTAACTGCGGTCGGTGCCGCCCTGTTCGATGCGGTGCAAGAATACGATTTCGTCGCCCCATTCGCGCACTGCTACGCGGCAGTTGACGATGCCGCGGTCGGGACCGGCGAGATCCATTAGCTGGTGGTAGTGGGTCGCGAACAGCGCGCGACAGTTGATGCGTTCGTGCAGGTCTTCGGCGATCGCCCACGCGAGCGACATGCCGTCGTAGGTGCTGGTGCCGCGGCCAACTTCATCTAGCACGACCAGGCTCTTGTCGGTCGCGTTGTTCAGGATGTTGGCGGTTTCGGTCATCTCGACCATGAATGTCGACGCGCCGCGGCTGATGTCGTCGGCGCCGCCAACGCGGGTGAAGACGCGATCGCACAAACCGATGTGTGCGGCCTTCGCCGGCACGAAGCTGCCGATCTGCGCCATGATGACGATCAGCGCATTCTGGCGGATCCACGTCGACTTGCCAGCCATGTTGGGGCCGGTAAGTAATACGAGGCGGCGTTGTGGTGGCGATAGATCCGTGTCGTTGGCGATGAACGAACCGGCGGCGTGCGTCGCTTCGAGCACTGGGTGGCGGCCGTCGTCAATCTTCAGCGTGCACGAGTCGTCGAGCTCGGGTCGCGCATAGTCGCGTTCGATCGCGACCGTCGCCAACGAACAGCAGACGTCGATGTCGGCGACCGCGTGGGCCGTCGCTTGCAAGCGGTCGACGGCAGCGGCCACTTGATCGCGAAGCTGCGAGAACAGGTCATACTCGAGTGCCTTACTGTTCTCCTCGGCCTTGAGGATCTTGGTCTCGAGTTCACGCAGTTCATCAGTGACGTAGCGCTCGGCGTTCTTGGTCGTCTGCTTGCGTACGAACTCCGCCGGCAGCTCGACCGAGCTGTTCGCGTGGCTGATTTCGATGTAGTAGCCGAAGACGCGGTTGAACCCGACCTTCAGTCTGGTGATGCCGGTTTCTTCGACCAGGCGTTGTTGGTAGCGCGCCAGCCATTCGGTGCTGTCCCGCGCGAGGTCGCGTAGTTCGTCGAGCTCCGCGTGGTAGCCGCGCGCAATCAGGCCGCCGTCCTTGATGGTGGTCGGCGGTTCTTCGACCAGTGCCTTGGCGATTGCGGTCGTCAACTCCGGCACCGGGTCGATGGCGTTGCCCAATTCGCGCAGCAGGTCGCTCTGGCAGTCGACGAAGCGAGCCTTCAGCGGTGATAGTTGTTCGAGGCTTAGTCGCAAGCCAACCAGGTCGCGTCCGTTGGCGCGGCCAAACGCGGCGCGCGATGACAGTCGTTCCAGGTCGAGAACTTGCGCAAGGTGCGACTTCATCAGCGCCCGTAGCTCGGAGTCCGCGTGGATCTCGGCGACGACATCTTGGCGTTTTTGGATCGGGCCGAGCTGCGCCAGTGGCGACAGGATCCAGTTGCGCAACCGTCGTGCGCCCATCGGTGTGTCGCAGCGATCGAGAATCGACAACAGCGGCGTGCCTTCGCCGCCGCGCATCGTCTGTACTAGCTCAAGGCTTTGTCGGGTGGTGCGATCCAGGCCGAGGAAGGCACCGTCGCGCCACACCTCAAGGTGGCGCAGGTTGGGGAGCGCGCCTTGTTGCGTCTCTTGCAGGTAGGCGAGCAGCGCGCCGGCGCACCCGATCGCGAGTGGTGAATCATCGATACCGAACCCGGCCAGCGTCGAGACCGAGAAGTGTTCTTGCAGCAGGCGCGTGCCACCGTCGCCGCCGAAGTCGTAGCCGGCGCGATAGGCGATCGGCGTCTTCGTCTGCGGCAACCACGACTGATCTTTGTCGCGCCGGTCTTCACTCAGCAGCAGTTCGGCTGGTTCGATACGTGCAAGTTCGTCCGCCAGTCGGTTGTGGGGGACCTCGGTCACCAAGAACGCGCCGGTTGACAGCTCGACCCATGCGATGCCACAGCGTTCCTTGCCGAATGAAACCGCCGCGAGGTGGTTGCTGCGGCGCCCGTCGAGCAGGTTGTCTTCGGTCAACGTGCCGGGCGTGACGACGCGCACGACGGCGCGGTCGACGATGCCCTTGGCTTCCTTCGGATCCTGTGTCTGCTCGCAGATCGCTACCCGGTGGCCGATTTGGACGAGGCGACGCAAGTAGCCGTCGAGGGAACGCACCGGCACGCCGGCCATCGGTACGGCGGACTCGCCCTTGCCGCGCGCGGTCAGCGTGATGCCGAGCGCCTTTGCCGCGACCTTGGCGTCGTCATGGAACAACTCGTAGAAGTCCCCCATGCGGAAGAACACGATCGCATCCGGGTGCTGTTCTTTGGCCGCTGCGAACTGGCGCATCGCCGGGGTCTTGGGCTTGCTCACCGGCTTTCGTTTCCTGTCGTGGCTTTCGGTTGCTTTGGGCGTTCGGGGCGTCGTGGCGCCGACTCAAGCAGTCGTAGTGCCTCGTCGGCGATGATGTCGGCGGCGTCTTCGGCGTCTTCGGTGCTGGTCTGGTCGCTAAATGACAACCGCACGACACCGCGTGCTTCGTGCTTGTCGAGGCCGATCGCCGCGAGCACATGGTTGTCAGGTTTGTTGCTCTTGCCGGTCCTCTTGACCTTCGTGGGTTGCTTGGCCTTGTGCATCTGGGTCTTGCTTCCCTGGCCCTTGCTGCTGCTGTCATCCGTGCCGTGACAGGCCGAGCCTACCGAGAAAGCGACGCCTCGTGCATCGCAACGCGCCATCAACGTTTCGCCGGCAACGCCGGGTAGTCGCATCGACAGAATGTGCGGCAGGCGGCGGTCCGGGTTGCCGAGTCGCACCGCGTTCGGCACCGTGTCTTGCAAGACGGCGAAGACTCGTTTGCACAGGTCGCGCGTGTGCACTTCGGTTTCGGCTTGGTGGGTGAGCGCTTGCTCCGCCGCGGTCGCTAGGCCAATCGCGCCGGCGACGTTCTCAGTGCCGCCGCGCAGGCCGCCTTCTTGGCCACCAGCTTCTTGCAGGGGCGCGATTTCGGCAGCACTCGACAAGGCCAGGAAGCCCATGCCGCGCGGGCCGTGGAACTTGTGGCCGGAGACCGCGATCGAGTCGACGTCGAACTCGTTAAAGTCGAATGGCAACTTGCCGTAGGTCTGCACGAGGTCGATGTGAATGTGAGCCTGTGGCGCTTCGCGACGCGTCAATTCGATCAGCTCACTCAGGTTGCTAAGCGTGCCGAGTTCGTTGTGGCCGTGCATCAGCGCGACCACGCGCACATCCGAACCGAGTGCGTCGAACAGGGTCTCGGGTGCAATGTCTCCATGTTCGGTTACCGGCAACTGGGCGACATGGTTTCGAAACCGCGTTAGCAGTGTGCTGCATTGCAGCAACGCCGGGTGGTCGCTCTGACTCATCAGTACGCGACCGGGCGGGCGCTTGGCGGCAGCGCCAACGATGCCGAGGTAGTCGGCTTCGCTGCCTCCCGATGTAAACACCAGGCTGCCGCCAGCGACCGTGCCGCGCAGAAAGTCACGGGCATCTTCGAGCGCGTGCTTGGCCGGTGGGCCATAGGCGTGCGGGCTGCTGGGATTGCCGAACAACTCGTATTCAGCTTCGGCCATGTAATCGATGACGCGACGTGTCGGGCGAGTCGTGGCAGCGTTGTCTAGGTAAATGCGACGGGCGCCGTTCATGCCCGGATCATGGCGAATCTGCGGCCCAACAAAAAGCCGTGGATTGCCTGCTTGCTGACCTACCGCAGGGAGCGCGACGGCAGATCGATCTTGCTTTCGGTCGGCGGCACTTCTGAGGCGGTCATGAACCCGCGCTCATGCAGAGTTTTAGAGTGCGTATGGCGTGTTTGGCGGCTTCCAGCCCCTGCATGAGCATCGATTCGATCACCACGTATTGGCGCTTCTTGGTGCTCAGGCGGATCTTGGTGATCTCCATCTCCTTCTTGCTCGTGGCGTGGTGAACGCTCACTGCCCGGGTCTCGATATCGCCGTGCGCCTGAACGAAGCGCGTGACCAGGTAGGTCAAGCCGCTGCGCGACCCGAACGGCGGCCGCGGCTTGGGTCGCTCGGGCTGCGGCGGAGCGCCACTGGGATGATCTGCTCGCGCAGTCAGGGCAGCCTTCGATTTTGGCGGCTACCCGGCCAAGCTGGCGAACGAGGTCCGTGAGCGTTGCGACGTGGAATACCATCGGCCAGCGAGCGGCGGCGAGTAGTTGACTGCGAACTTACCTGGCGACCAACTCTAGCAATCAATCTGGTGCTTCTTCAGCTTCTCGTAGAGAGTCGAACTAGCGATTCCCAACACTTGCGCGGCGCGCGATCGAACCCCGCCAGTGCGAGTCATCACCTCGACGATGTGCGTCCGTTCGACATCTGCGAGGGTGGGCAGCGACGGTGTTGTGCGGCCATCGGTCTCGGTCAATTCGGGGGGCAGGTGGCGTTGCGTGATCGGCTGATTGCCAGCTTTGGCGGCGGCCGATTCCAGCGTTAGCCGCAGTTCGCGTACGTTGCCGGGCCACGAGTGTTGGGTTAACAGTCGCTTGCAGCGCTCGGTCATCAACCTTGGCGATCCATCTGATCCTGTGCCGATGCTGGCCAGGAATAGCTCGGCAAGTGCGAGCACGTCACGCGCGTCCTCGCGCAATGGCGGGATGGCAATGGCTTGGCTGTCGGCGCACTGCCGTAGCTCGGCGGCCCAACTATCGCCGTCAGTTGGCACTGCCGATGCGGCTAGCACAACGCGCGCCTTGGTGGTGTCAGTGCGGTCGCGAATGGCCTTGGCGAACTCCTGCTGCAGCTCGATAGACATCTCTTCGGGATGCTTGATGAACAGCGTGCCGCCGGCGGCTCGTTGCATGAGACCGAGTTGCTCGCCGTTGCCGAACACATCAGTACGCTGCTGGTCGGGCGAAGAGTTGCTCGCGTTCCAGTAGATGAACGGATTCGCGCGGCGCAAACTCTCGGCATGCATGTAGCGCGCGAGTTCTTCGCTTTCGGTGCCGGATTCGCCGATCAGTAGAACCGTCGTATTATTGGCGGCGCACGCGCGCACGAGTTCTCGAGTGCCTTGCAGTCGTGTGCTGGTCAGTAGCGCGTTATGGGCCGCGGTGCCGTGGAAGCGCAGGCGTTCGAGTTCGTCGCGCATGCGGATGCGCTCGAGAGTCTCTTGCATGCGATGCCAAACGACCTTGCCCAGTGACTCGGCTAGGTGGAGCAACTCTTGGCCTGATGGCGCGTCGTCGCGCGGATCTTCCAGCACCAGCAAGCCATCGTTTTGCTCGCCGAGCGGAATCAGCAGGCGTTCGTGTTCGATACCTCCCTCCTCCGTCTTGAGTAGGTGCGGCTGCCGGACGCGGCGTGCATCGGCGAGTGCGTGTTCGGTCAGGGCTGGCTTGGCGTCTTCGCTGCGGCTGCTGATCGCCGCCAGCGTTTCGATCTGTGAGTCGCTCGGGAATCGGGCTAGCCAACCGGTTTCGCGATTGGTCAAGTTGAGCGCTAGGTCGAGTAGCGGCTCCGCAGCGTGGGCGAGGTCGCCGAGGTCTGCGAACGTCCACTCGATGCTCTGCAGAATGCGTGCTGCGGTTGCCGGGAAGCTGTTTGGTGAAGTCGTCGCCGGTGCCTCGTCGTCGGCAACTTCGCGTGAGATCACGACCGTTACCGTCTGGTTGATGGAGACCGGGGTCGGCTGTCGTCGCAGTTCGAGCACGAGCTTGGTCAGGCCGATGCTCAGTTGTTGGCCGTCGCAAATCGAGCCCTGTCGGGCTGGTTTGCCATCAATCTGTGCCGGGTTGGCGCCGCCCAGGTCTTGGAACTGGAACGCTGCCCCGACGCGTTCGAGTAGCAGATGGCGCCGGCTGACGGTGGGGTCGCGCAGGGTGATGGAGCAGTCCGGTGCGCGTCCAATGATCCAGCGGGTGCCGGTCAATGGGACCGCTCGAACAGAGCCGTCGCCGAGAATCAGGAGGCGGTAGTTTGAGTCGGATGTAGCTGGCGTCACAGGCGTGCGTGGGAGGGGCACCCTCCGATTTCCGGAGAGTAGTGGATTGCCCGATTAAATACGCCGAAAATCGGATGGTGTGTTGTTGACGATGTGGCGGGTTCAGAATTAAGGTGGCGCTCATTGGATGAAGAAGTTGCCGTCAAGTTGGTCGTCGCCGGATAGCTCTTTCTTGATGTGTGGCCGCTTGTCGGCCCATTTAGCTGGCTGGCCCCTTCGGTAGGGGCGCCAGCGGCCCATCTTCCCGCTTAAAGCTCTGAAGCTGGGGCGGCGAACTGCCGATAGCTTCGGCATGTGGCTGTGGGTCGGTATTGGATGGTGTGCGTTGGCGCTTACGGGCGTTGTGCTGCACCACCGTTTGCGGAGCAAGTCCTCGCGCTATCCGCCTGAGGTCGCGGCCTTCGTGCTGCAGCTTGAGAGCGAACTCGTAGCGGCGCACCCGGGTGTGCAGTTCTTGGGCATGCTGCCTGACCGCTTTGCTTGCTTGATGAGAGTGGACGGTCAGGAGACTCCGGTCGGCCTCTACGAGGCGTTCCGCCATGTCGATGCGTTTCCCGAGAGCTTGACTCGCATGGTTGCCGAGCTTGTCGGTGACATCCGCGAAGTTGGTCTGGATTGCGCCGACGAACTCGACTTTGCGACGGCAGCGCAGCTGTTGATGCCGCAAGTTCGCTGCAAGGACTGGCTCGATGAGCAAGGCACCTTTGGCGACTCCGGGCTCGTGCATACGCCGATCAATGACCAACTGGTCACGGTCTATGTCGTCGATGACTCGAACTGCATGGTGTTCTTGTGCCGCGCGCACCTGAAGCGCTGGCAGAAGGAGGCGCAAGACCTGCATAACCTGGCGTTGACCAACTTGGCGCGACTCGGTCGCAACGGCATCGATGACGTCAGCGCCGAAGCGGTGTTGTTGCAGTCGGGCGATGGCTTTGACGCATCACGCCTGTTGTTGATCGATCAGCAAGAAGGCTTGTTGGTCGCTGTTCCGGACCGCGACACGCTGTGGGCGGGGCCCGAAGAGGGCCAGAATATTGAGCAACTAATGTCGGTCACGGAGCAGATTGCCGACCGTTCGCAATACCCGGTCTCGTCGCTCTTGTTCCGCGTTAAGGACGGTCGTCTCGAGCCGGTGCAAGAGCCGAGCTGACCTCGACGGTTGTCGTTTCGGGCACGGTGAACTGCTGGCTGCGTTCCGGCAATAGCGGGTCTTGCAGTTCGTAGGTGCCTGCGCCGAGCTTCAGGCTCGTGATCTTGCCACGCCGCAACGTCAGGCCGGATGAGTCGTGGCTCATTTGTAGCCATTGACGATCGTCGACTCGTTGTAGGCGCATTGGGCCAGCGCGCTCGACGTTCGTGGGCAGGTTGAATCGCACGTCGTGCACGAGGCCTTGGAGAGTCACCTGCTCTGTTGCGCGGCCATTTTCGCTGGTGATATCGAGGATCTGCTTGGCGAGATAGCCGTGGCGTGCGTGCTCTCGTTTGGATGCCAGGGTCACGGTCAGCCGGGTGCCCAGTTGCGCATCGGTCGTAACCAGAAGGGAATTGGGTTCGCCACGCATGGCCTCGCTGAGCGGAAGCCAGCGGAACTCGCCCCCGGTGAGGGTGTGGAATGTGGCGACTCCGGCGCTGCTGTCGCTTCGCAGCGTCGGCACATTGAGCACGCGGATCGGCACGGTCACCCGGTCGCGAATCTGGTCATCAATCGGCGATACGTTGCTGGTTTCGATCCCGGCAATCGGGTCGAGGCGCTCTGGGCGCGTCGGCTGCTCGAACTTTGGAGCAGCAAAGCGATCGGCTGCCCCCGGCAGGGGATCGCGGCCGATTGCTAGAACCAGTGCATAGAGCACGGTTCCCAGCGCGGCAGCGATGAGCAGCGAGATGAGGATCGTTGCGAGAATGCGGATGGTTCGGGCTCCTTGGGGGAGCCGCTACCTTAACCGCCGGCCGAACCGCACTACTAGTTTCGACGTGATGCGGTTCTGACGGTGGGTGGCTTAGCCGCCCCTTCGACCACCGCCGCCACCACCGCCGCCGCGGTTGCCACGAGCGCCACCGCGGTTGCCACGAGCGCCGCCTCGGTTGCCGCCTGCATTGCTAGAGCCATTGCCGCCGTTTGGCGTTGGGTTGGCGACGGCGGCGCCGACTGCGACCACTACGCTCTCTTCGCCCGATACGGCGACTTGCTGGGTGGTGGGAGCGCGGTTGCGCGGTTGCATCACGAGCAGGTAACTGCCTGGCACGACCGTGGCGAACTCGAACGCGCCGTCGCGTAGGCGGCCCTGGACCGCGTCATTCTCTCGCAACCAGGTGCGAAGATCTTCGGTCGGGGCGACTGTCTGGTTGGGGACTAGCGAGACGCTGCCGCCAATCGTTTTGATGTCGGTGGCGTCGGCTGTCGTGATGGTGCCCTTCAGCGAGCCTGTCTGGACTGAGAAGGTGCGGTTCAGCGTGCCGTTGGCGAATACCTGAACGGACTCGGTCAGCAGCGCGCTGCCGCGGCGGCCACTCAGGATGCGCAAGTCATAGAGATCTGCCGGCACGTCCTTAATCGTGAACTCACCCGAAGCAGAAACGGTGGCGCTGAGCGTGCGCGCAAACCAGTTGAAGCCACGGCCGCCACGGCCGCCCGATTCCGGTTGTGTCGCGCCGTTGTCTTGCTTCTTCAGTTCGACCCGGAAGCCGCTCGCGTTGTTGCCGTTGTGCAGCACGTTGCCGCTCACGATGCCGACCTGCGGGCGATCGAGCGCCATGCTCCACTTCGATTCCTGGCCGCCGCGCACGGTTACGTCAGCTTGTAACTCGCCGGTCATCAGGCCCGGGCCGAGCTCCTGCATCATTTGACGCGTTGAGCCGATCCAGGTGCGGACGACGTAGTTGCCGCTGTTGAGGTCTTCGAGTCGGTAGCTGCCATCCGCTTCGACCTTGCCGGTCTTGAAGCTGCTGCCGCCGCCGCCGCCACGGCCACCGCGGCCAAACATGCCAGCCATGCCGGACATGGCACCGCCTTCGGCGATGATCATGGCGCCAACACTGACTTCACCAACGTCTTCCGGAAGCAGGCCTGACACCGTGCCGACAATGCTGCCGAGCGGTTGCAGGATCAGTTCGAAGTTGGAGCGGCTGGTGTCGAGTTGGAACGGCTCACCGCGTTTCTGAGTAAAACTGTCAGCGCTAGCCGTTAGGCGGAACACGCCGCGTTGCACGTGCTTGATGATGAATAAGCCGTCTTCGTCGGTCTTCACTTTCAATGACAGCGTTGAGCCGTTCATGCCGCGCATGAAGTTTTGGGCGATGCGATTGAAGTCCATGCCCCGCCCGCCACGGCGACCGCCACCTTGTTGCTCGCTTTGGCCGTTGGTGCTGCTTGCGTCCTCAATCGATGCCGTGTTTAGCTCCACTTCGGCGCCGGCAACCGGGTCGCCGTAGTTGTCGATTACCACGCCACCAACGTAGACGCCTGGGTCAACGGTGACTGCCAGGTCCGGCGCGGGAGTGCCGTGACGAACTTCCACTTCCGCGGACTTGTAGCGCGCGAACTCAGGTGCCTGGATCTGAACCTGGTAGACGCCTTCCTGCAGGCCGTCTGCCAGGAACTTACCGCCCGGGTGTGGCTCAGGTTTATCTAGTTCGCCTTGGCCACCGCGGCCACCGCGGCCACCGCGTCCGCCGGTATCGCCGCCGCGTCCGCCACGTCCACCGCCGGTATCGCGACGGCTGCGCATTTGCTGCATGACGCGATCTTGCGTCGCTTGATCGAGGTTGCCCTCGCGGAACCGACTGATCACATCATTGAGATCGAGGGGCGGTTGGTTCAGGTCTGGCAAGCCGCGCAATCGCATCGCATTTACGGCGTAGCTCGTGATTGGGTCACCATCGGGTGTCATGACGACGCCCGTTATGCGCAGGCCGTCGGCCATCGCCACTTGGATCAGTTGGCCTAGTTTGACGTCGATGTCTTCTTGATCGTAGTTGAGGAAGCCCTTGGCCTTCGCAGTCAGTGCGGCTGGCGCGCCGGGCAGGTGCTCAAGGAAGAATCGACCCGCCTCGTCAGTCTTGGTGCTGTGGTTGCGACCGCGACCGAATGAGGCACGCATCGCGCGCATGCGTTCTTCGGGGCTGGTGGTGGCGGGTTGCTCAGCTGCGCTGCGATTAGGCATGCTGCGCAGCGTCACCGCGGCGTTCGCAATCGGGCGGCCCATTTCATCGCGGACGAAGCCGGTCGCTTCGAAGCCGGGGCCGAGTTTGATGTCTGGCACATCGAAGAGCTGTTCTTCGGTTACCTGGAAACTGCTCGAACGACCCGACGTGTGCATCTTGGCCAGTGCCGAGACAGTGAACTCAGGGTTGCCATCGGCGGGAATGTTCGGGAACAGGTAGTAGCCGTTGCCATCCGTGTTCAGCGGCGGTAGCAACTCCTGGCGGTTGCGCTGCCAGCGCAGTGGATTGCGGCCACTGGGTTCCATCGTGATCTCGGCATTGGCAACTGGGTTGCCGTCGAGGTCCGTGACGCGTCCGCGCACTTGGCCGCCGGCCTTGAGTACGACGTCCTTCAGGTTGACTTCGGTAGTCTCTGAAACCTCGGCGTTGGCGAGGATGTCGCCGACTGGTTCGGTGAACAGGCCGATGGCGTAGTTGTCATGCTTGACCTGCAGCGAGACGCGCAGGTTACGGAAGGCCTCACCCTGGAATGCGAACATGCCCTGTTCATTGGTGATGACGGGTTCGGGAATGCGTCGATTGCCGCGCCCGCCGCGACCACCTCGGCCACCGCGGCCCGTGTTCTCGCCGATCTCCAGCCATACCTGCGCGTTGGGCACTGGCTGCATCGACTTGTTGACGACGCGGCCCCGCAAAACTGCTTGGATCCGGGGCTGGTCATTGCGAACGGGTGTCGCAGGCGCGATCTCTGCGTTAGTCCGTTCGATGCCAACTCCTTCGGCAACGACGGCTTCCGGCTCGTCCTGTGAACCATCGACCTCATCCGAGGCGTCCCAATGCATCACCGGGGCCTCTGGCTCACCGATCAGTTGGGGTAGGTATAGGACTCCTGCGATCATCGCGAGGACCGCGACGATGAGTAGGATGATGGTTGGCTTTTGCATTAGGGGTCGGGTGGCGGCCGGGTTGATCGCTGGGGTCTATTACGTCAGCACACTCGGTTTGCCGACAGCAAGTCGCTGTAACAGCTGTGCACCGCGACGCCGTTGTTGCGAATGTTGGGACTAAAGTCGGGACTACTGCCCGACTTGCATCGGTAGTGGCTGGCTGGTGCCGAGCGTGCCCCCGAGCGAGAAGCAAACCGTCTGGGCCGTCGCATTGAGCACCGGGGCAAATCCTGGGTTCTGGATCACCAGGCTCGTAGCACCGGTGCTATCGAATGATAGCGGCACGAGCACCGGGTTCGCGGAGAATGCGGCATCGAGCAGCAGTGGCTGTTCGAACCCAGGAATCTGGATGCTCAGGGAGCCGGCGACGACGGTCGGGGCGACCACCAGCAGGCCTATGCCGTTGGCTGGGCCGTTTGCTATTGCCAGCGAGAATGTGCCGGTTGCGATCGGATTGGCTGCCGAGGAGGTCAGCTCTGGGCGGCGTGCAGTGACCGTTCGGATCTGGCTGATGTTGACGTAGTCCGTCTCGTGCACTAGCAGCTGGCCCGCGATTGGCTGGAACGGTTCGAACACCTGTGGGCCGGTCATCGTCCGGGTGAATTGCAGCACGCTGCCGTTGAGTCCCGAACCGGTGTAGTCGATCAGGGTGGTCGTCAGCGTAGCGTTGTTGCCGTCGGCGTCGTTGATCTCGCCGATGTGGTTGTTGAACCAGTCGACGAAGAACAAGTCGCCGTCATCGTCGAATGCCAAGTCCCCGGCTGCGTCGAGGCCGGCGATGACGACCTGAGCGTTTGCGACGCCAAGCACACTGCCTGTGGCAATCGCGTTATCGATGTCGGTGCTGGTGAGTCGCAGCACCGAGACGGTGCCGGCCGGAGCGGGCCAACTGGCGGGCGCGGTTGCGTAGTAGACGTCGCCATCGTGGTCGACGCTCAACGGTCCGGATGCGCCGAGGAACTGCGCGAGCAACTGCGTCTGGCCGGTGATCATGTCGACGAACATTACGTCGTTGTCGGGAGCCGCGAAGCCGCCTGTCTTTGCCGATACGAGCGCGCGGTTGTCGTCGAGCATCACCGCGTCGTAATTGAACGGCACGGTCGCGATCAGTCGCGGGGCCTGCCCATTGAGTGGGACGCTCCAGATGCCGCCGTTGCTGCTTTCGCCGAATAGCACTTTGGTGGTGCCGACGGGGATCGTGAACGAGCCGAAGGTGTAGGGACCGAAGGTCAGCAGGGTTTGCGTCGGAGAGCCGGTGACGGCGTGAGTTAGGTCGAAGCCGTCGAAGTAGATGTGGCCAGTTATCGTGGTCAGTAGATTACTAGTGCCGGCGGGTAGTGGGGAGGTCGTCGCCGAGAAGCCAGCCGCTAGTTGTTGGGCGGCGAGTTGAGAACCAGCCAGGGAGAGAGTGGCCACGGTGGCCAGCAGGGTCGTACGCAGCATGTTGCTACAGGTCCTTCCAAATCCGTCGTAAAGACGGGGTTCGTCACTGAGACGAGGAATGTGCCGCATTCGGAGCGGGGGCCATGACACGTCGGAACTGCTCGCGCTTCGTCTGCTTGGGACGAGGCGTGGGGTAATCACGATGGAGTTGGACTCCTCGCGTAGGCAGAAACGTAGACTCGGCACTAGCTCGGCGTCTTCGCGCCGCGAATGTAGGGCTGAACAGTCCGGCGAGCCGGACTCACTCACCGCGGGTGTTCTGGCTTCCGGATCTACCTACTTGCCCGCCTTCCCAGCGGCGCCAACACGGCGCTACCAGTGGCTATTTGGACTTTCGTACTCGGTCACAGCTGCGGGACAGCGCCGGTATCGCACCGGACTTCCCCGCGAGGAGCGCCGACGAGCCTAGCTGTCCCTATGGATCCAGGCAAGGTTTCGCCGGATCGCGCGCAGACATGTCTGCATGTCTTTTTGTCGGGGCTTGCCCAAGGCTGCTTTGCGGCCGAAAACAGGTCTCTCGAACTATCCGAGTTTCTCATGTCCCTGCTGCATTCGATTCAACAAGGAGCATCTCGCAACGGCCTGAACTTGTTTGGGTTGGTGGATGCGAAGCGCTTCGACAGTTGCCAGCCTCGCGAGCATCGCACGGACGCGGTGCAACCCGACTGCGGCACGGTCATGGTCTTGGGGACGGCGGGGCGTTCGTTGTGGGGTGATTTCCAGCGTCAAGGCCGACAGATCCCGCAATCGATGACGGATAACCAGGTCGACGAGTTGGCGGTGGCCGGCGCGACCGCGGTCATTACGGATCTGTGGCAGCACGGTGTGCGCGGCCAACTCGTTGATGCGCGTCGGCCTCGCATCAACTTCGGCCAACTTGCCGAGGCTGCGGGCTTCGGCATCGTGTCACCAGTTTCTGGTTTGTTGCTGCATCCGGAGTTTGGCCCGTGGGTGCGTGTGCGTGCTGCCGTGTTGCTGCCCGGACAGCCATTTGGCGCCATTGCCGATGCGTCGATCACCGATCGCTTCCGGCCTTGCTGCAGTTGTCTGAAGCCTTGTATCGCTGCTTGTCCAAGTGCGGTGCACGATGGCATGGGTAATTCCGATCGTGGTCGCTGCGCGGATAGCCGCCATCACGGTAGTTGCGAGATGGGATGTTACAGTCGCATGGCGTGTCCTGTTGGCGCGGAGCACGCGGACCAAGGCGGGCCGATGTTGCACGCGCATTCGGTTGGTCGACGCACCATGCAACGTTGGTTTGGATTTGGCTGGTGGCGCATGGTGCCGCGCATGTTCCGAGGTGGGCCAAGGGCTTGATGGCGAACGAGTCGTCACAGCGAATTGTTAGTCTTGTGCCGAGCACCACGGAGTCCATCTGTGAACTAGGTGCCTTAGATCGCCTGATTGCGTGTACGCGATACTGCACCGAGCCGGAGTCGGCGTTGCGTCACGTGCCGCGCGTCGGTGGCACCAAAAATCCGGATCGGCAAGCGATTGCTTCGTTGGATCCTGATTTGGTGTTGGCCAATGCGGAAGAGAACCGGCCGGAAGACATCGATTGGTTGGCAGCACGCTTCCCGACGTTGGTGCAGACGCCACGATCGATTGTGGAAGCGGGCAACGACCTGCGTGTATTGGCGATGAGGCTCGGCTTGCTAGAGCAGGCGCAGCCGTTTTTGTTGCGTATCGAAGCGCAGATCACTGCCGCCGAAGTGATCGCGTTGAGCAAGCCAACGCTGCACGTCTATTACGCGATCTGGCGCATGCCGTGGATGACGATCAATCGCGATACGTTCATCCACGATGTGCTGCAGTTGTGTGGGGCAACGTGCGTCGCTGCGGATGATCCGGCGCGATACCCGCACATGGAACCGATCGATGCGATTGTGCGTGGCGTCGAACTCGTGTTACTGGCAAGTGAGCCGTGGGAGTTTGACGAGGGCCAGCGCCAACAGATTGCCGAAGCGAAGTTGTTCGGCGATGCGCAGGTCGCACTGTGCGACGGCCGCGACTTCTGTTGGCATGGCGTGCGCATGGCGGATGGGCTTGGAAGGGCCCTCGCCGCTATCCGCGGCGCACTCTGATTCGTGATCGTTATTAGCAGCGGTTGCCGTCAACTCGCATTCCGGCGGCGTTTGGTCAGATCGATCATCGGCGAATCGGTTGCCTGCAGGATGAACTCGGTCATCGCGTCTAGTTCCGGTTTTGACTTGGTCTTGGAACTGCGTGCCAGTGCCGAACCATCGTCATCCTTGATGATCAAGAAGTGCGAACCATCGCTGCCGACGTGCGGTACCAGACGGGAATTATCCTTCACTGCTCTGCGCAGGTGTAGGAGTTCGTTCTGCGTCATGATCTTGCTGTTGCTGCCAAGACCGCGCAGGACGATATCTCCGTCTTTGGTGCGAAGCTGAAAGATAAACGTGTCCTCGTGCTCAAGCACGAGTTCAAACCTTGTAACCATTTGCTGCCTCCGCTTACTGCGACGTTCGCACCACCCTTCTAGGTTCCATTTGCATATAGAATCGCGCTCAGGTGTTGAGCCGGCCGAGCCTCGGATGCTGCTTTGCTTGCTGCAGGGCAATGTAAGGTTGCCGCTATGATCACGTTGAGGCACGATGTGTGCCATGTCGGAGCACCAGCCACGAATCGCACCATTGTTGTTTGTTGCGGCGGCGCTGACGCTCGTCGTGACCGTGGTGCGCGTTATCGGGGAACGCAATCATTGGGATGCGGCTTGGTTCAGTCCCGAACCCGGTAGCCCGTTTAATCCGTTCGGCATCGTTTGGTTGGTGCCAGTGTTCGGGTTCCTGTTTGGTCGCCGCTTGTCGCAGTCAGGTGGCGCGCCGCGTTTCGTGACGGGCTTCTTTGTGCCGATGTTCGGTTTCTTCGCGATGATGGGGGCGGTGTTTGTTGTCGGGGAGCAGTTCGAAGGCCAAGAGATGCGCGAAGCGTTGACATACTTGTTCTACGGGGCGCCGGCGCTGTCCTTGTTGGCGCTGTTTGCATGGCCTCGTGCATTCGTGGCGCTGCTTGTCTACGGAATCGTCGCGCGGTTGCCGGTGATGTTGGTTCAGTACCTCGACGTGCAGGGCGGTTGGCAAACGCACTACGGCCGGATCCATCCAGGGCTTGGGGGCTTGGGCGCAGATGACCGCGTCTGGCTGTTGACGTTGGCCCAGGCCGGGTTTTGGATTCCATTCACCGTTACGTTGGGGTGCGCGTTTGCTGCCATCGGGGCTGCGACGGTTCGCAAGCGCTGATCGTTCCTGTGGAGATCCCATGCGTCGATGGGTGACTTGACGATGTCGCGGGATGCGAGTGAGTCAGTCGGCGGGATGCCGAAC
Source organism: uncultured bacterium (assembly GCA_937906475.1). GTDB lineage: Bacteria > Planctomycetota > UBA1135 > UBA1135 > UBA2386. The sequence continues at coordinate 128,091 of CALCZA010000021.1, forward strand.
CGTCCGCCTGCCCGACGTCAACGACTGCCATCAACGCGCTCGAAGTTCGTTGCTGGTATCGCCTCGCGCCGCTTGCGGGACAGCGGCGGCCTCGACGAGGTTCGGAATTGCCTAGCAGAAGCCTCGCCTGGCGAGGCTAGCTAGGAGCACCGTCGGCGGGTCTTGGATCGACGTCCGAGCCGTCAGGTAACTCGCCGCCCGCGGTTGCCAGTTGTGCTTGCTGCTCGCGGCGCTTGCGTCGCCGCTGGTCTAAGTAGCGGCCGTGTTTCAAGGCCGTGCGTGCGGCGCTTCGTTGGCTGAGGAAGGCGATGATTAGCAAACCTAGCACCATGCAGCCCAGCCACTTGCCGATCTCGATCATCGTCGTATTGGTGTCAAGCTCGAACAGGTCGAGGTCGGCGGCCACGAACAACGGCACGCGCAGGCGGTCGGACTTGGCGTCGTAGACGAACCAGCGGTAGTAGTGGCCGCGCACTTCGAGTTGTGCGCGCATCGGCAGGTCGTCGACCTTCTTTGGCACCCAGATAGGGATTAGGTGCCCACCAAATCCGTGCACCTGGATCCAGATGGCCGTCCAGAACCTGATGTTGGCAGGGTTGGCCGGAGCGGCGATCGTCTGGCGGCGGATCAGTGTGCCGAACACGCGCATCGGCTCGCCACGTTCGATCTTGTTGTCGCACAGTCGGTCGTACGTCTCGGCCAGGGACAGTGCTTCGATCTTACGCCACTGTGCGAACGTGCGGTCCTTGGCGGTGTCGCGAGCGAAGGCGCCGAGGTGCCACAGTTGTTCGGTCTGATCCTCTTCGACTCGACGGAATGGCAGGGTGCCGGGGTAGAAGCCGGAGTCGTCGAAATCCTCGAAGACTTTCGGGTCGATCTCGGTGATCGGATCCCAGTCCTCGTAGTCGTGCTCGATTGTGCGGCCGACCAGCATCGGGGCCTTGTCGAGTTTGCGCGGGTAGGTCTGGTCGCGCAGCTTGAAGAAGTAGCCCTCGGTGCGCACCCAATCGCCGACGGTGAGCTTCTCGTTTGGTTCGACTGAGAACGCCGTCAGCACTGAGTTGCCGTCTTCGAGTTCGATGGTCGCTTCGTAGATCGAATAGCCTGCGATTGGGTGGCCGTCTCGCGGCGCGGACAGGCGTGTCAGTTTGCCTTCGTACCACAGCCAACGAGTGCGCCAAGCTTGCGGCTCTGCGCGCAGTGTCTCTACCGGCACCATCTCGGCTGGGATTTGCAGTGCCGCTGCAACGGTCGGGCCGACATCGATCGCCTTCGCCAGCAGGTGCTTGAGCGGCTCGGCTTCGACCAGCAAGCGCTTCGGACGCGTATCGTCGCGGGCAGCCGCGAGCAACTCGTCGTTGAGCTCGGGCACCAGTACGATCTTCTCGAAGATGAAGTCGGGGTCCTTGTCGACCTGCTCAAATGCATCCAGCAGCGTGAACGCGTACGCGAGGCAGGCAACGATGACGCCTGCCATCGCGAACCGGACCCAGGATGGCATCCTGGGCAGCATCGCGCGGGGATTGCGGTTAGCTAACGTCTTCACGAGCGTGTTCACAAACGGACCAACGGACGAACAGCCCGACCGGTTTGGTCCGATCCTGAATGGTAAGGCAGCCAGAGCCTACTCTGGCTTGTTGTGGTTAGCCCGTGGGCTTGTCGAACAGGCCACCGAGGTGGTAATTGGCGATGTCCGAGCGGTCGACAATTGTCGCCGCATTGACGCCAAGGGTGATCGCGATGACTTCGGCAATGTCTTCGCTCGTGGCTCCCTCGCGCTTGGCTTTCTTGAGGTGCCCTTCGAGGCAACCCTTGCAGCCAGACGTAAGTGCAGCGGCAATGGCGATGTACTCTTTGGTCTTCAGGTCGAGGCGGGTCTTGCCGTAGGTCGCCTTGTAGAAGCCCATATACAGCTGCTTGAGCTCCGGCGTCAGCATGGCATAGCTGCGCATGTTGGAGCTGGGCACTCGTCCGTCGGCGAGGGTGTCGTCGGTGCTTGGGTTGGGTTGCGCGTTCGCGCTCTTCGTGTCGTCGGTCATGGGGGGTGTCAGAGGGGGGGGGCGGTCCTGGCTTGGGTATGCCGGCGCAAGAGGTTGGGGGTATACGTCGAACTCCGCAACTCACACGGAAGATTATTGCAGGCTCAGTTGCAGGCGCACTAGGGCGCCACGGTCCCCTTCCCCCTCAAGCTGTTGAAATGCCTGCTCGAATGGCAGCCACTGGAACTCGCCGATCATCGGGCCCGGATGCAGCTTCTGGACCGGTTCCGTGGGGGTTCCAGCCTGCCAAGCGAACGGCCATTCGATCATGCCGAGGTCGCCAAACAGCTCTTTCTGCGGGTGCGGGAGCTCTTGCAGGTGCACCGGCCGCTTCAGGCCAATTTCTGCAAGTACCTCGCGGTGGATTGCTTCCTCGATCTTCTCGCCCGGTGTGACCGGGCCGACGACCGGTCCCATGGGCCATTCCTCGCGCGGTTTGTGCCGAAGCAGCAGAAACTCGACCCGGCGGTCGAGGACCTGGAAAACGAAGACCCTTACTCGGTGTTCGAGGTTGAACATGTAATCCCGGCCGCCCCTCGAACCACCAGGTCCCGGCGACGCACCGTCCTCCTCTAGTAGGGCGAATCGACCAGGGTGCGGCACCAATATGAGGTGCCCGCAGAGTTTTCGCCTATTGAGACGGCAAGCGCCGAGCCTGCTCGGGGCAAGCGCCGAGCCTGCTCGGGGCAAGCGCCGAGCCTGCTCGGGGCAAGCGCCG
>CALCZA010000022.1 GCA_937906475.1 uncultured bacterium
CGCCAGTGCTCGCCGTCGAGAACGGCCACGTGCCCGAATCTTAGCGGTCCCTACACATTTGGCAGGCCCAGCACCGTTCGGCCAACCGCAGATCAGCGATCTTCAGGAGGCTACGTGAACCGAGAGTGCCTTAATCCCCATCTCTCCAGTTGTGCGCCGAGCCAACGAACGTTCCCATGCGCATTCAAGACCCCACCCCAACTGATACCCAGATCCATGAAGCGCTCCCTGATCGTCGCCCTGTTTGCCCTCGCCACCGCCACCACACCCATCCTGTCGCAAGACGCTGGCCAACGACCGAAGCGCACCAAGTCGCCGGTCAAAGTTGAGATGGAAAAGATGGAAGAGGCGCTCGATGCCGTCGGTGACTTCCTGAAGAAGCCGGACGGCAAAGCCCCGATGGCCGAGATCACCGCCGCGGCCGGGTCGCTGATGGAAGCCAAGAAGCACGCGCCGCGCGCAGCAGCGCGCCAACCGAAGGAAAAGCAAGCCGCGTTCGTGATCGCCTACCAGGTCGAGATCAACAAGGCACTGCGAGGCATTCTCGACCTCGAAGACGCCATGCTGACCAAGGACTTGAAGGCAGCCGAAGCGGCGATGAAGGCGCTCAAGGCAATGGAGAAGGCCGGCCACAAGGTGTTCAAGCCGCGCCGGCGTCGCGGTGGCGCCAAGAAGTAATCGCGCCGACAACTGCCAGGATTAACCGGTCGGACACACGTTCCGACCAGCAGAGTGATCGACTCCATACGGCCTCGATTACGCACGCACACGATGCAGGACGCTCCCGACCCCAGACCCGATACGAACGCGGCCCTACTCGCCATGCTTGAGGGCTACGCCGTCGATGCCAATCGGCTCGAGCAACTATCCCCCGAACAACGCAAGCGGTTGCTCGCGGCGTGCGGGCGCTTGATCGGTGCATCGAAGAGCGACCTGCGACAAGAACGCCGTGCGGCGCGCAGCCAAGCCGCCAGCGACAAGCGAAGACGCGAACAAGCAGCACTTCGGGCCGCCGCACTGCGGCGCGCGCGCAGCGAGAACAAGGTCGACAACCCAGTTCTTCCAGCGCACGCATTACCGATGCGCGAGGCCGCCGAACGGCAATCGCAATTGCTCGAATCGCAACTGCGTGAGGCACACATCGCCAACTTGCTCAGCGAACCGCGCTCGTGCTACATCTGCAAAGAGCCCTACTCTGAGGTGCACTTCTTCTACGACTCGATGTGCGCAAACTGTGGCGACTTCAACTTCCACAAGCGCGGCGAACTTGCGAACCTGAGTGGCCGCGTGGCACTGGTCACAGGCGGCCGCGTCAAGATCGGCCAAGAGATCGTGCTCAAGCTGCTGCGCTGCGGTGCGCGCGTCATCGTCACGACGCGCTTCGCCGCAGATGCTGCGCGCCGCTACGCGGAGCACGAAGACTTCGCCGAGTATCGCGACCGCCTGCAGATCTTCGGGCTGGATCTACGCCACACGCCCAGCATCGAAGCACTCTGCGCGCACCTGCTCAAGTCGCTCGACCGGCTCGACTTCCTGATTAACAATGCCTGCCAGACGGTGCGGCGGCCGGCGGCGTTCTACAAGCACCTGCTCGCGGATGAACGACGGGCGAGCGGGCTGCTATCGGAGCCGGCGCGCGCGCTGCTTGGGGCGCCGGACGCGAACACCGGCGATGATGCGGTGGCCACGGTGACAGCGCCAGACAGCAACGTCGCAGCCGCCGAGATGTCGCAGTTCATCGTGCTCGATGAAGACGCCGAACACGACCCGACACTGTTCCCAGAAGGCACCTACGACGTCGACCAACAACAAGTCGACCTGCGCAAGATCAACAGTTGGCGACTGCGCATGCATCAGGTGTCGACGCCCGAGTTACTGGAAGTGCAACTGGTCAACGCCGTCGCGCCGTTCGTTCTCAATGCGCGGCTGAAGCCGTTGATGGAACGGGTTGCCACCGCCGACAAGCACGTCGTCAACGTGTCCGCCGTCGAAGGGCAGTTCAATCGCGGCACCAAGACCGACAAGCACCCACACACCAACATGGCGAAGGCCGCGCTCAACATGATGACGCGCACTTCGGCGCCGGATTATCAGCGTTCGGGCATCTTCATGAACAGCGTCGATACGGGCTGGGTCACCGATGAAGACCCCGCCGAGCACGCTTTGCGCAAGGAGCAAGAAGGCTTCCAACCGCCGCTCGACATCGTCGACGGCGCCGCCCGGGTGTGCGACCCAATCATCAACGGGCACCTGACCGGCGAACATGTCTTCGGCCGGTTCCTCAAGGACTACGTCGAAGCCGCCTGGTAGCGGTATCGTTGGGATTCTTCAGACTCCCGACCCCCTTGGTGCCTAGCAAACCACAGCCAGTATCGAGAGGACCAGAAGACCGCAACGACACGGCTGCATTCCATGGGGCTACGAGAAACTGGCCTTTCGCCCCAACTGACCAGGATCTCAACGACTCTGATCTCAACGGCTCTGAGGATGGGCTAACGTTGCGCACCGGTTCACCCGACGTATCGTTGGCAAAGACTTCCCCACCAAGACTTGCCGCTGTTCCTTGCGCATCACACTCGTCGTCCATCAGTTCCCGCCGAACTACTTCACCGGCACCGAGCAATACGTGCTCAACGTCGGGCGAGAGTTGCAGCGCCGTGGACATGATGTCGATGTATTCTCACTCGAGCCAGCGTTCGGCGAGGCTACCGGACCATGGCGCGAGTCTCGCGAAGACGTGCAGGGCCTGCCGGTGCGGCGGATCAACTTCTGGAGGAACATCGGCCGCGACTGGCGCCGCATGGAATACCGGCACCCATACATGGCCGAAGTATTCGCTGCACACATTCGCGATCGCGATACCGACGTGGTGCACAGCTTCCACCTGCGCCACCTGGGCGCCGACCTAGTCGATCGCGTCGTCGAGCAACGTCGCGGTCTCGTCGTGTCGCTGATGGACTTCTGGTTCGTCTGCCCGCGCGTGATCCTGATGAAGCCTGATGGCACGACATGCGACGGACCACCCGACGGCGGTCGCGGTTGCTTGCCATGCCATACACCAGACCTCTTCAAGCAACTCCAGGAGAGCCCGATTGCCGACGAGATCGATCGGCTGCACGTGACGTCGCGCGGTGAGTCACAACCCGCATGGGAACTACGCCAGAAGGTCGCAACCATGCTCGAGCGGCCGGCGTATCTGCGCGAACGCTTGGCGAAAGCGCATACGATCATCGCACCAACGCAATTCTTGCGCGGCGTGTTCTTGAAGAACGGTGCCCCTGCGGACCGCACCCGTCACCTCTCCTACGGCGTCGACACCGGGACGCTCGCCGACGAAGTCGCACGCGCGCGGCCGGCCCAACGACCGTTGACGTTTGGATTCTTCGGCACCTATTCGCCGCACAAGGGGCCCAACGTCCTGGTCGCGGCAATGGCGCAAGTAAAGGGCGATTGCCGGGCACTGCTGCGTGGTCGCAAGAGCGACTTCGCAGACTACTCGGCAGCACTCGAAGCGAGCGCCAGCCAGGACGAGCGAATCACCGTCGACGGTCCATTCGCGCGCGAAGAACTAGCGCAGGCGCTTGCTCAGATCGATGTGCTAGTCGTGCCGAGCACGTGGCATGAAAACGCCCCGTTCGTCGTGCTCGAAGCGCGCGCCGCTGGCCTACC
>CALCZA010000023.1 GCA_937906475.1 uncultured bacterium
GAAGATCGAGTCCACCGAACTCTCAGGACTGACCAAGATGTCAGGGGCCGTTCACGAAGGATCGCTAAGTATCCGCGTCGAAAGCCACGGTCAGACGACCACGAAAACCCTCACCAAGTTCGGCGACGCGATCTTCATCGGGAACCTAGCGGACTGGCTAGCAAACATCCCGCCGGACACCGATCAGGGGCGTTGGCATAGATGATCAATACCTATATTGTCTTGCACTCCAGCTGCGTCAGGCAAGCTTGAAATTAGGCCATGCAGCGCGATGGCGCTTTGGTCAAGATCAACCTATATGCGGGAGCTTCTGTTATGGCGTCTTGGAGTGAACGATATGCACTAGTTCACCAGCCCGCGCTAGTTCCGTTGGGGCCAAGACAACCGCAATGGCCCACTCAGGCAACTTCGGGTCGCTCCATAAGCGTGATGGCATGCGCACCGTAGTTGGCGAGATGCTGCGGATGACGGTTTCGCCAATACGGATCCGCGAAGCGGATTGAACTTCGAGCTTGCTAGCGTTTTGCAGCCACTCAGATTGTGGGGCTGCGACGTAGGCGACGATCGAGTTTGGTTTGCTAGCAACAATCGTGGCAACCGTTTGTCCTGATGAAGCCCACTCCCCTTCCGTTAAGGCGATCTCGGTAACCTGACCAGAGATTGGTGCCCTTAGCAGCAATTGGTTGCGGAGGTGTTCGATCTCTTCGAGCTCTGTTGATTGGCGCTGCAGCTTGAGCCGCAGCGGTGTCAGTAACTTTTCGACGCCGGCTGGAGCGCTTGCCAGCGGCTGAAAGTCGGCCAGTTGCACCGTGAACATCGTGGTCCGCGCATTTTGCTGGGCGTGCAATTTTTCCAGCTCGGTCAGGCGCTTATTGAGGGCGTCTTTGAGAGTTCGAAGGCGAATCAATTCGGCTGGCGATGCATATCCCTGGGTGGTCAACGATGCAGTGCGATCAGATTCGATCGCTGCGCCCTGTGCACGAATTCTGACCTCTTCAATTTCCGCTCTTGTTGCCAAAGCCGTGAGCCTTGCTGACTCAACGTTGGTAATGAGGCGGCGGCGTTCAATGGTCGCGTCAAGCTCAAGCTTGTTCTCAAGCCTGCCTGTCTCCGCAGCGATATCAGCCTGCTCTTTTTCTATTTCAGCGCGAAGGATGCCGAGTTCTTGGTTGGTCTTAGTTAGGCGAAGACGAATCGCTGTGTCGTCAAGCTGAGCGATAACTTGCCCTTGCTCGACCGTTTGATGAAGAGACGCCGTAATGGCAGTGATGCGCCCCCGGCTTGGTGTGATGATCGATGCTCGCTGGCTATCGACGATGCCAATTACAGAACGATGATTGTCATCGGTTAGACCTAGCCAAATGACCAGAGTTGCGCAACCTAGCCAAACTGTGAATGGCACCAGTTGGCGTGCGTTGCGCGCAATCCGCCGCGTTAGGGGCGGTGTGTATCCAGGTTTCCAGTCGGTCACTTAGACTTCCTCGTGTTCGTTTGTCATCAATAGGTTAACACTATGAATGCCTGGCACTTGGTGCATATCATTAACCAGCGCCCTGTGGCATCCTGGCTCGCGCAACATTATCTGGTAAGAAAGATCTAGTGTGCTGGACTTGCGACCGTCTCGCATACTGATCAGCGCGAACGTCTTACAGTAGTGTCGCAGCATTTTACGCAGCAGTGGGTCGCCATCATCTGACGTATCTTGATCTTGGGTAAACCGTATGACCGCGTCACTGTCGATGCGTTCGCCAAATCGCACGCTAAACATGTAGACGGCTACGAGCAATGCGACGCTCGTGCCAGCGACCGCCAGCATTGCATTTTGAACTCCAACTGCGATGCCGACCGCTACAGATAGAAACAAGAATACGGTGTCACGGCTGTCTTTGATCGGTGTGCGAAAGCGGATCAAAGCCAGTGCGCCAAACAAGCCAAAGGCGCGCGCCATGCTATCGCCAATAGCCAGCATGACAAATGACACGATCATCGATAGCATGACCAGTGCGTGCACAAAGGAACGTGAATAACTAGTCCCTAGGTGCGTCCAGATATAGACCCATGCAATCGGCTTGCTGAGCACAAAGGATAGCAAAAGATAAAATATCAGCATGCGCAGCGACGGCAGCGCAGCCTCTATGTCGGTCAATTGTTGTAAGAATTCAGGCATAGTATATCGGCTGGCAAGACTTGTTACTGTTAGGCGCTAGCTTCACGTGAATTCGTGTTGCTTGCGCGGCGTTCGGCATCAATTGAAGTGCAATACTTTGAGAATGAACGGCGATGCAGCTCGAGCTTACGGATTGTTGCAGACATCCATGGCGGGGCCCTGTCCGTGAACTTTAGCTCCAGGATTACACCGCCTGCTGGGACCGAGAGGTAGCCACGATGCCGGTGCTTAATTGCTGCCAATTGCGTTGGTAGCATGCTCAGGTGGCGATCAAATGTGACCCGGGTGTCGAGATCATCAATCCCAACATATGCCTGGCGGCGATAGCGAACCGTGCAGCGGGGACCCGCGGATCGATAGGCAACTAACCGCAGGAACTCGTTCATTGCTGGTCGATGCCTCGCCGACTGTGGAGCTAGTCTTTCGTCAGGACTCAGATTGGTGCCGTTGAGCAGATCCTCTAGCCGGTCGTGTCGGACTGGGCAGCGTAGTTTGCGAACGATGCTGTTGAAGCGTCGCTTCACTTCTATAAACACAATGCGGTCTGCGGCGATGGTGGCTCCGCCGTAGCTGCGGATGCGCAGTTTGTAGCGCTCTGCACGACCATCAATTGTTTCGTCGTAAAGCGCGTCCTGAGCATCGTCGAGGTAGAGGCTTGCGATCTCATAGGCGTGATCGGGCTGTGCCGCAGCGTATGGGTCCGGCTCAACGTGCGGGCGCACACATTGCAATACTTTCCTCGCAACCGTTTCGGTCACGACGAACTTGCATTCATGGCGATTTTGGTAAGTCATCTTTAGCGCAATCTTATGGGCAGATGATGACTTCGACTGCCGGGCTGCTGTCCCACCCTGCTGCCGAAACGTTAAAGAATTGAGCGTTAAGCTGCACAAGGGCTACACCATTCGGAATCGAGAAGCTAAAGCTTCCTGAGCCGCTGTTGTCCAGCAATACCATGGGAAGCATCACGAGCGTTAATGGCGACACCAACAGAACTTCGTCTATATTGGCAATGCCTAGGTCGAAGTAGCTACTGCCGAGTGCCATGACGGGGATAGCGAAGCTGTTTGCTGAACCATTCGACGCAGCATAAGTGATGGTGGAGTTGACCTGTGGGTTGCCTGATAGGGCGATGTCGAGGCCGTGTGCGCCTACCCCGATAGCGCCATAGGCCCGGCTACCACAGAACAGGATTTCGTTGCGTTGTTCGTAGGTCGGGCTTGGGAAGGTAACCCACTCCGAGCCGCCGTCGAGAAGTCGTCCGGTCGAGATGTCGGGAAGCTGTTGGCCAAAGGTGTAGCTGTCGTGGATTGCAGTGCCGTTGGCTGAATACAGGATTACGTTTTCGCCAGACGACATAAGCTTGAAGCTTGCATGGAGCGGACCCTGAGTACCGTCCTCATCGAGCCAGATACGCAGAACTCCATTGGGGGCGATCGGGTTGTTGGCGGGAATCTCCCACTTTAGTTCGGTAAACGAGTCGCTAAGCGACATGCCGCCGACATCTATAGTCTGAGTTCCGGCGTTGTAAAGCTCAAGCCAGTCTTCGTGCTGGCCGTTTTCATCAACCGGGCCCGTTACGTTTTGCGCGACAAACTCATTGATGACGATGTCACTGGGGACGACTGGCCAACTGAACAGAATGTGATTGCATGCACGCTCTAGTTCAGCGGTGAAGGGTTCGTAGCGCGCGGCGCCGCTGCTGCTAATTGCTTCGACATAATAATCGATGAGCGTGCCAGGTGCCTGCAATGGGACCAAGGCACCCCAGGTGCCGTCGTTCGCTGCACCATCGCCATGCAATCCATCGTCGAACATAGGGGAGCTCTGGAACTTGCCCACGTCGCGGGACCACAGGTTGATCGATGATGCAGCGCTGTTGGCCTCTACCGTGACGTAGGTCGTGCTAGCCGGTGTTGGTTGGGCCGGTGTATGAATAAGATTGCTAAGCGTCGGCCGCGTGCCGCCAAGATAGGCGTGGTTGGTGAGGAAGTTCGATCTTGTTGCGATCCAAGGGATAATCCCTGGAAGGTTGGTGCTGCTCGGATTTTGGCTGGGAGCTTGGACTGTTACAGAGCTCTGCAGGTTGTTTTGGAACGCCGTGGTTGAGTATATCTTTTTGCTGTCGGCAACCACGTCCGGGGCGATCATCGCGTGCCATTGAAGAGCCAACGGTGCCAGTGTCGTGGTGTTGAACGTCTGCTCGATAATCGATAGGTAGTGCGCTTTGTAGCGTTCGGTCCAATCTGCAAATTGCAGCGTCTTGGTGAATGCGGGCCGATCTGGATCAGTAGTAAACGCTGTCGGTGACATCGTTGCTGATTTGACCATTCCCTCATTGAGGCTGCGTGGCAGAGTCGTGCCGTCGCCGTGCACTTCATCCACATATAGGAAGTGGTCTTTGCCTGATTCTAGATAGCTGTCTACGTGCGTGATGACATTCATTACCGCGCCATAGCGCAGAAACGAATCAACGTTGAAGACGTCGGGCAATACCGATTGCAGTGTGCTGCTTGGGGTATTGTTTAGGACATCGCAGATGTTCATCAAGTCTGTGCCATCACCTTGCTTGACGTTGTAGGCATCAAAGTAGGATGTCACGATTGCGCCGAGCCACGTGTAGCAGCAGCGACCATTCAAGTAGCCGCCGATGGTTGGGGTGCACTGGTAACGGTTGCCATCGTTGCTCCGGAACCATTCTTTGAACAGGTTTTTGTTCGGGTGCTGCTCGTTGACGTACAGGCCCCAGTAGGTGCCGTTGAGGTGCAGTCGGATCCAGTTGGCCTTCGGTGCTACTCCATGCTGACGCATTACGTAATAAGACATTACCTCGCGTAGGAACGTCGGATCGTAGAAGCAATTGTTGAAGTTCAGATTGTCGTATCCTTGGATGTCTTGGCTCACCACCGTGAAGTCCATGGAGATATTGAAGTTCTCTTTTTCCCAGCCCTGCTGCGGTGAGCTTGGTAGCGAATTGTGTGATGCTGTGCCGCGGAAACGTACCCCGACATCAGGGTAGGTGACTCCATCTACCGTCATGTCAGCCGGAATATTCACTTTGGCGGCGAAGTTTGCCTCCATCTGCTGCCAGTAATTCGCTTGTGAGAATTGCAAGTAGACGTCGCGCACCGTTCCAATGTCGTAGAAGTCTGGTGCTTGAGCAGGCGTCAACTGGGTGAGGAAGAGTGCTGCAAACAGCGCGCAGAGGCGGTGCAATTTACTGAACTTCGTTACAGGATGAATTGTCACTAGAGTAGTTGGATTGCTGTTGCTGAACGTGTCGGATGCAGGCTTTCGAAACATAGTATCACCGTAAGTGACAGCGGATGCACGCGTCGCGCAGGCAGGGCGTGAAGGCTGGTTTGGTTCTTGCTTATGGCGCCAGGGTGACAGCACTAGGCGACATTTGGCTGACGTTAAGGATTTTGAAGAAAGGACTTACTGAACGACATGCTAGTAATCGGGTCTGAGCACCGTCAGAAGGTGCACTCGCCACTCGTCTTGGCGAGCAGCAAGGGGTGTCGGCGGTTCGAAGTGTTGCCTGGAGCAACCGGGGTTACATTCCAACCTTTTGAGCTAGCCGTCAACCCCTGCAACACGATAAACACGACAATATCATACGGTCTTGCAAATAATTACTGCGCACCGTGCAGAGATTGCCTGGTCGTATGTGGCTGAAAGCTGTTGGCCTGACTAGGCTTAAGGATCGGTCTTTAATTGCGAACCGGTATGGGTGTGTCGGGTGGACCAGGGAGATCACTCTCCCCGGCCTCCCACAGATCCG
>CALCZA010000024.1 GCA_937906475.1 uncultured bacterium
ATCGCGCAGCGCGTCAACGACGCGATCACCGCGGCGGAAGCCAACGGCCCACCCGAAGACGAGACGCTGATCACCGACGTCTACGCGCAGGTGACGGATCAGCAGAAGGAACAGCTAGCCGAAGTGCTCGCGATCGAAGGGCGCGGCATCAACGAGGGCGCGTTCCCGTTGTAGGACTGGCGGGACCTTGCTCGATCAGTGGAGTCGCGATGACGCTACTGATCGCGCCATCCGCGCCATTGTGCAGGACGGCGGCATCGCTCTCCAACTTGGCTTATCGCCCCCGGGCGGCGATCAGACGCCCAAAGCCCTGAAGGCAACTCACTCGGGCACACCTCGCCAAGGGCCGTAACATTGTCCCCAACGCATGCAATGTTGGCTTCGGCGAATGCTACTGCCGGCCAAGCATCCGCATGCTCACGACAACAGTTGCCTCGCACAGCCTGTATCTGCATCGTGGTAGCGCCAGCCAATGCCAGAAACCAAACGCATCCTCATCGCGGTCGGCACTCGACCCGAAGCCGTCAAAATGGCACCTGTTGTGTTGGCACTCAAAAGCCAACCATGGGCAGACGTACGCGTTCTGGCGACCGCCCAGCACCGACAGATGCTGGACCAGATCCACGCGTTCTTTGGCATCGTACCAGACCGTGACCTCGACATGATGCGGCCGAACCAGACGCTCAGCGACCTCACGGCGCGCATGATTGTAGCGATGGATCCGGTGCTCGCCGAAGAGGCACCCGACCTGGTGTTGGCGCAAGGGGACACGACCAGCGTCATGGTCACGGCGCTTGCCAGCTTCTATCGCAAGATCCCGTTTGGCCATGTCGAGGCCGGGCTGCGGACTGGCGACGTGCGCAATCCGTTTCCCGAGGAGATGAACCGCGTGCTCATCGGCCGCATGGCGGAACTGCACTTCGCACCAACCGAAGGTTCCGCTGCCAACCTGCGCAAGGAAGGCCTGACCGACGGCGTGCACGTCACCGGCAACACGGTCATCGATGCACTGCTCTGGGCAGCCGAACGAGTCGACACGGCACCGTTTGTACCACCGACTGGCAAGAAGCTGGTGCTGGTCACCGCGCACCGTCGCGAGAATCATGGTGAGCCGCTCGAAAACGTGTGCGCCGCCCTTCGCGACATCGCCGATCGCGGTGACGTGAAAATACTTTACCCGGTGCATCCCAACCCGAACGTTCGCAATGTCGCGCACCGTGTGCTCAGCAACCACGACGCGATTGAACTGGTCGACCCGCTTGACTATCCGAAGATGGTCGCGGCCATGCACGCGTGCACCCTAATCCTGACCGACTCAGGTGGCGTGCAAGAAGAGGCTCCATCGCTCGGCAAGCCCGTGCTGGTCTTGCGCACGACGACCGAACGACCAGAAGGCGTCACCGCGGGCGCTGCTCGTCTCGTCGGCACCGACCGCGCAACGATCGTCACTGCCGCCAACGAACTGCTCGACGATGCGGCCGCCTACTCGGCGATGGCCAAGGTCGAAAGTCCGTATGGCGACGGCCGCGCAGCGCACCGAATCGCCGAACTCTGCGGCGCGTTCGTCAACGCTTAGCAAGCTCGCCAGATTCACACGCGCGCATCGCGGGCTGGCTCGCCCACCGCGATATGACGCGCAAGCCTTTCGGCAGAGGCACCTTACCTCGACGCCGTCCGCACCAACAAACCGCGGGACGCCAAGAAGCCGAAGTGCATCCCGAGAACGTAGACGGGCGGCAGGCCGATCCAAAAAAACAGCATCCGCCGCGCCGTCTACTCTTTGCGGCGAAGGTGTTCCTTGTCGAACGGGCGACCATTGCCCATCGACGGCATCGGCATGACCTAGTGCACGGTCATCCACGAGCAAGAGGGCAATGAGTCCGAACTGATTGACTCGTAATTGGCAACCCGCTGACCTGCCCGAAGAGTCTGAGTGGACCGCTCACGAAGGCTGCGCCGATCTACGCTTCACAGGAACTTCGTTTGGCCACGTCACCGAAGCGGAAATAGCCTGCAAGGACGATCGCTGCATGCGCGCCCACCTTGAGCGAGGCGAATCACCCGCATGGCAGTACGCGCCGGCGAGTTCCTGTTGAACCCAGTGCACACCTCGGCCTAATCTGCCGCACAGACCAAGGTATTCAGGCACGTAGGCCACATGAAAAAACTCGTTAACGGCGTCCATCACTTTCAAGA
>CALCZA010000025.1 GCA_937906475.1 uncultured bacterium
TCTTCCCCTCGAGCGCATAGTGGGCTGCTAACTCGCTGCGCAGGAAGTCCAATGCGCGATCCGGCGCCTGAGCCCCCAGAACATCTAATCCGCCCGGAGCGCCCTCCGCATCCAACACAACCGCAGCGGGTGTTTTCGCGCGCCAAGCCTGCACGAACTCATCAATCCACGCCTGCCCGACGTCGAACGACTCCGGCATTCCGTTGAGCATCCACACGGTGATGAAACGAGTCGGGGATTGCCGCTGAGACAAGAAATTGATATGCAGCTTCCGACTCCACACCAGAACTGTCTCGTCAGGCGTCGTCGTCTGGCGGACCAGGCGAGCAACCTCGAAGGTGTCCTCGTAGCCGCCCGCCGCCATCATCTCCTCCTGCGAGTTGCGACCTAGCAGGTGGGCATACTGTGGATATAGTTGACTCGCTTGCTTCTTGGCGAGACCAATCACCACAATTGACCAGATCGTAGCGACAGCAAGGTATCTCGCCATCGTTCGCCGCACCGTCAATTGCCGCGTTGCCGCAAATATGCAATAGGCAATCAACGTGGCCATCACGGGTAGCAGCCCGCCGAGGTGATAGCCGAAACCCTTGAGCTGTGCGTAGGCCGAAGCCAGCACTACTAGTGCGATCATGCCCGGCACGCGGAGCAATCCTCGGTCGGCACCAGACCGGAACCACATTACCGCGCCGCCCAAGGCGAATGCGACATACCAGTGCCAACTCGACAGCAGTCCGACGATTACACGCGTCTCGTCGGCGATTGACAAGTTTTGGCTATATACTTTCAGGTTGTACTCGACGGCCAATCTGTACCATTCCTGCAGTTGCCCGGTTCCCGCCATCTTTGTGGCAACCGCGCCAAGCAGGGCGATCGCTGCGAAAGCGCCGGCGAGCGCTGCGCTGATCACTTTGCGCCAGGAACGGACGCCGAGCAGGCAAGCGACCACTCCCTCCAGTACTATGGCAACCGGAAACAGCCCATAGGTCGGACGGATCAGAATGGCTACTGCCGACGCGGCGCCAAATAGCAGATTCCACCTCACAGGATTGCGTATGCTGCCGAGATAATGTGCGAGGCCAGCGCCCAATAAGCAGTGGGCAGCCAAGACATCTCGCGTGCCAACCATCCATGGTCCAGCTGTAACGTATACGGACTGGTAGATTGGCACGACAATCCAGGCGTAGCGACCCATCGCTGTTCTTCGGAGGAGACGGTAGAGCAGACTGCATGCGAACAGCATCAGCACGTAGTCGAACACGCGATACGACCAAAAGTGATTGCCGAAGCAGGCCGTCGAAGTTGCGTGCAACCACATCTTGCCCGGGAAATTCTGCTCAGCAACGTCTAGGTAGGCTCTTCCGCCTTGGCAGAGGATCCATCCAGCATAGTCGAATATCGCTTGATCGGGATTGGCAGGCAGCCAGGCATACGCGACACCAAGGATCACGCTGTAGCCCAGCCAAACAGTCAGCCAGAAGCCCCTCACAAACCTGGCTTCCATGGATTTCCAGCCTCCAGCTCTAGATCACCGGCAAGCAAGTATTCACCTGGTCTCTGCTCCCGCGAGAGCGGGGTGATGCGCGTCATCACGCGCATCCTTGGTCAAAGGCCTTCCTTGCCGACAGGAATGTGTCGTAATCCCGAATGTAGTCGTCGGCGTCGTAGGCGTGAGACGCCAGCACAAGCAGCACGGCGTCGTCCGCGTATTTGTATTGCACCCCCCAAACCATGTGCGGTAACAGGAGGCCGACCTCAGGTG
The DNA here is from genome assembly GCA_937906475.1 of uncultured bacterium. Classification (GTDB taxonomy): domain Bacteria; phylum Planctomycetota; class UBA1135; order UBA1135; family UBA2386. Next base: position 1,763 of record CALCZA010000025.1, read on the forward strand.
AGTCGAGTAGGAACTCCTGTCGATGCTTGCCGTCGTCGCAAACGACCGAAACAGATCCGCTAAGCGCGACTAGGAATTGATCACACTGCCGATGGGCGTGTTCCCCTCGCACTCGCCGTGATGGGACGTCGAAAACGACGAAGAAGCGCTCCGGCACGAAGGGAAGCCCCTTGCCCATTTCTCGGGCGGTGAGGTTGCCCCTGAGATCCTGGATGATTGGTGCCGGGAACAGCTGGACGCCACTCACGCGCACATCCGCGGCGCGCCCAGGGGGTGATGCTTCAGGCGAGCCTAGGGGCTCGTCCGCATCCACGTAGCGCACGATGCGTGCAGGATTGCCCATGACGATTGCGAATGGCGGCACCGACCCCGTCACAACTGCCCCGGCCCCGACCATTGAGCCCGCACCGATCGTCAGCCCCGGAAGTATTGTC
>CALCZA010000026.1 GCA_937906475.1 uncultured bacterium
CGGCGGCGGCGGCGGTGGCGGTGGCCAAGGCGGCGGTGGCAACGGCAACTTCCAGGTCGAGGGACCAACCGAAGATGCCGTTGGCGTTCTCCAATACACCAAGGAAGGCAATGGCTGGCTTCGCAAGGCGATCAACAGCTACATGCCCGACGATATCCCGAACGGCGACACGTTCGTTCCGGGTGCACTGATTCGTCAACACCGCTTGCAAGAAGGTAGCGAGGTCGTTGGCCAAGCTGGCTTCCCGGCCCGCGGCCAGCAACGCCTGACGATGGCGGAGGTCCAGAAGGTCGACGGCATGGAACCGGAGGAGCGGCAAGCGGTGCCGCAGTTCCGCAGCTTGACCGTCATCGACCCCGAGCCGATGTTCGTGTTGGCTCCCGGTAGCGACGAAAACGTTTCGCTGCGTATTGTCGATCTGCTTTGCCCAATTGGCTATGGCACGCGTGGCCTCGTCGTGGCGCCGCCGCGATCGGGCAAGACCGTGCTGATGCAGCAGATTTGCGCATCGATCAGCGAGCATCATCCCGACGTGCACATCATCGTGCTACTGATCGACGAACGCCCTGAAGAGGCGACCGGTTGGAAGCGCAGTGTCACCGGCAAGAACCGCGAAGTGCTGGTCTCGACGCTCGACGAAGGTCCCCAGAACCACGTCCAGGTCAGCGAGATCTGCTTGAAGCGCGCCCAGCGCTTGGTCGAAACCGGCCGCGATGTCGTCATCTTGCTCGACTCGATCACACGATTGACGCGCGCCTACAACTCGGCCCTCGGTGGTCGCGGTGGCGGCACGATGTCCGGTGGTCTCGGTTCGAAGGTGCTCGAAGTCCCGAAGAAGTTCTTCGGCGCGGCGCGCAACTGCGAAGACGGTGGCTCGCTGACGATCCTCGGCACGACGCTGGTCGACACCGGCTCGCGTATGGACCAGGTCATCTTCGAAGAGTTTAAGGGCACCGGCAACCAAGAGCTCGTGCTCAACCGCCAGCTCGCCGAACGCCGCGTTTATCCGGCGATTGACGTCGAGCTGTCCGGCACGCGTAAGGAAGAGTTGCTGCTTGGCGCCGAAGTGACGCAGCGTCTCTACACGCTGCGTCGCGTGCTTTCGCGCATGAACGCGCTCGATGCGATGCCGCTGTTGATCGACCGTCTGATGAAGACGGATACGAACCAACAGTTCCTGGATAGCTTCCGCCTTGAAGAATGATCTGCTGTTGGGAGTGATCTGTCTTTGGCAGTGATCTCCCTTGGGTCGGCTATTTGGCCGACCGCGGTGCCTTTCCTGCAGTGTGTTCTCGCGCTGCCTGAAACCACACGGTGAGAACGGATCCGCGCGGCGCTCTGCTGCCGTAATCCGCTTGGCTTAGGGTCTTCTCCGGAACCTGTCTGGATGTTGCGTCCGGTTCCGGGTTGGCTAGACGTTGGCGTGCTAATCTACGTTCTGCAACTAACATGATCGAAGTCGACCGTCTCGAGAAGAGCTATGGCTTCGCTCGCGCGCTGAAGGGCATCTCCTTCTCCGTTAGCAAGGGCGAAGTGATCGGCTTCCTCGGCCCCAATGGTGCCGGCAAGTCGACGACGATGAAGATTCTGACTGGCTACCTGTCGCCCTCGGGTGGCAGTGGCTCCGTCAATGGACTCGACGTCGTCAAGGACTCGTTGGCCGTGCGCGCGTTGATCGGCTACTTGCCGGAAAGCACGCCGCTCTACACTGACATGCGCGTCGATGACTACTTGTCATTCTGCGCGGAGATTCGCGGCGTTCCCGCACGCGATCGCAAGGCCGCGTTGGCGCGCGCCTTCCGACTGTGCGGCCTCGAACGCGTCACCGGTAAGAACATCGTCGAGTTGTCGAAGGGCTACAAGCAGCGCGTCGGGCTCGCCCAGGCGATCGTGCACGAGCCGCCGGTGCTGATCCTCGATGAGCCGACGTCCGGCCTCGACCCCAACCAGATCGTCGAAGTGCGCAAGCTGATCGAGCGACTGGGCGAAGAACACACGGTCGTGCTTAGCACGCACTACCTGCAGGAAGTTGAGAAGTCGTGTTCGCGCGTGATCATCGTCAACCATGGCGAGATTGTTGCCGACGGCACGCAGGAGCAATTGCTGGCAAAGCAACCCGGTGGCGGCTTGCGCGTGCGCGTTCGCGGTCCCGAGGCCGCCGTGCTCACGCAACTCAAAGAACTGCTGGTCGATGTGCCGGTCGAAGTCGTCGATCGCAACGATGATGGCAACGATGATGGCAACGATTACCGCATCGCCGGTGACGGCGATCAAGCACCGATGGCCGAAGCGATCGCGCGCACGGTGATCAACAATGGTTGGGACCTGCTGTCCTTGCAGCGCGAAACCCCGGACCTCGAAGACGTCTTCCGCAAGTTGACGTTGAGCCAGGCGGAGGCCGCGAATGTCTAACGTGATTACGAGTTTGTGGGGTCGCGAGACGCGCGTCATCTTCCGTCGCGAACTTAAGAGCTACTTCCTGTCGCCGATTGCTTACGTCTTCGGTGGACTGTTCTTGACGGTGCTGCTGTTTCTGTCGGCGAAGACTAGTCTCGTGCACGGCGCGCCCGCCACGATGCAGCCGTTCTTCCTTTATCTGCCGTGGCTGTTCCTGATCTTCCTGCCCGGCCTGACCATGCGTCTGTGGGCCGAAGAGCGGAAGCTCGGCACGATCGAACTGCTGTTGACCTTCCCGGTTCGCACGAGCCAGGTCGTGCTGGGTAAGTTCGGCGCCGTGGTGGCCTACCTCGGCTTCATCTTGCTGCTGACGCTCGGCTTGCCGCTGACGCTCGGTGCCTATGGCTCGATCGATTGGCCGCCAGTGTTGGGGCAATACGTCGCCTCGCTGATGTTCGCCGGCAGCTTCGTCGCGGTCGGCATGTTTTGGTCGAGCATGACCAGGGACCAGATCGTTGCGCTGCTCGCGTCAATCGTGTCGCTGTCGGTGTTGTTCTTGTTGGGCAACCCATCGGTGATCGAGTTCTTCGGTTCGAACTTGCCGCTGTGGTGCGCGGGCCTGCTTAACGGCATCAGTCCCTACAAGTATTTCCTCAGCATCGCGCGCGGCGTCTTCGACACGCGCGACTTCATCTACTTCACCTGCTTCTGCGGGTTCTTCCTCTACGCGAACGTGCTCGTGCTGAAGGCGCGGCGGGAGAGTAAGGGATGATCGTTATGCATCCATCGCAATCGAATCGAGGCAGCGAACAGGGCGCATGCACCGCTCGCGGCGCTGCCATGCCACTGCTGCTGCACGTGGTGCTGCTCCTGCTCGTGCTCGGCCAGATCGTCTACCTCGCGTCGCGCTATCGCGTGCGCATCGATATGACGTCTGACAAGCTGTGGACGACGACCGCGTCAACCAGCAAGCTGATTGGCAAGCTCGAAGAGCGCCTGATCGTTGAGGCCTACTTCAGCCCGAAGGAGAACCTGCCGCTGTCGATGAGCAGCAGTCGCGATTGGGCCGACAACTTCCTCGACGAGATCACGCAACTCGGTAAGGGTCGCGTGATCGTGCAGCGCTTCGATCCGAACAGTGATGCCGCGACCGCCAAGACGGCGGGGCGACTTGGTATCAAGCCGCTGAACCTGCGCAGCCAATCGGCGACTTCGTTGTCGGTCGATCAGCACTGGCAGGGCTTGCGATTGCTCTACGGCGGTGGCAAGCAGAAGGTCATCGAGGCCTTCTTGCCCAACAGTTCGTTCCAAGCGGAAGCGAGGGTCACGCCCAAGATCAAGGAAGTCATCACCGGCACCAAGCGCCGGATCGGCTACATGGAATGGCCGGCGCGAGTGCCGCGCGGTCGCCAGCAGGCGATCGTTGGCTGGAACATGGTGCGCCGGCTCCGGGATCTAAAGTCGCGCTATGAGTTCCAGAACTTCAAGGACGAGGACGGTGCGTTGCTGCCGGCCGACTTAGAAGTGCTGTTCTTGTTTCGACCGATGTTGCTGACAGATCGCCAGAAATACGTCATCGATCAGTTCGTCATGAACGGTGGCACGCTGGTGCTTTTCGCGGATGCCGTCGAATACCAGATCGATTCAGAACGCACGTTCAAGAAGGTGCCTTTCACGCTCGACGCGAAGGAGAGCGCTTATCCGTTGGTGCAGCAACTCAGCCACTACGGTGTCGATTGGCAACCGCGTCTCGTCGCGGATATGCACGAGATTGCCTACAAGGCGCAGTTCTCGCTAGTGCAGGAATACTTCGCTGTGGCAATGCGCGGCGCTGCTGGGCGCGCGCACTTCACTCCGGTTGCCTACCCGTATTTCCTGCACGCAGTGAACTACGACTGGCGGTTGTCGGCGGATCAACTCGCGGTCGATGTGAACGGTAAGATCGATGATCGCAAGGCCGCGCACTACCGCAAGGTGCTGGTGCCGGGCATGCCTTCGGACGACTTTCTGTTCCGCGGCTTCAAGAAGAGTTGGAACCGTGGTCCCGGCTTCTACTGGCCGACGTCGGTGGGCCTGCGCGAACGTGCTGGCGGTGTGCTTGATCTACCCGATGGAGTTGAAGGTCGCGTGCTGCTTTGGACGTCGCCGCTGGCGCTGGTCGAAGATCCACCGGCGGGCCTCAATCCAATAGGTCTGAACGAAGGCGTCATGAGCACCGAGCACAAGCGCTTCATGGATGGGCTCAAGGATCGTGTGATTGCCGAGACGCGCATGCAGGTGCCGTTGATGGTTGAGGTGCAGGGCGATTTTCAATCGTTCTTCGTGGGCAAGGATGTGCCGAAACGGCCATCTCAAATCAGCGCAGAAGAGGACCGCCCGAAGGACGGCGATAAGCCCGGCGAAGAGGTGCCCAAGTCGGACCCCAACGGTCCGCAACCGGCAAAGCCCTCGGAGTCGGTTGCCGACAACTCGGAAACTGCAATGAAGTCGCAGTCCGCGTCTAAGGGCCGCATTGTTGTTGTTGGCGACGCCACCTTCTTGCGTGATGACGTGCTAGGTGGCGACTACACGCGAATGGGTGGTCCGGACTCTGGCGCCACGGCCATGCCGTTCTTCGCCCAGATGCTGGATTGGCTCAGCGATGATCGCGACCTTGTCGATTTGCAATCGCGCGTGCCTGCGGACCGCACGCTTGCGCTGGTCGAAGTGAGTTCCAAGACAAACGAAGATGCGCGCGACACGGAGCAGGCACTGCGCAGCAAGACGACGCGCCTAGTCGCGCTCAATGTGTTGATACCGTCCTTGCTACTGTTGACGTTTGGCCTGTTGGTCTGGCGTCTCCGCCGTAACCAGAAGCGCGCGTTCCTCGCGTCGCTCGATGCAGCCTAGAGGGTGATGCGATGAACCTGATGTCTCGCAATATTGTTCTCGGCATCGTGTGCTTGGTGCTGGCGATTCCGACCGCGCTGCAGCTCTACGCCGACGCCGATACGTTCGTCGATGTGGGCCGCATCCCACTGATGTTCCAAGGCTTCACCAGCGATAACGCTGGTGCGGTGTTGATCGCCGAGCCGAAGGCCGTGCAGCAGCCTGCGCCTGCCAACCCGAATCCCAACCAGCCGCGACGAGTCGACTACAATGAGTTGGTCTTCCAGTTGGACGGCGGCACTTGGCGCGTGGGCCAATTGCCTGGCCAAGCACCTGGTCTGTTGGTCGGCGCGCCAATCAAGGCACCGCGGCTTGAAGCGGACGTGTTCCATCACCTGCGCATGATCCGCAGTGATCCGGAGACGTTGGTGCAAGCTAACGCGACGGACGAGCAGTTGAAGAAATACGGCCTCGACGTCGATCACGCCTACCTGATCAAGGTTGTCGATAAGGCTGGCCAAAACGTGCTCGCCGAAGTGTTCGTCGGCGATGACTCCAGCGTTGGCCGTTCGGATACTGAAGCGGTGCGCGGCGTGTTTGTGCGCCAAGTCGGCAGCAACGACGTGGTCCTGTACGAATGGCAGACGCCGTGGCGTCGTAACATCGAAACTGACGAGTGGCTCGAGCGTGTCTTGGCGCGCATCCAGCCACCGCAGGTTCGTAAGCTGACCCTCAAGAACCTCTCCACCAAGGGCAAGACGTTTGTGTTCGAACGCGAGCCGGGCAAGTCGATGTGGCAGTCGAAGGGTGATGGCGAGAGCTTAGGTGCGGTGCGTCAGACCGAGATTGAAGGTCTGATCCAGCGGTTCAGTTACCTGGCCGTCAATGGCTATGATCGCAGCCTCAAGAGCGCCGGCAACATGGCGACCTACGGACTGTTCCCTGCTGGGATCGAGATTACGTTCACGATCGATGAGGGTGGCACCGAGAAGGTTGTCCAGATTGCCGTCGGCAAACGCATCGAGGGCCGCAATATTTACTACATGACCTGCAGTTTGGCGCCGTTCATCATGACGTGGGGTTCGTCGATGGTGACGCACTTTGAACTCGACGTGGCGACGCGTCTGTTCGATCCGAAGTAGCCGTCCGCCGGCTGCATTGTGGAGCCTGCCGGGGTGGCTGTAGCCGATTTGCCGTGCAGTCTTACGAAGAGACTAGCGTGAACCTCGCGCTCGCAGCGCGCGTATCGCCACGCTCGCGCCGGCCGATCTGGGTTCTTCGGGGCTTTCGCGAAGCGATGGTTGTGGCTCTTGCCGAAGAAACCAACATCTCCTCCTTCTGAGTAGGCTGGGGCGGGGGCTCGTTGCCTTCGCCCCGGTCGTTTTTTTCTGGCGGCAGAACGCGCATGATGAAGGCCGTGCCAGGCTCTTCGATTGCAGCCACAGCGATGTCTCATGGTTCGGCCTTGCGGCGGTTCGCCAAAGGTCTGCGCTGGCGCCATGTTTTCAGTTGTACGGTTGGAGCCGGCATCCGCTGGGGGCTGTTGCTCGCCTTGCCACTGTTGTTGCTCGCTTGGATTCGCCCTGATGTATTGCGGCCAGCACTGATCGTTTGCATTGCGATCCTGTTGCCGACGATGCTGCTGGCAGCAGTTCGTTCTTGGTGGCATGGCCGGCAAACCTTCTCGGCGTTGCGTCAGAGTCTGTCCGGAAGTGGCACCGAGATTGCTGCGCTTCACGATGAACTCCAGACGTGGCTCGAGATCGACGACCTGCGCGCGAGTCCCGCTGCGGCTGCAAGCTCTGCTGACCGTGCGAGTATGTTGCGCTGGCTCGAGAAGGATGTTCAGCAACGGCTGGCGCCGCATCGCAAGCGAGCCCTCGCAGCGGTGACTCTGCCGCGCCTCGGTCGGTGGCGTTGGTTGCTTCCGGTCGTGTTCTCGTTGCTGTTACTTTGGTTGGTTGCACTGTGGGTCGCGCCGCCGTGGTCGGGCGCCATCGGCGGCTTTGCCAATCAACCCGAAGCTGGCAACGACGATGGTCAGGGTGGCAGTGGCTTTGGTCCGGATGCCAACCCCGAGGGCACGCCACCAGCCGATAGTCGCAAGGGCGAGGAACCGCAGTCGCCATCGAAGGATGATCCGGGCGATCAGTCTGGCGATCAGCCCGAGCCGCAACCGACGGTCCCAACTCCGGAGCCGGAAGCAAACGTTGCTCCGACAGACCCAGGTGAGGTGCCGCCGCTGATTGACCTTCCCGATGATCAGCGGTTCGTCGTCCCTGAGTTCATCGGCGATGGTCCGACGAGGCGTGCCCGCATGCACGCGGCGGAACTCGAAGAGCAGGCGAACGCTGGTTCGAGGTCGTCGAGCGCGGCGGCGTCGGCAGCAGACCCCAACCAACCGAATCGTTCGGAACCCGATTTCGAGCGAGCGGCCGAGGCAGCTCTTCGTTCTCGTTACGTGCCGCCGGCAGAACGTGCCATGGTGCGGCGCTTCTTCGAAAAACTGCGCCAGAAGGCTAAGAAGTGATGCGTCACAAGCTCACCTTGCCAACTACCCCGGAGCTGTTTCCGAAGCAATTTCGCGCGTTGCTGCCAGCGTTGTTGGCGACCCGTGGCAATATCGATGCGGGCCGTATCGAACAGCTACGCGCGCGGCGGTCGGTGCTGAGCCAGAGCGGTACGTTCGTCGGCCACCGTCGGTACGAACGCGGCGATGACCTGCGTCATTTGGATTGGTCGGCGTATGCGCGCACTGGCGAGTTCTTCACCAAGCAACTGCAGGAAGACGATCGTCGTGCCATCACGGTGGTGGTCGATCTCTCGCCGAGCATGCTCGCGGGAACGCCACCGCGGCGACTCGGTGCGCTGCGATTGGCTGCGGTTCTCGGTGGGCTGGCGTTGGCCCGGGTCGATGGCGTTTCGATCGTGGCTCCCGGTGCCAGCAGCGCCAACGCGCGCTTTACCGGTACCGCGCAGTTGCCGCAGTTACTCGAGCATCTTAAGCAATTGCCGACGGCATTCGTGCCGCCTTCGAGCGCCGTCGCTTTGGCCTTGCAGGCGGAGTCGGTGGGGCGCGTGCACTGGGTCAGTGACTTTGCGCCGGTGCAGGAGTTCTCGCGGCCGTTGCTGATGTTGCGTCGCCGCGGCGCGAAGGTCGCGGGGTGGATTGCAACCGTTCCCGAGGATGAAGCGGCGCCTGCTGGCGGCTACTTGCGCGTCGTTGATCCCGAAACGCGGGCAGAGTTGTCGGTGCCGGTGGATCGCGACCTGCACGACGAATTGCGACGTCAGCTAGTGCTGCTCGAGCGACAGCAACGCCGCATGTTCGCCGAAGCCGGCAGCCCACTGTGGCGCTGGGATCCGGGCGACTTCGAACATCCTCGCTTGGCCGACTACTTGCCGATTGTGGCCGCGTGCACACGATGACGTTGGCCTCGCCGCAGTTCTTGTGGGCCTTGTTGGTCCTGCCTTTGTTGTGGTGGCTTTCGCAACCGCCGAAGCCGCACCGTGAAGTTTTGACGCCCCACATGCAGCAGTGGCAACTTGCGATGCGGGCACTGCGTCGCCGGCCGCCGCGCGGTTCGTGGTTGCGCTTCGTGTTGCTGGCTATGGCGACCATCGGGGCGACGATCGCCGCTTCGCAACCGTTCGTCGAAAGACAGCCTGGGCCGACGCGGTTGGTTGTGTTGCTCGATGTGTCGGCAAGCATGGCGGCCGAGTCCGGAGGTGTTAGTGCCTTCGAGCAAGCGAAGCAGAAGCTGTTGGCGCAGTTCGCGCAGTTGCCTGAGCACGTCGAAGTGACGGTGTTACGTTGCGGTGGCGAGTTGCGTCGTCGGCATGGCTCTGCCGCGCGCGCGCTACAGGATCTCGGCGAACCAGCCGGTGCGTTGCATGCCGATCTCAGCGGACTTGCACGGCAAGCCGCGGACGAAGACTGCGTTGTCTGGACGTTGACCGATGGCCAAGGCATGCAGCAGTTGCCGAGCGTGGGGGCGTTGACTCGGCTCGATACACGCGGCGGCAATGCCGCGATTGATGCGGTGCGGATCGTCGATGCCTGGCCGCTAAAGGCGCTGCAGCTAGAGGTCGACATGGTGGCATACCCCGCAGATGGTTCGGACGACCGTGTCTCTGTCGAACTGCAGGTGCTCGGCGCTACCACCAATGAGCAGCGCTACAGCTGTTGGTTGCGTTCGGGGGTGATGTTGACTCGCACAGTCGAATTGCAGCGCGACAAGCTCGGCGGCGAACTTGTCATACAATTGATTATGGCCGGCGATCGATTGCCGGCGGATCACCGCTTCGTGTTGACGTTGCCACCACTGCCTGCGCCGCGCATTGCCGCCTTGGCGGAATCCGATGCGTCGAACTTCGCGGGCGTTGCCGCGGCGACGCTCGCCGAAGAGGTCGGTGGCGAAGTCGTGGCGAACACCTCCGACGCGTCGGTCGGCATGCTGTTGGTCGATGGTGGATTGGTACCGTTGCTGGGTGACGATGGCCGCGTTGTGAAGCGGCGCGCGTTGACGTTCGGCACCCGCTTGGCGGATTCTGTCGACGCCGAGGTGTGGCGCAGTCCGTCGCCGCTTGATTGGTCGCGCAGTTCGCCGCTAACGGTGGGGCTCGATCTGTCCGAGCTTCGCATCGATCGAGCGTGGCGCGGTATCCTGCCGGCAGGCGAACCGTTCTTGTGGCAGCAGGATGGTGACCAGCGGGTGCCGCTGGGCGTGCTTGTCGATGGTGGGGCCACCGCCTCTATGCATCTGGCGTTCCGATTGCAGGACAGCAATCTGCCGCTCTTGGCGGCATTCCCGCAGCTGCTCCGGCGAGCATTCGTGCGCAGCTACGGCGAAGCCGCGACCAGCATCGTGAGCCCAACGGGGGCGCCCGCCTCCGAGCGGAATCTGTCGGCTCCCGCTGTCGGCGAAGATCGCGCGCTGCCAGAGTTCGCCGTCGCCGAGCAGGGCTTGGCCCAGTGGTTTGTGCTGGCTGGCTTGTTGGCTTTGGCGTTGCGCGCCTTCGTGCGCTGAGTTTTGGTGCCTCTCGAGACTTTGTTGGGATCTCCAGTCGGCTCGCAAGTAGCCGTGGCAAGGTCGGTTGCGCGTGTGTCATTGAGTTCACGCTGCGCCTGGCTCGAATCTGTCCAGCCCCGCAAGGTTCTTCTGCCCCCGGCAGAGCTTTCCAGGCCAGCTCTTGCATCGGAAACGCCGATCCATAGCATTCTTCCCCCTAACAGCGAACGTAAGCCCGGCCATTGTGGTCTGGCAGGACCTCTTCGCCCCTAACGCAACCCAAGCGGGTCCCCTCCCAAAAGGACCCCAACGGAGTAGATACTGATGACGGGTAGAAACACCCTCGGCATCCTGGGCAAGAAGCTCGGTATGTCTCAAGTCTTCCTCGACGATGGCACGTGTGTGCCCGTCACGATCGTGCAAGCTGGCCCGTGTCCTGTCATGCAGGTCAAGATGGTCAACGCTGCCGAGCACCCCGAAGGTCACCGCAAAGCGTCGATCAATAAGGGCAAGAAGAGCGGCAAGCATGACCGCGCTCGTGCTGCGGACGGTTACTACGCTGTGCAAGTTGGCTTCGACGAGCGCGCCGCGCGCTTGTGCAGCAAGGCCGAGCTCGGCCACGCTAAGAAGTCCGGCCTCGACAGCGGCCTGCGCTTCATTCGCGAGTTCCGTCTCGACAAGGCCCCGACGCAGGTGCCGGGCGATTCGCTCACCGTCAGCGTCTTCGAAGGCATCAGCCACGTCGATGTGACGGGCACGACCAAGGGTCGTGGTTGGACCGGCGTCATCAAGCGTTGGAACTTCGCCACGCAAGACCACACGCACGGTAACTCGAAGGTTACGCGTCGCGCTGGTGGTATCGGCCGTCAGTACAACACCAGCCACGGTGTCCCTAAGGGCAAGAAGATGGGTGGTCAGTACGGTGTCGAGCAGGTCACGATCCAGAAGTTGGAAGTCGTCAAGACCGACGCCGAGCGCAACTTGCTCTACATCCGCGGTGCCGTCCCAGGACACGCCAACGGTTACCTCGTCATCACGCCGACCGTCAAGAACGAGCGCGAGATGTCGGAGAAGCCGGGCATGGCCGTTTCCAACGCAGCAGCCAAGGCGATGATCGCCAAGGGCCGCTAGTTCACACCTTCACCCCCAGACATAAGGAATATCAACTATGGCACGCGCAAATCGAAAGGGCGGCGGTGGCTGCAAGGGTCGCTTCAAGCCGAAGAAGATGGGTAAGGGCTGGTTGGCCAACCGCAAGGTTGCAATCGGCAGTCGCCCCGTACTTCGCATCACGGAACCAGTCGAAGCGAAGACCGACGAAGCCCCGAAGTCCGAAGGTTAAGAAACCTAGGGCTTGGGCAGCGATGGCTTAGGCCTTCGCCGTTTGCAGTGACGAAGGCATGCGCCTTCGCGCTGCGCACTGAGTGCGGACCAGCCAGCCAATGACGATGTCGCATGTAGACGTGGTTGTTGTCGGTGCTGGCGCGGCAGGCCTGATGGCCGCCATCCAGGCCGCATCACGCGGCCGACGCACCGTGCTGCTGGAGAAGAACCGGCAACCAGGATTGAAGATCCTGATCAGTGGCGGTGGCCGCTGCAACCTCACGACGACTCGCGAGGGCAAGGATCTCGAGGCGCAATACGGCAAGCGACGCGGTCGCTACCTGCGCCACGCGTTGCGGGCTTTCCCGCCGACGGCGCTGCGCTCATTTGTCGAGGATGCTGGCGTACCGCTGCGCGAAGAGGATCTCGAAAAGCTGTTCCCGGTCAGCCAGAAGGCACGAGATGTTGTCGTCGCGCTGCTCCAACAGGTTGAACAATCCGGCGCCGAACTGTGGAGCAATGCGCCGCTCACAAGCATCGAGCGCGATGGTGAGCGCTTCGTATTGCAGACGCCCCGCGGCACCGTGACGGCCGCGAGTGTGGTCTTGGCAACCGGCGGACTGAGTTACCCGAAGACTGGCGCGACCGGCGATGGCTATGCCTGGTGTCGTCAGTTCGGTCATACGATTACGCGCACGTGGCCAGCGCTCGCGCCATTGCGTTGCGAGGAGTCTTGGGTCCGGGGCTTGCAAGGCATCGTTCTGCAAGGCGTCGACATCGCGTGTCTCGACCAAGCTGGCAAGGAAACACTGCGTCGTCGCCGACCGATCCTATTCACGCACAAGGGGCTGTCTGGTCCGGCTCCGATGGACCTGGCTGGTGATGTTGAGGAGCAAGATGGGCACGCCAAAGTGCGCTTCGACTTCCTGCCCGGCACGCAACGCGAGCAGCTAGAGCAGGCATGGCTCGAGCAAGCGAAGCTGCACGGCGCACGTCGCGTGGAATCGGTGTTGCCGCGCACGTTGCCCGAACGCATGCGCCACGCGTTATTGGCGATCAGTGGTAGCGAGCTTGACGATCGACTTGGCAGCTGGTCCAAGGACGCGCGCCGGCGCCTGTTGCAAGCGGTCAAGGATTTGCGCGTGCCGGTGCCAAAGAGTCTCGGCTATGGCCACGCAGAAGTAACTCGCGGCGGCGTCGCCCTCGACGAAGTCGATGCGCGCACCATGCAGTCGAAGCTGCAGAGCGGCCTGTTCATCTGTGGCGAGTTGCTCGACATCGATGGGCCGATTGGTGGCTTCAACTTCCAGGCAGCCTTTGCGATGGGACGCTTGGCCGGTCTCAACGCCTGAGCGCGAACGGTTCTTGTTGCCAGTTCAGCAGGGTGACTGCCAGGGTTGGCAATGACCTGGCCGCCTCTAAGTGAACCCCGGATACTGCGTCAAACGCGGCCTCAAGCAAACTGCCCGTTGACTGGGCGCCCAGCACTCGCGATCGTCCAGCCATGATCGGCGATACGATCGTCGCGTTGGCGACGCCGTCGGGCCCGGGCGCTCGCGCCGTGCTGCGATTGTCGGGCCCGCAGGCGTTTGCCGCGGCCGTGCGCTGCTTTGCGAGTAACTCACCGCACGACTCACCCGAGTTGCCAGGCGAACTCGCACACGCCCGCGCCCAGGTTGAAGGTCACGTGCATGTGGTCGGACGGCGCGTGCCCGCGATGGCACTGACGATGATCGCGCCTCGTTCGTTCACCGGCGAAGACGTCGTCGAACTGCATGTTCCCGGCAGCCCCGTGTTGGTGCGACTGCTGCAAGACGAACTGCTGCGCGACGGCGAAGCTCACGGCATCCGCGAAGCGCTGCCCGGTGAGTTCACCGCGCGTGCTTGCGAGAACGGGCGATTGAACCTCGCCCAAGCCGAAGGCTTGTTGATGTTGCTGCATGCGCAAGATCAGCAGCAGGCTCTCGGAGCGGTGCAGTGGCTACAGGGTGGCTTGACCAAGGCCGTGCAAGGCGCGCGCATAGAGTTGCAAGATGCCCTGGCCTTGCTCGAAGTCGGATTAGACTTCGATGACGGCGATACCGGCGCCGTGCCTGAAGAATTGTGGTTGACGCCGTTGCAACCGCTGGCCGAGCGCATGGACGCGTTGCTGCAGTCGCTGCCGACGGCCGCTCCCGGCGGCGAAGTTCTGCTGGTGGGCCGCGCCAACGCTGGCAAGTCGTCGTTGGTCAACGCGCTATCGGGCCAGCAGACGCTGCTCGTCGCCGACCATGCTGGCACGACCCGCGACCTGCTGCGCGTCGAAGTGGCTCCGTCGGTCTATCTCTGGGATGCCCCCGGTGATCTCGCCTCGCCAACCGCCGCCGATGATGCGGCGTTGGCCCTGCGCGAACGCCTCTCTGGCCGCGCCGCTGGTTTGCTCGTCGTGCTCGATGCTTCCGACCCACACGTGCCGCAGATGGCGCTGTCGTCGCCGCTGCCTTGGTTTGGCATCGTGTTCACCAAGTGTGACCTAGTCGAGTCTGCACCAGCGCTTACGGAAGCTGCGCTCGCGAGGCTGCCGGCCGCAGACCGCATTTTCGTCACCAGTTCGACGGCCGGCACGGGCCTTTCTCGGCTGAAAGATTGCCTTCGTCGCAGCGCTGGATCGTCGACTGTCGACGCCGGCGGACCGCTGCGAACCGCGCTGCAAACAGCCGCCGATGCGGTCCGGCGGGCCATCGACGCAGCCGCCTTGGCACCGGAGCTTGCGGCTGCGGAATTGCAAGCTGGGCTGCGTGCGATGGACGGTATTGCTGGCGAACACAGCCCCGAGCAGTTGCTCGACCGAATCTACGGGCGCTTTTGCCTCGGCAAATGACCGTAAACATACGTCTCAGACTCGTCGTGGGGTTTTGACATACAAGGGGTTGGGGCTGTAGAGTCCATCCGACTGCAAGGTTTGGAATCCGTGGTCAGATGGGTTCCTTTTCCGCTCGTTCGAAACTCCCGGTGGTGGGCGTCAAACACAGGCTGACCGGCTTGTGGCCACCGGAGCGAACTAACTGCAATGCGCTGTCCCTACTGCAAGGCCGACAATGATCGGGTCATCGATTCGCGTGCAAGCGCCGATGGCTTTGCGATTCGTCGTCGCCGCGTTTGTGCCGATTGTGGCCGACGCTACACGACCTATGAGCGCGCCGAGATGGCGCCTTTGCGGGTCGTTAAGAAGAACGGAGAGCGCGTTGCGTTTGATCGTAACAAGGTTTTGGGCGGCTTATTGCGCGCGTGTGAGAAGCGACCGGTATCCAACGACCAAGTCGAGGAAGTAACCGATCGCATCGAACGCCAGTGCATGGAGGCCTTCGACAAAGAGGTACCGAGCAAGGTGGTCGGCAACCTCATCATGCAGGAACTGCGCCAACTCGATCAGGTGGCTTACGTGCGCTTCGCGTCCGTCTACCGCGAGTTCAAGGACGTCAGCCAGTTCCTGGAAGAGTTGAAGCCAATGCTGGAAAAGCGGCGAGAGGGTGGTCATGAAGCGTCGGACGGAACATCTGGTTGAGAAGCGCGATGGTCGTCGCGAATTCCTTAGAGCAACGAAGCTCGCACGGTCAGTGCATCTCGCTCTCTATGAGATCGGGGTGGACGAGGACTGGCGTGCGCTCGAACTTGCGAGTGTTGTGCTCGAGGGTCTGCGCCAAAAGCGCAAGGCTTCGCAGTCATCCTCGCCAACCGCAATGCCTGTTGGAGGTCCGGTCGTGTTGACGACTACGGAGATCGCCGACTCGGTCCAACACCTGTTGGTGGTGACCGGCCAGCCGACTGCAGCCGTTGCCTATGGCGCGGTGCAGGTCGAGCGCGCCCGTCGTCGTCAGGTCGTTGGTATTGGCGGTGGTGCTGCTGGCAATGGCGTCACTAGCAGCGGGGTGGCAGGCACAGGCGCGAATCCTTCGCGCATGGGTGTCAGTTCCGTTCCGAAAGCTGGTCGGCGAACAAGCAAGTCTGGCCTTGGAAGTGCTGGCCCCGGAAGTGCTGGCCCCGAAAGTTCTGGCTCGGCGAAGTCTGGTGCCGCTGCCAAGCCGAACGTGAAGCCGACTAACCGAATCTGGGGAGAAGGCTAGCGATGCGGCTGAAGCGATTAGTTGCCCGCGGGTTCAAGTCGTTTGCCGACAAGACCGAGTTCGAGTTCGACTCGCGTCTGACGGGCATTATCGGCCCGAATGGTTGCGGCAAGTCTAACGTCGTCGACGCGATCAAGTGGGTGCTGGGTGACCAGCGTGCCAAGAGCTTGCGCGGGTCGTCAATGACCGACGTGATCTTCAAGGGTGCCGAAGGCCGTGAAGCCATGGGTATGGCCGAGGTCACGATTACGTTCGAAGACCTCGGTGGTCGCTTCGATGGCGCGACCGAGATCGATATCTCGCGGCGCCTGACGGTCGATAAAGAATCGAGCTACCTCGTCAACGGCTCCGAAGTGCGTCTCAAGGACGTGCGCGACGTGCTGCTTGACACCGGTCTCGGAACTGGCGGCTATTCCGTCATGGAGCAGGGCCGCATCGATGCGGTGCTGTCGGCCAACCCCGAAGCCCGACGTGCGATCTTTGAAGAAGCCGCTGGCGTGGCGCGCTTTAAGCTGCAGAAGAAGGAATCCCTTCGCAAGCTTGAGCGCACTGACCAGAACCTGGCGCGCGTCACCGATCTGCTCGAGGAGCGCGGTCGCCGCATTCGCAGTCTGCGCATCCAGGCGGGCAAGGCGCGCCGCTACAAGGAACTGCAGGCGACCCTGTGTGACCTTCGCGCCGCGCTGGCCGTCATCGATGGCGAGAAGTTGCGCGAACAATGGTTGGTGCAAGCCGATCGTCTAAAGGAACTCGAAGAGCAGTTGCATGCGGCCGAAGCAGGTCGCGAGCAGAAGGGCTCCGAACTCGATGAGCGTGAAGGGGCAATCTCGGTCGCGACCGTAGCCCTGGAGCGCATCCAGGATGAACTGCGTCGTTGCCAGAGTGAGTTGATGCAGCACAAGGAGCGCGCCGAGTCGCACGCCCGTCGTGCCGCCGACCGTCTCGCCGAACTCGAGCGCGGCCAGCAACGCTCCGATGGTATGACCGAGCAGCGCGATGAGCGCGCGCTGGTCTTGGCGACGACGCGCGACGATCTGGCTGCCAGGGAAGCCGAACTCGTGGAACTCACCAAGGCGCTTGAAGATCAGCGTCTCGCGACCCAAGCCGCAGCGACGGCGCACAAGGAGTTGATCCGCGAGCGCGAGACCGTTCGCGAGCGTCAACTCGAGTTGTTGCACCAGCGCACGCGTGCTCGCAACTCGGCGTCCGATGCAACTGCCAAGGTTGCTGCCACCAAGAACCGTCAGTCGCGATTGGATGATCGCCGCATTGTGCTCGGCGATGAGTCGGCACGGCTCGGTGGCGAGTTGACGCGTTGGCGCACCGAACTCGTCGACCACAGCACGCGCGAGCGCTTGCTCGAGGAACGCGAGCAGGTCGCGCTCGGCAATCTTGAAGGCGCCGACGTGGCGGCCGCTGAGTTGGCCGAACAAGAATCCAAGCTGCGCTACAAGTTGACCGAATGCGAAGGTCGGCGTCAGGCGTTGATGGCGATGGAAGCCCACATGGAAGGCTTCGATCAAGGCCCGCGCTACGTGCTCGAGCAGAAGCCGCCTGGCTTGCGCGGTCGTTTACTTGATCTGATCGAGATCGACAGCCAGCACGGCGCCGCACTCGAAGCGGCACTCGGTCCGTTCGTGCAGGCACTGGTCGTCGATACGCGCGAGAACGCCGCAGCGATCGTTCGCGATCTGTCAGACCAACGCCTTGGCCGCGTCTTGCTGCTGGTTGAAGCAGCGTTTGATGATGAGCCGCCATGCGCTTCGGGTTCGTCGTTGCTGAAGCCGCCGATGGGCGCCGAATACTTGACGAATCTGGTCCGCCACGTGCTCGACGAGCAAGGCATGCCGAGCGTTGGCGCTGCGATTGATGCGGCGACTGCTGGCGATGCGGCAGAAGCGCAGGCAATCACCAGCGAAGGTGGTGCTGCCAGTCGCAAGTTGCTCGCTTGGTTGCTACGCGGCGTCGTGGTCGCAGACTTCGACATTGCTGACTCGGCTCGCGCCGACCTTTGCTTCGTTACGCCGGACGGCACGGTTGTCTGTGGTCCGCGCATGGAAGGTGGCGCTGCTGCCGAAGGCCACCAAGGTCTGGTGGTGCGCCGTTCGCAGATTGTCGAACTTGGCGAGAGGGCGGCGGTCCTCAAGGTCGAACTCGATGGCCTCCAGCAAGGCAAGCAAGTCGCGACCGGTCGCGTCGACTCGCTGAAGCGGGAAATCAAGGCGGTTGGCGACGCGCTCAATAAGGTGCGCCGCGAAGCGCAGACTTGCCACGCGCAAGAGTCTCGTCTGGTTGCTCGTAACCAAGACATCGTTAGCGAGTCGGAAGAGATCGAACAAGAGGCGTTGGAGTTGGGGCGAACCCGGACCGCGGCACTTGCGATCTTAGGTACGTCGCTGATGAATCAGCACTTGCTGATCCGTCTCGAGAAGGCTTGTGGTGATGCCGAGCAGAACTTTGGCGAACGCATTCGCGAGTCTGAAGATGGTCATCGCGCCGAGCAGGACAAGGAACAGAATATCCGCATCACGCAGGTCCAGACCGGCGAAGTGCGCGAAGGTCTGGTGCGTTCAATCAAGATGCATGAGGACGCGCTGCTCGACTTCGAGCGGGCACTGCAGGAGATCGTCGATCGCATGCAGCAAGCCGAGGACGATCGCGCCGACGCGTTGGCTGCTCAAGAAGGTCTGATGGATCTCGCCGCCGAACTGGAAGAGCAGGTTACGGAGTTGGCGATCACCAAGGACAGTGCCGACGAAGAAGTGCAATCGGCGCGTGCCGCCCGCGAGCAAGTGCTCGAGGAAGTGCAGCAGTGGGAGCAGCGCTACGCCGTCGCCAATGAATCGATTGGCCAGACGCGTCTCGCCGTTGTTGATGTCGAACACCGCTTCGAGCGCCTCGAAGAACGACTGCGCGAAGACGCGAGTGTCGAACTGCGTCGTTGCCTGGGCGAAGTCACCGGCATTGGCCTGGTCGATGCGGCGATGTTCCAAGGTCCGGTGGCGCCGATTGGCGTTGTCGAATACCTGCAGGGTCCACCGCTAGCACCAGATTTTGTTGCGCAGTGGTTTGGCCTGAAGCGCTTGTGGCTTGAAGAAGACTTCGATGCGACCACGTCGCGCAAAGAGGTGCAGGTTCTGCAGAGTCAGAAGGATCGCCTCGGATCCGTCAATCTTGATGCTGTCGAAGAGCTTGATGAGGAAGAAGGCAACTTCTCGCATCTCGAGCGAGAGGTTGCTGACATCAAGGAAGCGCGCAAGACGTTGATGGAAACGCTGCGCCGCTTGGAGGCCGAATCGAAGACGTTGTTCGAAGATACGTTCCACGAGGCTCGCAAGAACTTCCAAGACATCTTCCGCAAGCTCTTCCAAGGCGGCAAGGCCGATATGTTCTTGTCGAACACGGATGATGACATGCTCGAGGCCGGCATCGAGATCGTTGCACAGCCGCCAGGTAAGCAACTGCAGTCGATCAACCTGCTGTCTGGTGGTGAGCGCACGATGACCGCGGTCGCGATCTTGTTTGCACTGTTTAAGGTGCGACCAAGCCCGTTCTGCATTCTCGACGAAGTTGATGCCGCCCTCGACGAAACCAACGTCGAGCGCTTCTTGCGCGTGCTGCGCGACTTCATTGCCGACACGCAGTTCTGCATCGTGACTCACCACAAGCGCACGATGGCTGAGTGTCAGGTGCTTTACGGCATCACGATGCAGCGCCGCGGCGTCAGTTCGCGCATTGCGGTCGCGCTGCACGAGGTCGACACCATCCAGGATGGTGGCGTGCCCGGCACAAGCGGTGGCGAAGATCCTGAGAGCAAGCAACGCATCGCTGGCGAAGAGCAGGTCGGGTTCGCGTAGAGCCCGTGCCTGTCGCCCTTGGGTCGTCCGTGCAGGAGGACAGTTGGCGCTCGATACGTCGGTGGCATTTGTTTGGGCTGCTGGCGCCAATCACCTTAGGAAGCCTTCTCGGAGTCGTTGAGTGGTTCGGCTACGGCAGTTTGTCCTCGGACTTTCTGCTTGGCATCGGCGCGGTGATTGCCTTTGGCGTGATGATGCTCAGCGCGCTGTCGATGCCGTTTGTGCGGCGAAGTGGCGGCCATGCGACGCTGTGGGGTGCAATTGCCTTGGTGGCGTGCATGGTCGGGATTCGGTTGCAAGGTATTGGCCGGGTCTGGGGGCTTGCCAGTTGCGCCGAGAATGCCAAGCCACTGATTGCAGCCATCGATAAATACCTAGCCGATCACGGTCAGGCACCCGTCGGACTATGGGATCTCGTGCCCGTCTACCTCGATCACGTCCCGGGCACGGGCTTGTCGCGCTATCCCAAGTGGGACTATGGCATGGCGAACGGTGAGCCCTACGAGTTGTTGGTCAACTGCTCGCTCTTCCTGAGCTTTGACTCGTTCGTCTACTGGCCTAGCGGCAACTACCCGCAGCACCTCTACGGCGGTTCTGTCGAGCGCATGGGCGTGTGGGCTTACGTGCACGAATAGCGGCGTTAGCGAAGTCTCAACGCCTGCAGGCGTGCTGGCCATGGGGTCAAACTCGGCCAACTGCTCTTTGAATATCACTGTGCGGGCGTTCTGTTGCTCGTGCAGGTTCTGCAGTTCAGCCAGTCGTTTGTTCAGTACATCCTTCAGCGTGCGCAAGCGAACGAACTCGGACGGTGATGCAAAGCCATGCACGGTCAGCGACGCGACCCGATCCGCTTCGACCTCGGCGCGCGTTGCTAGTGCCGTCAGGCGAGCCGACGCGACGTTGGCGGTGCGGCGGCGGCGTTCGATCGTGGTTTTGGCAAGGTTCCATATTGCCGAAGCGACCGGTCGTTGCCGCCGACTGCCGGAACTGGCACGCTTTTGCTATGCGTAGGATTCTGCTGACGCTCGTGTTCGCCAGTTGCGTTGCCTCCCCGCGATTCGAAGTCAAACGCTTCGAACCGATTGTTCCGGACCTTGCTGAGTTCGCCAGTCGGCATCAAATCGAGATGGGGGTGCCCGGGGTTTGGATCGCACTGCTCGAAGTGGACTCGGATACTGGCGAAGAACACCTATGGGCGAGAACGTTTGGTGGCGCTGTCAACTCAGCCTTCGGTGCGACCTCGTTGGTGTCGGCGCCGAATGACCTGGATGTGCTCGCAACGCATCGCATCGCTTCGATCAGCAAGCTATTCACTGATACCGCGGCGATGGTGTTGGTCGAGCGCGGGTTGCTAGATCTGGACGAACCGATCAAGACCTACCTGCCGACGTTCGCGCCGAAAAATCCGTTCGGCAAGCCGGTGACGCTACGCAACTTGATGGGTCACCGCGCGGGCATCGTGCGGGAGTCGCCGGTCGGCCACTACTTCGATCCATCCGAGCCATCGTTGTCGGCGACGGTTGCGAGTCTCAACGACACCGAGTTGGTTGCCGAACCGGGATTGACCTACAAATATTCGAACCCTGGCATCGGAGTCGTCGGCGAAGTGATCGCGCAAGTGACCGGCAAGTCGTTTGAGGATGCCGTGCGCGAACTCGTGTTGGCGCCGCTCGACTTGCACGATAGTGACTTCGCGCCACGCCCAGATCTGGTTGAGCGGCAAGCCGAAGGCATCATGTGGACCTACGACGGTCGCAAGATCCCGACCCCGAACTGGCGCTTTGGCTATACGCCGGCGGCGGAGTCGCGGAGCACGGTTGTCGACCTAGTTAAATTTGCCCGCAGTTGGTTTCCGGATGCCAAGCAACGCGTGCTCAACGTGAACGCGCAGCGAAGCATGTGGCAGTTGCCAGAAGGCAAGTCCAGCGGTTGTGGCTTGGGCTTCTTTGTTGGTCAGCTTGATGGCCATCTACGGGTGTCCCATGGCGGTGCGGTGTATGGCTTCGCCTCTACGTTGACCGCGCTTCCCGAGGTAGGCCTGGCCGTCTGTGTCGTCTGCACCAAGGACTTTGCCAATGACGTTTCCGGTGCGATTGCCGACCGAGCGCTGTTGGCAGCATTGGCTAATCGTCGGGGCGAAACGTTGCCTAAAGCGGTGTTTCCGAAGCCGCTAGGAGTCGACGCGGCCCGGGCGCTGCAGGGGCGTTGGCAGATCGGCGACAACTGGGTGGAATTGCGCGAACGTGATGGCGATCTCTACTACGACCCGAACATTGGCGTGCGTACGCGCATGCGCCGCGCCGCCGACGGAACGTTGCTCGCCGATGATCCGTTGGCAATCGGAGCAGCGCGGAGTTTGAAGCCATTGCCGAACGGCAACTTCCTCGATGCCGGTGGCGAATACGTTCGCAAAGACGATGTGCCGCTGCCGATGCCTGCAGAATTGGGCGATCTGCTCGGTGAGTATGGATGGGACCATAACGTGCTCGTGGTCTACGAAGATCACCAGAGGCTCGGCGTTTTGATTGAGTGGGTGGTGCGCGACTTGCCAGAACGTGAAGGCAAAGATCGCTATCGCTTCCCATTCGGCATGTACACCGCCGATCAATTGCTGTTCGAACGTGACGATAGCGGCCAAGTGATTGCTGCCGTCGTCGGTGGTGCCCGCTTCCCGCGACGTCCCGGCCCAACCGGCGGTACGTTCCGGATTCCCGTAGTGCATCCAGTTCCTGAGTTGCTCGCCGCTGCCAAGATCGCGAAGCCGCCAGCACAGCCCGAGGGCTTGCGCGCCTTTGATCTCGTTGACCTAGCGCAGTTGGATCCGACGATCAGGTTGGATATTCGTTATGCGACCGACAACAACTTCCTCGGCGCCAAGGTCTATGACCAAGCGAAGGCCAAGATGCAAAAGCCAGCGGCGATGGCGTTGTTGCGCGCGCATCGTGGGTTGGCAAAGCTTGGCCTTGGCCTGAAGATCTTTGACGCGTATCGGCCATGGTCCGTGACCAAGGTGTTCTGGGATGCGACGCCATCGCACTTGAAGCACTTCGTCGCAAACCCCGCCAATGGCTCGCGCCACAACCGCGGTTGTGCGGTCGACCTGACGCTCTACGATCTCGCGACTGGCAAAGAGCACGCAATGCCGTCTGGCTACGACGAGTTCACTGCGCGGGCGTATCCCGACTACCCAGGCGGCACGTCACAGCAGCGCTACTACCGTGAGGTTCTGCGGCGGGCGATGGAGGCACAGGGCTTCGCCGTCTACGAGCACGAGTGGTGGCACTACGACTTCGCGGAGTGGCGGGCCTACCCGATCGGCAACGTGCCCTTCTAGTGCCCGCGCTGCGGGTGCTCGACGGCGAGGCCGCGAAGTGCGACTGCGTCGGCATGCTGGCCGATGGTTTTCGGATCCTGGCCGCTTCGAGTCGACCGTTGCCGGCCGCGATCGCCCCGGGGCGCGCCACTGTTCTTGCGGTTCGACATGGTCAATGCGGCCCGAAAGGTCGCTGCGTCCAGCAATCTGCTGATTGTGGCGCGCGGTTGAATCGCGTCGATTCGGGCCTAGTAGATACCTGATCGTGCGGCATGCCGCAGTTTGATCGTAACTGGCACCAGAATCCGGCTGCGGAAGTCTAACCGCCGCGACTTTTTGGTGCGGCGACAGGGCCGTCGGGCCCTACTCTCTTTGCGTCCAATACGCCCCAGTAGACTGCTGCCTGATAGCTGTGATGACGAACGAAAAAGCCCCCAAGACAGCCAAGCTGACGATCGGTGACCACGAACTCGACCTGCCCGTAATGGTGGGGAGTGAGGGGGAACTTGCAATTGACATCAGCAAGCTCCGTAGCACCACCGGCGCCGTGATGTTTGATCCGGGCCTGGGCAACACCGGTGCTTGCACGTCGAAGATCACCTTCCTCGATGGCGAGCAGGGCATCTTGCGCTACGCCGGCTACCCGATCGAAGAGTTGGCGCAGCAGTCGAACTTCGTCGAGGTGATGTGGCTGTTGTTGCATCAGGAGTTGCCGAGCGGCAAGCAGTTGGCGCAGTTCAATCACGATGTAACGCATCACACGATGCTGCACGAGGACCTGAAGCGGCTGTTCGCTAGCCTGCCGAAGGCCGGCCACCCGATGGCCGTCTGTGCGGCTGCTGTCGGTGCGCTGTCGACCTACTACCAAAAGGCCGGGCCGCAAACTGCCGAGCAGAACTGGATCAACGCGGTCCGCTTGCTGGCGAAGATGCCGACGATCGCTGCGTACAGCTTTAAGCACTCGATTGGTCAGCCGTTCATGTATCCGCGCAACGATCTCGACTACTCGTCGAACATCCTGCACATGATGTTCGCGACGCCGTGCGCCGAGTACGAGCCCAACCCGGTCATCGCTCGCGCGCTTGACCTGCTGCTGATCCTTCACGCCGACCACGAGCAGAACTGCTCGACCAGCACGGTTCGTACTGTTGGCAGTTCTGGAGCCAACCTGTTCGCCAGTGTTTCCGCAGGCATTTCGGCGTTGTGGGGCCCACTGCACGGTGGCGCTAACGAAGCCGTGATCGACATGTTGACGTCGATCCGCGACGGTGAGCGCTCGGCTCGCGAGTTTATGGATCTCGCGAAGCAGAAGAACAGTGGTGTGCGCCTGATGGGCTTCGGCCACCGCGTTTATAAGAACTACGACCCGCGCGCTCTGATCCTCAAGCAAGCGTGCTACGACGTGCTCGGCGAACTCGGTCGCAAGGATCCGTTGCTCGACATCGCGCTGGAACTGGAGCAGATCGCGCTCAGCGACAACTACTTCATTGAGCGCAAGCTCTACCCGAACGTCGACTTCTACTCGGGCATTATCTACAAAGCGCTCGGCATCCCGTCGGACATGTTCACCGTGTTCTTCGCGATCGGTCGCATGCCGGGTTGGGTGGCGCAGTGGCTCGAATACCAGAGTGATCCGGCGGCTCGCATCACGCGACCGCGTCAGATCTACATGGGTAGTAACGAGCGGAAATACGCGCCTGCCGACAAGCGGTAGAGATCTGAGGTTGCGCTGGGAGGCGGCGCACCTACAGGTGACACTGGCGCCATGCGCGCCAACGCTTCGTTCTCGATCTCTCTGTCGATTCTGTCGGTAGCTGCCACCGCGATCAGCCAAGAGCCGGAACGGCCGAACGTCATCGTTATCATTAGCGATGATCAGGGCTGGGCCGACATCGGCTACCACAATCCGAAGGTGTATTCGCCGCGCCTTGATGCGTTGGCTGCTGCCGGCGTCCAGTTCACGCAGCACTACGTGATGCCGCAGTGTACGCCGACGCGGGTCGCATTGATGACTGGGCGCTATCCAAGTCGCTTTGGACCTGGATCACAGCAGGCGAGCAACGCGCCGGCGTTCCCGATCGGAACACCGACGATGGCGTCGATGTTTACGGCGTGTGGCTATGAGACTTACTTAGCTGGTAAGTGGCATCTTGGTTCGTCGAAGGAACACGGCCCCAATCAGCATGGCTTCCAGCACAGCTATGGTTCGCTAGCTGGTGCGATTGGCATGTATGACCATCGCTACCGCACGGGCAAGTTCGCGGATACGTGGCATCGCGATGGCGACTTGATTGCAGGTGCTGAAAACGGTGTGCACGCAACCGATCTGTTGGCGCGCGAGGCGGTGCGCGTGATCGAGGCGGATCGCCAGCAACCGTTCTTCCTGTGTTTGACGTTCCAGTCGGTTCATACCCCGCTGGACGAGCGTGGTCGCTTCGTCGATCGGCCGACGCAGCTCGACCCCAAAGATCCCACCCGTTGGCTCGATGAAGATGAGATCGAGTGGTTCCACGATCCCAAGGGCTTGATCCAGAGTGAGCAGGACCCGGAGAAGCGGTTGTTACTTGCCGCCGTGCACCACATGGACCATGCGGTTGGCCAAGTGATCGACGCCGTGAAAAAATCCGGCAGGGCGCAGGACACGTTGATCTTGTTCTCGTCGGACAACGGGCCGCAGGGCAGTTGGGGTGGCAACGCCTACCCGGATGACTTGAAGCTCACCGACTTCAATCAACCGCTGCCCATGCGTGGCAAGAAGACCGACGTCTACGAAGGTGGCATGCACGTTCCCGGCTTCGCCGTGTGGCCCGGCCACATCGAACCGAGACAAGATGGCTCTGCGGTGCACATCATCGATTGGTTTCCGACGTTGGCTCGGTTGATTGGCTACGAGCCTAGTCAGCCACTCGACTGGGATGGCGTCGACATTGGCAAGCAGATGTTTGGAGACGCGACTGCGACTGATCGGGCTGCCGACCGGGAACTGTATTGGCTGTGGAGCGCCTCAAGCAGTCGCTGGGCACTACGTCACGGTCGTTGGAAGATCGTTCGATATGGCAAGGGCGATCCGAAGGATGCCAACGCGTGGCAGCTGTTTGATCTGGACACAGACCCGATGGAGGAACACAACGTCGCCAAACAACACTCTGACGTGTTGCAGGCGATGTATGCGCGCTTCTTGGTGCAGCGCAGCAAGGACAAGGTGCAGCGCAAGAAGGGCAAGAAGGGCAAGGGCGGCAAGCGCTAGGGGCCGTTATCGAGGCGTCTCGAGTGGTTGCACGAGCTGGTAGGTCTTGTCGTAGAACTTGCGATTGAACGCCGACCACATCACCGCGCTCGACCACATTGGCGGCCGTTCGTGCGATTCTTCCCACCGGGTCAGCACCGCCATCAGTTCGGTTACACGTTGCGGCTGTTCGGCCGCGAGATTCTGCTGCTCGGCGATGTCGGTCTGCAGGTTGTAGAGCTGCGGCGGTGCGAACGGTGTCCGCACGAGTTTCCACTCTGCCTGACGCACCGCGGCGCCGCGCATCATCATGCGCCAACATAGCGATTCGTGCGGCGCGCCTTGTTGTTGCTTCGAGCCGAAGAACGGCAGCAAGTTGACGCCATCATAAATGCGCTGTTTCCGCCCTCGGCCGTTGCCGATGGTCTCTGGTTCGATGGCGCTACCAGCTGCTGCCAGCACGGTCGGCAAGATGTCGAGCGAGATGACGGGTTGCTGGTAGGTCTGCTGGGGTTCGATGTGGCCCGGCCACGACCAGATCATCGGCACGCGCAAGCCACCTTCGAGGAACGTGCCCTTCTCGCCGCGTAGCGGTGCGTTGATCGCCGAACTGGCGTAGACCGAGCCACCATTGTCGCTGAGGAAGACGATCAACGTGTCCTTGGTTAGCTTGCGGTTGGCGAGGAACTGTCGGATGCGGCCAATGTTCTGATCCATGCAATGCTGCATGGCCACGTAGTTGCGACGCCGCTTGTTCTCGATGTGATCCGCGGCGTCGTAGTCTTGCTGCTTCGCCTGCATCGGCGCGTGCGGTGTGTTGTAGCTCAGGTAGACGAACCACGGTTGCTTACTCTGCTTAGCTTCGTGGCGTTCGATGAACGCGATCGACTCGGTCGTGAACCAGTCCGTCAGGTATGGCTCGTCGATTGCCTTGACCTTGTCGTCGTTGCGATACAACCGGTGCTTGTCTGGCGTTGGGAAGTAGCCATGGCTGCCGTTGCGCATGCCGAAGAAGTAGTCGAAGCCACGCTGGTTCGGCAGTTGCCAGTCGAGGTGTTCGCCGACGTGCCACTTGCCGATGCAAGCGGTCGCATAGCCAAGGTCGCTGAGTCGGTCGGCGATGGTTTGCTCGTCTTTTGGAATCGAAAGTGAGCCTTCGCTGTAGACCGAGGTATCGCTGATCAGATTATGTTCGAACCCGAATCGATTCTGGTAGCGACCAGTCAGTAAGCCCGCGCGCGAGGGTGCGCAAACGCTGGCGCTGACGTAACCATCGGTGCATCGTACTCCGGAAGCCGCCAGTGCATCGAGGTTGGGCGTTGCGATCTGCTTGCTGCCATAGCAGCCAAGATCGCCGTAGCCCATGTCGTCGGCGACGATCACTAGCACGTTCGGTGGACCTTGTGCCGCTAGGGCGGCGGTTGCCGAGAGCACGGCAAGCATGGCGCGAACGACGAGGCTGGGCTGCATGCCTCTAGTTTCTATTGCAGAGTTGCGGTGCTCGCAGCACGAATCCGGTGCGCGTGAGCGTCACGGGGCCTACAGAGAGCAGTTTCATCGCCTTCTATGCGGCTTCGCGGCCACTGGTTCTGTTGGCCTTCGTCGTTATGGCGAGGCGAACACGATAGCCTAGTCAGCTATCATGCTGACGCTACGACTGCTGTTGCTCGTGCTTGTCTCCGCGGGATTTGCCTCTGCGCAAACTAAGGCCCGGCCAAACATTGTCTGGTTGGTTGCCGAAGACATGAGTCCATGGCTCGGTTGCTATGGCGACACCACGGTGCCTACGCCGAATTGCGACCGGTTGGCCCGCGAGGGCATTCGCTATGCGAACGCGTTTGCGACGTCGCCGGTCTGTGCGCCGGCGCGCTCGTCGCTGATCACTGGGATGTATGCAACGCGCATCGGCACCATGCAGATGCGCAATAACAAGCCGAGCAAGGCCGCGGTTGAGAAAGACCCTGACGCGTACAAGGAGATCCCAGGTTACGAGGGGGTTCCGCCAGCGTTCGTGCGCTGCTTCCCGGAGTTGTTGCGGAAGCAGGGCTACTACTGCACGAACAACGCAAAAAAAGACTACCAGTTTCAGGAGCCATCGACGGTCTGGGACCAGTCGAACGGCAAGGCGCATTGGCGCGGCAGGGCTGCAGGTCAGCCGTTCTTCGCCGTCTTCAACTATGGCGGCACGCACGAGAGCGGTGCGTTCCCTTCCCGCAAGCCAAGCCCTGACGCGGTCGCGGTCGAGGACGTGCCCGTCCCGCCGATCTATCCTGATACCAAGAACGTGCGCGCGGCGATGAAGCGCACCTACGACAACATCGCAGCCATGGACCGCTGGGTCGGCAAGAAGCTAAAGGATTTGGAGGAGGCAGGTCTGCTCGACCGTACGGTCGTGATGTATTACAGCGACCATGGCGTTGGCTTGCCGCGCGGCAAGCGTTCGTGCTACGACACTGGCACGCGGGTGCCACTGATGGTGCGCTTCCCTGATCAACGTCGCGCTGGCGAGACGGAAAAGCGCGTGGTGCAGTTTGTCGACTTCGGTCCGACAGTCCTCTCATTATGTGGCGTCAATCCGGACTCGCGACTCGATGGCATACCGTTCTTAGGTAAGCATCGCCGCAACGGTACGGGGTATGCCTATAGCCACTCCGACCGCTTTGACGCGGTCTACGATCGTCAACGCAGCGTTACCGACGGCAGGTTCCGTTACGTTCGCAACTACATCACCGACCAGCCCTATTTGATCGCCAACGCCTACCGCGAGCGGATTCCGATGACGGCGGACCTCTACGCGCTGCGCGGCCGCCGCGATGTCCCTGCGGCCCAGTGGCAGTTCGCGGTCACGGATAGGCCAGTAGAAGAACTCTACGACTCCCAGATGGATCCTTGGGAGACCAACAACCTGATCCATCGGCCGCTAGCCGGAATAGTCGTCGAGGGCTTGCGTGAGCGCCTCGATGATTGGATCGAGGATACCGGCGATCTGGGCTTCGTCTTGCCGGAGTCTAGGTTGGTGCGTGAGCACATTTGGCCGCCAGATGGTAAGCAACCGACGACGCCGAAGGCCGAGATGCGGCAGGCGGCGGGTGCGATCGCCAGCGTCGTGACCTTGTCCTGTAAGGAACCGGGCGCATCGATTGGTTATCGGGTGCTACCTGCTAAGAAGAACGCGCCGTGGACTGTCTACAGCAAGCCGTTTGTGGTTCGTGAAAGCCAGCGCATCGAAGTCGTTACCCATCGCATTGGCTGGCGGCGCAACACCGCGCGCTTCGAGGTCGCGCCGCACAAGCGCCAGCAGGTGAAAGCGCGCGCCGACGCGCCCAATGTCGTCGTCATCGTCGCCGATGACCTTGGCTTCATGGACATTGGGGCCAACAACCCGAACTGTCTCTACGACACGCCCAACATCGATCGCCTGTCGCGCTCGGCGATGCGATTCACGAACGGCTACGCGGCCTGCTCAGTGTGTTCGCCGACGCGCTACGCGTTGATGACTGGTCGCTACCCGTCGCGTGTCGATGCGACCAACTACTTCATGGGTAGGCGGGCAGCCAAGTTCAAGCCGGCACTGGCCAGTGACCGTATGGAGATCGATGAACGCACCATCGCCGAGGAACTTGGTGACCGCGGTTATGCGACGTTCTTTGCCGGCAAGTGGCACCTCGGTCCGACGGCCGAATACTGGCCGAAGAACCAAGGCTTCGACGTCAATCGCGGCGGTTTCCATCGCGGCGGTCCCTACGGCGGCAAAAAGTACTTCTCGCCCTATGGCAACCCGCGACTGAAGGATGGTCCCGATGGGGAGCACTTGCCAGCCCGATTAGCGCAGGAAGCGTGCGACTTCATTGAGCAGAACAAGGACGGTGCCTTCCTGACCTACCTGTCGTTCTATTCGGTGCATACGCCGTTGATTGGTCGCAAGGATCTGATCGAGAAATACAAGCAACGCATCGCCGCACTGCCCGACGACGGTTCGCCAGAGTTTGGTCCCGAAGAACAGTCCTACAACAACGGCAAGCCACGTCGGGTGCGATTGCAGCAGCGACACGCGGTCTATGCCGCGATGGTGGAGGCCATGGATCAGGCCGTCGGCAAGGTGCTCGACAAGTTGGCGGCGCTCGGTCTCGATGACAATACGATCGTCGTATTCACGTCGGACAACGGCGGCCTGTCGACGAGTGAAGGTTCGCCAACCAGCAACTTACCGCTGCGTGGCGGCAAGGGTTGGATGTACGAGGGCGGCATTCGCGAGCCGTGGATTTGGCGCGTGCCTGGCGTGACCAAGGCCGGCACGACGTGTGCCGTGCCGATGAGCAGCGTCGACTTGTTGCCAACAGTGTTGGAGTTGACTGGCCATCGAGCGGCGTCGCAAGAAATCGATGGGGTCAGCATTGCCTCGCCGCTGCGCGCGCAGCCAATGCCCGAGCGGGCGCTGTTCTGGCACTATCCGCACTACGGCAACCAGGGCGGCTTCCCGAGTGGCGCGATTCGTTTAGGTCAGTGGAAGTTGATCGAGCGACTCGAAGATGGCCGCGTGCACTTGTTTGATCTTGCCAACGACATCAGTGAACAGAGCGACCTTGCCAAGGACCAACCAGAACGCGTCGCGAAGTTGCGTGACATGCTGCACGCGTGGTATCGCAAGATGGATGCGAAGTTCCTGCGCGAGCACAAGGGCGCGGTCCCGTGGCGGCCTAAGAACTAGCCGCCTTACGGATCAAGTGCTTGCGATGCCTATCGACCAGCTTGGCTAGACTTTGCCTGCTTGGCTGACTTCGGAGTCCAGCCCTTCTCCTCTTGCACGATGCGCGGGATCATCTTGCGCAGCATCTTGGCTCGCTCGAGTGGATCGGGGTGCGTGCTCATCCATTCTGGACCACTGCTGCCGAGTTCGGCCATGCGTTCCCAAACCTTCGGGGCTTCGTTCGGATTGAAGCCAGCGCGGATCGCGTAGCGAATGCCCCAGATGTCAGCCTCCGTTTCGTGGCCGCGGCTGTAGGGGAGGGTGACGGCGTATTGGCCGATGACGCCGATCGCGCCCATGAGTTGGGCACGTGTCTCCGATTCCATCTCTGCGCTACCGAGGCCAGCATCGATGACGGCCATGGTCACGCCATTGAGTTGGTTGCTTGTCATGCGCTTGCCCCCGTGGCGTTGGGTGGCGTGCGCGACTTCGTGGCCCATGACCGCGGCTAGGCCGTCGATGTTCTTGGTCAGTGGCAGGATGCCGGTGTAGATCGCGATGCGACCATTTGGCAGGCAGAATGCATTGGGCACGTTGTCTGCTTTCAGAAGCTTGGCCTGCCACGGGAAGTTCTCATCTGCGGCAGCAGCGATCCGCCGAGTGACTTCTTGGACCATCTCGTATTCCGCGCCGCTGGTAACTTCTGGATACTCTGCGGTGGCTTGCTGGTAGGCCTGGACGCTCAGCGGTTCGAGTTGCTCGTCGGTGTAGAAGTTGAGTCCGCAGCCTGAGAGCAGGAGTAACGACAGAACGGACAAACGAACGAAATTCCGCATTGGACCATGTTACGGCGGTTGTGTCCGGGAGCCAGAGCAGGTTTCCCCAGCCGTAGGCGCGCAAGCCTTGCGTCGCCCCGCTCCATGGCCGATGCTCCGCCGATGCAAGCAGATTTGGTGATTGTCGGCGGCGCGCGTACCGCCATGACGGAATACTCGGGTACGCCCGGTTTCGGTAAGTTTAAGAATGTCTCCGCGATCGATCTTGGCGCCCACGCAGCCAAGGCTGCGCTGGAGCGCGCGGGTGTGAAGCCCGAAATGGTCGACGAAACCTTCGTCGGCAACGCCGCGCAAAGCAGCAGTGATGCCATCTACGGCGCTCGCCACGTTGCCTTGAAGGCTGGCGTGCCATTCGACAAGCCGGCTCTGACTGTCAACCGCTTGTGCGGTTCCGGCATCCAGTCAGTCGTCTCGGCGGCGCACTCGATGTTGCTTGGTGAGTCGAAGCTCTGCCTCGCGGGCGGCATGGAAAATATGAGCCAGGTGCCGCACGTGATTCGCGGCGCGCGCGAAGGCTTCCGCTTTGGTCAGGAGCAGAAGATTGAAGACCTGTTGTTTGCCGCTCTCTACGACCCGTACTGCAAGTTCTTCATGGCGCAGACCGCCGAGAACGTTGCTAAGAAGATCGGCATCTCGCGCGAAGAGCAGGATGAATACGCACTGCGCAGTCACCAACTCGGTGCCGCCGCTGTCAAGGCTGGCAAGTTCGCCGCTGAGATTGCGCCGATGACGGTCACTAAGGGACGCAAGGAGTTCGTTGTCGATAGCGATGACCACATCAAGCCGGAGACGACGCTCGAAGGCTTGACCAAGTTGCGCGCGGCGTTCGGTAAGGAAGGCACGGTCACGGCCGGCAACGCGTCAGGCATTGTCGACGGCGCTGCGATGTTGGTTGTCACGACCGCCGAGCACGCCAAGGAGCATGGCCTCAACGTCAAGGCTCGGATCAAGTCATGGGGCATCGCTGGCGTCGAGCCGGAACTGATGGGCATCGGTCCAGTTCCCGCGATCCAGAAGGCTTGTGCCAAGGCCGGCATTCAAGTGGGCGACTTGGACCTGATCGAAATCAACGAAGCGTTCTCGGCCCAATACCTCGGCTGCGAGAAGGAACTCGGCCTCGATCGCAACAAGTGCAACGTCAACGGTGGCGCGGTCGCGCTCGGTCACCCGCTCGGTGCGACTGGCACGCGGTTGCTGCTGACTCTCACCCGCGAGATGGAAGAGACCGGCAAGGCGCTCGGTTGTGCTTCGGCTTGCATTGGCGGTGGCCAAGGCATCGCCATGATCCTGGAGCGGGCGTAAGCCCTGGAGGAGTTTCCATGCGCGATAGCACCATTAACTTTAACGGCCGTGTCCTCTACCTCACCGAGGACGAGGCCGAACTCAAGGCGCAGCTGTATGACGGCGTGCCACTCGACTACGACCCAAACCGCAAGCTGGTCGACAACATCTCGACCGATGAGATCACGCCGGGTTGGGTTTGTTACTACTACGATGAGACGCTTGCGCGCTACTGCCTGGTCGGTCTGCGCGGCGGCAACATCGAGAAGGACGCGATCAAGAACGGTAAGTTCTCGGTCATCGTCAGCGGCGTTTCGAAGGGCTGTGGTAGCTCGCGCGAAACGGCGCCGTTCAGCGAACTGAAGTCGGGCATCCAGCTCGTTATCGCTAAGAACATCGAGAAGATCTACGGCCAGAACTGCCAGAACATTGGCCTGCTGACCTCGACTGACTTCACGCTGATCGATCGCATCAAGAACGGCGAAGAGATCTCGATCGAAGAGTTCACCAAGGGCCTCGACGAGATCGCTGCCGAGATCGTGCGCCACGGTGGTCTGTTCGCCTACAATAAGGCGCGTCTGGCGGGCACCACGGTGCCGCCAATGACTACGACTGAGAAGCGACCGATGACGCTGTGCGAGAAGATCATCTCGAACCGCGCGATCGCCGATGCCAAGACCGGTGCCCTTGGCGTGCCGGCGGTCAAACCGGGCGACGCGCTGTTCGTGCGCACCGACGTTCGCTTCAGCCACGA
The DNA here is from genome assembly GCA_937906475.1 of uncultured bacterium. GTDB lineage: Bacteria > Planctomycetota > UBA1135 > UBA1135 > UBA2386. The sequence continues at coordinate 33,658 of CALCZA010000026.1, forward strand.
ATACGTGACGCCGATGGCCGAGGCCCTGTTCAAGATGGGGCTCGGCGAAGACGCGAAGGTCAATGATCCTAGTTCGGTGTTCGCGTTCCGCGATCACCTGACATTCTTGGATCGCGTCATGCCGCAGAAGCACATCGATATGGGCTTGAAGGAACAGGCGGCTTCACTGGCGACGGTGCAGCAGAAGTTTGCTGATACCCAAGGCGTGCGTCTCTACGGCGAAGTCGAGCGCGATGGCAAGACCGTTGGCTCCGAAGGTATCTGCCACAACATCGTCATCGAAGACCTGGCCGAGCCGGGCCAACTCGTGATCGGTTCCGACAGTCACACCTGCATGGCGGGTGCGATCGGTTGCTTCGCGTTTGGCGTTGGTTCGACCGACATGGCCAACAGTTGGTTCACCAAGGACGTGCGCGTCAAGGTGCCGGAGTCCGTTCGTGTCAACCTGACTGGCGAACTCAAGAACGGTGTCTGCGCTAAGGACGTCATGCTGCACTTGCTGAGCGATGAGTTCTTTAAGACCGGTGCCGGCATCGGCAAGGTGCTCGAGTTCGCAGGTGTCGGCACGGTGGCCCTGTCGCTCGATGAGCGCGCGACGCTGACCAACATGGCGGTCGAGGCGGGTGGTTTCACCGGCATCATCGAAGCCGATGAGGTAGTCGTCGAGCAGATCCACGAGATGCGTGGCACCGACAAGGACCATCTGCGCAGCCAGATCGTCAAGGCCGACGAGGGTGCCAGCTACTGTAAGACGATCGACATCGATCTGTCAGAGGTCGTGCCGACGGTGGCGACACCTGGTGACCCGCGCAACGGCATCGCGCTCGATGCCTTTAAGAAGGACAAGGGCGACGTGCACGTCGACATCGCCTACGGCGGTTCGTGCACTGGCGGCAAGAAGGCCGACATGGACATGTATGCCGAAGTCGTTCGCAAGGCGACGGACAAGGGGCTCAGCCTGAAGGCCAAGACCTACATCCAGTTCGGTAGCCAACGCATCCGCGACTACGCGCAGAAGATGGGCTACGTGCAGCTGTTTGAAGGTGCCGGCGTCGAGTTGATTGACCCGAGTTGTGGCGCGTGCATCAAGGCGGGCCCTGGCGTGTCGTTCGAAGCGGACGAAGTCACCGTGTCGGCGATCAATCGCAACTTCCCGGGCCGCAGTGGCCCTGGTGACGTCTACCTCGCGAGCCCGTATGTGGTCGTCGCGAGTGCGTTCTTGGGCCACGTTGGTGGCCCGGAAGAACTGTAGCGTTCGGTGCGTGTGCGGGAGGCGCTTGCCTCCCGGCACCGCGATCGGCCGGCACGTGTTCGGCCTTACTGACCGAGCACCGCATGCACGGCGTTGCTCATTGCGCCGAACCCGTTCGCCGCCGCAACATCGAGCGAGAAGAACTGCGAGAACAGTTCCTGGCCAGTCAACGCCGGGTTATTTGGAATGGCGATCTGCGCCAGGCCAATGCCAGCCGTTGTCAGTAGCGTGACGGTTACATCAGGCCGGACTTCTAGCTGGCAGCCAGCAATGCCGGCAGTCGCTAGGTCCAGCGGCAGCGGGATACCCGGTGCAAGCTCCCGGTTGTTCAGCCCGTGCGCAACGACGACGAACGTGGTCAGGCCGCCGACCGAGATGTCGAGGTCGTAGTTCGTGCCGAGAACGGGCAGGCTCGCCGGCGTTAAAGACGGCGTGCCCGTGCTGCCAGCGCATGCTTGGCCGTAGGTGCCAGCAATCGCAGTTGTCGGAGCGGTGAAGGACCAAGTCTCATTTGAGACGCCGGTCGGGCCACTGCCGCCGAACAGCCACGTTGCACCCAGAATCAGGTCGTGGCCGATGTAGCACTCGGTCGAACGCGCCGGGCCAGTCGCGGCAATCATCGTCCAGTTGTTGCCGTCATATTCCCACGTGCCTTGTAGCGCACCGCTGCCAAATCCACCGTACAGCAGCACCCGACCACGCGTGTCGTCGTAGGTGCATGCTGCACGATAGGATGGCGGCGGTGACGTCGGCAGAGTGCGCAGCGTCCAGTCCGAGCCGTCGTATTCCCAGGTCGTATTGTAGAGCGTTCCGGGGCTGCTGCCGTTCCAGCCGCCGAACATGACGACCACGCCGCGGCCCTTGTCGTAGGTCATCGCCGGCGTCTCGAGGCCGGGTGGGGCCGTTGGCGTGACGATCTGCGTCCAGGTCGTGCCGTCGTACTCCCAAGTCTCGTCGCCACCGGCAAACGTGCTGCCACTTTGCGCGCCATACATGACGGTAACGCCGCGGCGTTCGTCAAATGCCATCGAGTAGAAGGCGCGCGCGCTTGGATAGTTGGTCGGCGACATCTGTTGCCAGTCGTTGCCATCCCATTCCCATGTGTCGTTCGTGGTCGTGGTGACGCCAGGTGACCGACCGCCGAAAGTTACGATGCGCGCGCGGTGGCTGTCGTAGACCATGCGGTGGCCCCAGCGTGCGGGCGGTGTGGTTGCGGGCGAGAGTTGTGACCAGTCCGCGCCGTTAAATAGCCAAGTCTCATTGAGGTTAGCCGTCGGCCCAAACTGCAAGCCGCCATACATCAGTATGCCGGCGTTTAGCAGACTGAACTCCATAGCGCCGGCGCGGCGCTGGCTTGGGGTCGTCGTCGGGGTGACTTGCGTCCACGTTTGGCTCGTGACGGCCGAAGCGAGCAGCAAGCAGGTTGCTACTTTTGTCAGTGGTCGTGTCATTCCGCTATTAGGCGATGATTCCTGTGGTTGCGGCCAACGAAAAAGTGTGCGCCGCGTCAGTTAGAGCAGATTTGCGACGATTGCCGGCACGTGTATCCGGCTACTTGCCTGGCTTTCGTTTGCGCTGCGGCTGCATCGAGGCGAACCGTAAGGCGCATGCGACGAGCACCAACATCGACGTGACCGTTCCAATGTAGAGGCTCAGCGTCCAGGTCGCACTGACACCGCGCAGCATGCCTGGTCCGCGTGCGATATACATCACCACGGCGAGCACCATGATGACGGCCAATATCAGGCTGGCTGGGCGCACTGCTTGACGGGTCGTGCGGGTGCGCGTTTCGATGAGCGCCATCACCGCGAGCAGCGCGCTCGTGCATAGGCACGTGAAGCCAGCTGAGGTGCCCTGCCAAGCGGGTGGTCCGAAGATCTCGCCGAATAGTGTGGTGAACTCTACGCGGGTCCATGGGCGGGTTGCTGCGATGACGGTTGCAGCCGCCGCGACCAACAGTAGCCGGCGCCAGAACGGTTTCTCTCTCAGCGCAGAACCTGGTGGAGAATCGTTGGGCTGTTTGGGGTCGGCGAACTGCATGCAGGCGTCACTGTAAGGCGCTTCGCAAGTTCGGAAAGGTCCGGGCTTAGCGGCCCGATGGCACGATGTGGCTATTGTCGCGATCGGTGCGTTCGCGGTGACGCACGGCACGTGCCGCGTCGGCTTCCGTGACCTTGGCGATTTGCTCAGCCGATGGCTCATACTCCAAGGCGATGTCGGTAATGATCGGCGTGATGATCCACGTGAACGGTGACCAGCCGTACCAGTAGTTCTCGGCGCCACTCTGAATGACGCGCACGCGGTCGCCGCCTTCACTGGCAATCTCGGCGGTGGTCTCGTCGATCATCGAGTCGATCGACGTGTTGCCTAGCAGTGGTAGGAGGACCATAAAGTTGAAGCCGATGTTGGTCGTCACCTTGACGAAGATCGGTTTGCCGTCAGCGTCGCGCAGTCCGTTCCAGTGCGTGGCAGTGCTGTGGAAGGCGCAGGAAGTCGTGAGGAAGAGCAGGGCGATGCTGACCCAGCGCAGTTGCGAGTTCATGCGAGTCAGGATTACGTGCCGCTGCCCTGCGTGCAAGAGACGATGGCAATGGGCTGGTGGCGTGCGCGCTTCGGTGTTGCCCGCGATGTGTCGAAAAGAAGGTCAACACATGGTGGCAGAGCAGGAAGATGACTGGGCGCCATTGACGCCTGAGCAGCTGGCGCAGAGGCCGTGGGAGGTCCAGGCCCCGGTGGATGCCGCTGAGGCGGGCTTTGCCGAGGTTGCGCCGAAGCCCACGCCGATCGCGCCGCTGCCTGAGCCCGCCCCTGAAAAGCCCTTGAGTGCGTGTCAGGAAAAAATGGTGCGTGACCTGCAGGAACGGGTTGCCAAAGCGGGGCCAGGCAACAGCTTGATCGCGCAGGTGCAGCGACGCGAGCAGCGATGGCAGCGCAAGCAGAAGGCTGCGACGCGGGTTGCTGGTCAGCTGGCCGCGACGTGCGTCATTGGCGAGGCTCCCAAGGCGCCTGAGCCTGAGTTCGAGATCGAAAAGCAGACGGACATGGATCCGAGGGAACTAGAGCCGTGGTTCCAAGAACTGCCAGAGGTCGAGCGGCAGCGTCTGCGGGAAAGGTGGACTGCCGAGCGGCACAAATTCGACCACACTGGCAAGGCTTGGCGTAGCCGCATGAAGCGCGCGGCTGCCTACGGCACGATGAGCTTCGCGGTGACGGGGTTGCTGATGAGCTTTCTGTTCATGGACCTGATGGTGTTGCTCAGTTGCCTCATCGTCGGGCCCTTCGCCGGCATGGTTGCGCAGCTGCTCGGCGGCGAGCGCTTCACCTATGGGTTGCTTGGTCTGGTCGGATTCGTCGCCGCCATCGGCAACGGCATCATGCTGCCGTTCGCGTGGTACGGCATGATCTTCAGCATCGCCACGATGGCAGCGCTCGGCATGGATGGTGAGATGCGACGAGCCGCGGGTTGCCGCGACGACTGATTTGAAACCAGCGGCTAGCGCTTCTTGCGTTCGCGGATCTCGAACGGATGCGCAAGCGCCTGTGGCTTGACGTTGTCGATCAGCGTGCACTGACCCTTATCAAGGTCATCGCCAACTGCCGCGAGGTGCTTGCGCAGGCGATCCATTTCCCACAGCCCGGTCAGCAACTTGATGCCCTTGACGCGCGTCATCAACTGTTCGCAATGCAAGGCAGCGATGCGCATCTGGCTGACGTCGCGGTTACTGGTCGAGTGGTGGCATAAGGCCAGCATCGACACCAGTAGTTCGATGCACTTGCCGAGGCGTTGCAGCGGGATCTGCGCGCGCGTCAACTCGAGTTGGAAGTGCAGGTTGATGCCGAGGTAGGCAAACCTGAGTTGGCGCAGGCGGCGCTCGGCGAAGCGCGCGTAGCGGCGTAGTTCGACTGGCAGCAGTTGGTAGCGCGGGATCAGGCTGGTCGGCACGAGGCGGAACGGCGTGCGCAGCAGTTCGATCAGCGAGTTGCCAATAATCCAGCCCTTGAGCTTCCAGAATGACGGGTTGGTCAGCAAGCGGCGCGTGGCCGTCAGCACCTTGCCCGGTTTGTCGAACACGGTCCCGGGCGTGATCCGCAGGATGCGTTGGTCGCGCGGCAACGGCTTGCCCTCGTGGTCGACGTTGATCGACTGCAAGACGCCGAGCATGCCGGCCATGTACTTCGACGTGAACTTGTCGGTGACGTCCTTGACCATGCCCATCAGGATCAAGTCGTCTTCGCCTTCGACGACGCCAAACACGTGCATGTTGTGGCGGGCGTCGTGCACGCGCGAGCCCTGGTCAAACGAACGGCCGCCGATTACGCGTTCGCAAGCGATCTGCGAGTCGAGTGCGCTGGTTGCGGCTGCCGACTTGGTCAAGTCGCGCAAGCCGGCGAGGTCGACGCCGTCCTTGTCTTGACGCAGCGACAGATGGCTGAGCGCGCGCGACATCAGTGAGCCACCGAGCATCCTGCCGATGTGTTGCCGCGGCAGTTCGTGCTTGATGACCGGGCCGCCAACGCCTTCGCGACTGCGCGCATACGCGGTCGCATCGGTTGCGAACATTCGTTGGTAGCCAGACGCCATCGCCGCCAACATGCAGCGGCCCATGCGCAGGCAGTAGAACAGCACCTCGACGCCGTCGGCCTGGATCTCTTCGTTGGCCTTCAGCGGGTAGTTGTGAAAGTGCAGGCGCGAGTTGTAGTTCGCGGTGAAGGCACCGGTGTTCGACGACTGGCACCAGAACTCGTAGCCCTTACCGTCGCTCTTCTGGATGTCTTGTTCCGGCAGTTTGGTCACGAACAGACCGACCTTCTTGCCTTCCTTGCCGACGCGGCAAACGATGCCGACCAAACCGCCGTGGGTGGCGTTGGTGATCCACAACTTGTTGCGATCGCCATCGGCGAACAGGCGGAAGCCACCCGACGGATCCGACTCGACGTAGGCGCGCACCTTCTTGGCGTTGACGCCGATGCCGACCTCGGTCAGGCCAAACGCCATCAGTTCGCCATCGGAGACTAGCGGCAGGAACGTTTTCTTTTGTTCGTCGGTGCCGTAGGCGAGCAGCGACCCGGCGCCGATCGTCAGTTCGCCGGAGATCTCGACCGCGAGCGGGCCGAGGCCGTTGGCGGCCATCTCTTCTTCGACCAGCGCGAGTTGCGTGTATTCCGCGTTCTTGCCGCCGAACTCGCCGGGCACGGTGAAGCCGTAACCGCCAGCTGCCGCGACCTGCTTGCGCAGCGTGCTCGACAGTTTGCCATCGGCGGTGAAGGCCGTGCCTCGCGTCAGTGAGTCCATCGCCGCAGCCATGACTTCGTCGCCAGCTACGCGATCTGCCTTGGCAGCACCCATGGCGCCGCTCTGCAGCTCGCCAGTCTCGGGCTGCGGGCCATAGATCAAGCGCTCCACCAATCCTTGTTTGCTGGCGCCGAGGCGCTTGGCAGCTTGCTGGGCGGCGTCGTCGAGGGCGCCAACGTCGCGCGCTGATTCGGCGTCGCCGGCAGCGGCGAGTGCCTGGGCGGCGGTGGATGCGGTGGCGGAGGACTCTGTCGGTTGGGTGCTCACTATTCGGATTCCGGCCAAACATGGTGCCCGGCGGACCCCTGCAGCGCCACGGTCTTGGCGAACGATTGACGGTTCGGTTGCTCAGAAGCCACTGGCAACGGGTCGCAAGGGTTCGTACCGTCGTCCGCTACGAATCTACCTATGAGCGAATCAACGACCCTCCAGGTCGGGCAAACGGTGCCCGACTTCACCCTCACCACCTACGAGCCAACCACTAAGGGCTTCGGCGCGTTCTCGCTGGCCGATGCCAAGAAGAACGGCAAGTGGACCATGCTGTTCTTCTACCCGGCGGACTACACGTTCGTTTGAAGCACCGAATTCGCTGCTCTGGCAGAGCAGCAACAAAGGTTCGCAAAGATGGGCTGTGAGATCGTCACGGTCAGCGCGGACACGCAATTCGTTCACTTGGCTTGGCAGCGCGAAGAGAAGGATCTCGAAGCCGTCACGTTCCACATGGGCTCCGACCGCAATGGCGACCTCGCCAAGCAGTTTGGCGTCTGGAACGGTGGCTTCTGCCTGCGCGGCACCTACCTCATCTCGCCGGCAGGCATGCTGATGAACGCTGAGGTCAATTTCCTGAACCTCGGCCGCAACATCGATGAGACGATGCGCAAGTTCAAAGCCAACATCTACCTCGGCAAGAAGCCCAACGAAGGCTGCCCGTCGAAGTGGCAGGATGATGGCGATCGCACGCTGACGCCCGGCCCGGAAATGGTCGGTCGCGTTCACGACGCGTAGCTCCGCGCGGCGAAGTTGGTGGTCGCTCAGCCCGAGCAGGGCGGCGGGCAACCGGCGATGCCAACGGCCGCTTCGCGCGGCTGCACGGGTCTGCACAAGCACTGCCCGTTACAAGATTGGCGTGTCGCTCACGACATTCGTGACTGGCGCGCCAGTTTCATGTCCCGAGATCTGTTACCTTTTCCGGCATGAATCTCAGTAAGTCATGTTTGGTCATGGCGGCGCTAGCATTCGCAGGTGGCACTCTCGCCGCCCAGCAGAAAGGCAGTGAGCCGCCCGCAATCGAGTTCGTCAAGGTCTGGAACGATGGTCCCAACTCGTTCGACGAACTCGAAGGCAAAGTCGTCATCCTCGATTTCGGCGCCACTTGGTGAGGCCCGTGCAAAGGGGCCGTCCCGCATCTGAATGAGCTTCACGAGAAGTTCGCAGATCAGGGATTGCTCGTCATCGGCGTGTCCGATGAAGAGGAAAGCAAGATCGAGAAGACGTTCATTGACGACCTCGGGGCCAAGTACCCGATGGCGAAGATCAAGAAGTCTGACACCCAGAAGTACGGCATCAAGTTCTACCCGAGCATCTACTGCATCGCGCCGGATGGCACGGTGCACTCGGTGCCGGATGATCGCATGCCGAGTGAAGCGGTGATTAAGGAACTGCTGCAAAGCGTGTCGCTGGCGCCGAAACTGCCCGACGAGTCGCGTTACGCGCCGGTTCGCTCGATGTGGGAAGGCAAGCAATACAAGAAGCTTGACGTCTACCTGACCAAGATCCTCGGTGCCGACAACCTCGACGATGAGATGCGCACGGTGTTCGAAGCGCAGCGCAAGGAACTCGACAAGCGGGCGGCCAAGCAGGTCGCGCGGGTCGGTAAGGTCGGTCAGGGGCCGGACTACTTCGCCGCCAAGGTCACGCTGCAGAAGATCCAGAAGGAGTGGCTAGGCTTCGAGGCTGCCGGCGCGGCTAAGATTGAGTTGGCCCGCTTTGCTAAGGACCGCACGATCAAGAAGGAGATCGCCGCGAGCAAGTCGCTGAACAAACTGCTGCGCAAATTCGATCCCAGCAAGATCAGCCAGCGGCGCAAGCTGAAGGCAAGTCTGCAGAAGTTCGCGGCCAAGAACGCTGGCACCTACGCTGGGGAAGATGCCGCGAAGCAGTTCGCTCGCTTCCGCTAAGCAGCGTGCCTGCGACTTTGGCCTGAGTCCGATGCCTGAGTTCGATGACCTGAGTCCGATGATCGGCATCCAATGACCCGCATCCTGGTGATCCGGCGAGGAGGACTCGGGGACACGCTGCTGACAGCGCCGCTGTTGCGTGCGCTGCGTCGGCAACACGATGGTGCCGAAGTGCACCTCGCCGGCACTCGCGAGTTTTGCGATGTGCTGAGCGCCTATGGCATTGTCGACGCCGCGCATTCGGCTGAAGACTTCCTGCTGTGGATCCCGGACCGCGCCCGGCAACGCTTGGCGTCGTTTGATCTGGTGATCGGTGACGAACCGGATTGCGTGCAGCACGCGTTCGATTTGAAGAGTCACGTCTCTGGCACGCCCTACGCGTTGCAGTTGGCGCGCCAGATCGGGTGTGAGCCTGCTTGGCCAGCGGACTGTCAGTTGCTGCCGCCGAGAGCCACTGCTGCGTCAGGTGCGATGGTGGTGGCCCCCGGCAGCGGTGGTGTCGAGAAGTGTTGGCCGGCGGAGCACTGGCTAGCGTTGGCGCATCGCTTCCATGCGCAAGGCTACGACTTGCAGGTCGTCATTGGTCCGGTTGAGATCGAGCGCGCTGATCCGCGCGCCTGGTCGTGGCCGAGCAATACGCATTTCGTGGTTGAACAAGAACCCGTGCGACTTGCGAAGGTGCTCGAGGGCGCGCGTGCGTTCGTTGGCAATGACAGTGGCACGACCCATCTGGCGGCGATGTTGGCAGTGCCGACGGTTGCCATCTTTGTCGCGACCGATGCCTCGGTGTGGGCCCCAGTTGGTGCGCACGTGCAGGTGGCCGGCAATGTTGGTCAGTTGCCGAACGTCAACGAGGTCGCGAGTTCAGCGGCGCTGGCGTGGGGCGGGTAGCTGTTTTCTGACGCGCTGCCAGTAGCCCTTGGTGGCGTTCTTCTGGTGCCCCTTGGGTCCGCCGTTGTGCACCTTCGCGATTGTCTGGCCATCACCGATGGCCCATGCACGTTTGGCGTGGCGACGCATGTAGGCATCGATGACACGCTCGGCGTAGTCGCGTTTACGGCATTGCTGGTAGGTGCCGCCGAGCGACTGGTCGAACTCGTTGGCGTCGAACCAGTAGACCTTGTGGATCTGGTACGGACCGATGGCCTTGCCGTCGTCACCGTCCGGAACGTTGTCGCGGTTGCCGCTCTCGACAAAACGAATGGCATCGAGCAGCACGCGGCGATTCCAAGTGTCGCCCGATGCTTCGCTTTCACCGCCGGTTGCAAGCCAGACGAGTGTCAGCAGCACAACGCCAGCGATTGAGGCGCTACGTCGGGTGTGTGGTTGCAAGCGTCGCCACGGGATGCGCACCAGCCTGCGCCAAGCCGTTCGTGCGACGGTCGCCGCGGCTTTGCGGCTTCGCAGTAACAGGCGCATCTTCATTTGCGTACCACCAGGGCAATGCCGAATACCACGCATCCCGCGCCCACCCAAGTCATCGAACCGTGGCTGCCATCGCCAACCAATTGGGCCAGCACTATCGCTAGCACTGGAGTCACGTAGTTAATCAAGGCAAGCATCGATACGGGAGCGGTGCGCAGCAGCCAGAAGTAGATACCGAACGTCATGGTCGTGCCAAACACTGCCAAGCAGATAGTGGTGACGGTAACGCGTAGCGACCACGTGATGGCGAGGGGATCTTCCCTGATGAACGCGGCGAGCAGCAGCATGGCGGCACCGAGCAGCATGCCGTTGCGATTGAGCACGACCGAACTGTGCTTACTGCCATACTTCTTGACCACGGTCGTGCCGATCGCGGCGAGGATCGGGCTGAGCAGCAGCAACCACGCATAGCCGATATTGTGTTCGCCAATGCCGCCGAGGTCGCCGGAGAACACCGCGACGATACCTGTGAACGAAACCGCGAACCCTAGCCACTGCTTGGCGCTGAGTCGTTCGCCCAAGAAGCAGACGGCGCTGCCGGCCATCAGCAGCGGAAAGATCGCCCAGAGCACGGCAGCGATGCCGGACGGCACCACGGTTTCGGCGCAGTACAGGATGCCGTAGGCGGCGCCGAAGTTGGTGATGCCACAGACAACCCACAGCCAAGTCGGCGGCGGCGGCGCGTTCTCCCACTTGCGAAATATCGGGGTTACGGCGGCCATCGCAATGCCGGCAATGACGAAGCGCACGGCGGCCGACGACAGCGGAGGCTGTTCTTCGAGGCAGATACGGATGGCCCACCAGGTGCTGCTCCAAGCGAGGCACAGCACGGTGACGAGGGCGAAGATTACGAGGTTGCGGCGGGGTTCGCCCGGGCGGATCGGCGGCACCATGCTCAGCCTATCGTGGCCAATTCAGACTCCGCAAGCGAGCACCGTTCGCGTGCTGGACGCAGGCAAGTTGCGGTGCCACGCTATCGGTATGCGTAGTCGATTGTGGGCGAGTCTGGTGTTGTTGGTCTTGGTGGCGACTGCGGCGATGGTTGCCCGCGAGAACGTTGCGCCCGAGAACGTGGCATCGCCATCCGAGCAGCGTGGCGCGCAGGACCCGAAGCCAGCGCCGCGCGGACCGGATGGTGAGACGCTGCGTCGCGCCCAATTACTGTCCCGAACGAGCGTCGAACATGAGCGCCTGCAGCGACTCGCTGGCGAGTGGCAGGTGACGCTGCGCACGTTCAGCGCCGACGGCAAGGTGCAGGAAGCCAGCGGCAAGATCCTCGGCCAGTCGATGCTCGGCGGCCGCTACATCGTGCTCAACCTGAAGGCGAAGATGCAGGGCCAAGATGTCGAGGCCGTACAGATCATCGGCTTCGACACGCTGCGTAAGGCCTACACATCGTCGTGGCGCGACAACGCAACCACGTGGCCGGTTGCATGTCACGGCGGTCTCGGTAAGGACGCCGACGTGCTGACGATGACTGGCATGTTGCACGACGCGCACACACCGAACGGGCGCGGCTTCCGGTTGGTGATCGATCTGCGTGAGAAGGATCAGGTAACCGTGAAGATCTTCGAAGAGCGCGGCTTAGATGAAACGCCGCTGCAGGAACAGATCTGGAAGCGGTGATCGTGTCCAAGTCGCTCGGTCCGCTATTTCTTCGGGGCCCTGTTTCTACTTCTTCGGGGCATCGTCGAGCCCAAGCTTCGCTAGCTTCGTCTTGATCACGACGCGGCAGTAGCCCTGGTTCTGGTTGTTGCGGAAGTAGTCTTGGTGGTAGGCCTCAGCGGGCCAGAACTTCACCGCCGGAACCAGTTCCGTCACGATCGGGTTCTCCCAGTTGCTGGCGATCTTGTCCATGAACGCGAGCGCGGTTTGGTGCTGCTGCTTGGAGTGGAAGAAGATGGCCGAGCGATACTGCGTGCCAACGTCGTTGCCTTGGCGGTTAAGCGTGGTCGGGTCGTGCGAACGGAAGAACCAGTCGAGTAGCGACTCGTAGCTAATGACCGCAGGGTCGAACGTTACTTTGACGACTTCGGCGTGCTCGGTCGCGCCGCCGCAGATCTGCTCGTAGGTCGGGTTGTCGACGTCGCCGCCGGTGTAGCCCGACTCGACGTCGCTCACACCGTCGAGTTGTTCGAGCACTGCTTCCGTGCACCAAAAGCAACCGTTACCGAGCGTTGCGACTTCGTGCTTGGCGGTCGTGGCTGCCGTGGGGGTTTCGGGGGTTTCCGTCATCGTGTTCGCATTGGGTTGCTCGTTCACAGGAGGTTGTTCGCCGCCAGCAGGTTGCTTGGTGGGAACGGTTGCCACATTCGGGCTGGTGGTGTTGGTGGCGGGACCCGCGACCGGGCCGCAGCACGCCAATGTGAATAGAGGCGGCAGGAGCAGCAACAGTAGGTGTCGGGCAGTCATCATGAAGGGCTCACCCGGTGGGCGATTGGTTGGCTTGCGCAGGTATCATACGGCGACAGGCCAGATTCGATCCCTGTTAGCTGGTGGAGACTGTGTTCCTGGCGGGGGCGTTTCTGAGTCCCCAGCTTGGTGAGGAGTGTGGTCCTTTTGGTGGCTGCGGTGAGCATTCATTCGGCGTGTTTGGCGTTGCCATGGGCGCGCGCTGAGAACACATCTAGCGCGGCGCCACGTGCGAGTAAGTAGGTCGGTGACTGCGAGGCTTCCATCGAAGTGGCTATAGGTGCACGTCGCGCGCTGCGCTGCTGGGTGGCTTTGTTGGTCTGGGGTGTTGCACGAATCAAGGTGTGCACCGATTCGCCTCTGTGCGTGATCAAGTAGGCCGTCGTAACCCGATTTCGTCTCGTTGATCTTTGCCTAGTCGTAAGCCTTTTGATGGCAAGTGATTGTGGTTGGCTTAGGACCCTTGGCCCGGGCTCGGCCCTTGATGTTCGTGAAATGTTAGGTATAGCCATGGCATGCCTTTGCTGCTGTCTCGAACGCACTACTCACTGCTGACAGCGCCCGCGTCGCCACAGGCGCTGTGTGAGGAGGCGGTTCGGCTTGGCCTGACGCACCTGGTGTTGACCGATACCAATGGCCTCTACGGCCTGTATCCGTTCGCGCAGGCGGCGCGGCGCGTTGGCCTGCAGGCGGTGTTCGGTTGTGAACTCGTGCATCGCGGCCGGCGACTGACGTTGATTGCCCAGGACGAAAGCGGCTACGGCTCGTTGTGCAGTTTGCTGAGTGCGTTCCATGGGGTTGGACCCGGTCGCTCAGGTAGTCGTATCTCCGGCAGCAGCAGTAGCAGTTCGGAGTTTGATCTCGTGCGCGCATGCGAGCGCTACGCGAAGGGCCTGTGGTTCATCTGTGGCGATCCGCGGTTGTTGCCGGAGTTGTCGGTGCGGGTGCCGCGCGAACGGTTGTTGGTGGCGTTGCCGCAGCGCCCGCCCGGTGGCGAGCCCGCGTGCGATCCGGCCAGTGCGTCCATGGTTTCTGCGGGGCCGCGAATGCAGCGCGGCCGCAAGTTGCCAGATCCAGGTTGTCCGTGGCCGCGTCGCATGCTGCGCGACATCGCGCGCGATCTTGAGTTGTCGTTGTGCGCTGTGCGCGATGTTTGGTTTGCCGCGCCGCAGGATCATGCGTTGCACCAACTGTTCTTGGCGGTGAAGTGGAATCGTTCGTTGCGTGGCGGCGATCCGGCTAAGGATCTGCGCGGCATTGGCGTGGCCAGTCCCGATGCGCACTTGCCGAGTCAGGAGCAGTTGCATGCTGGTCACGAAGAAGACGCCGGCGCCGTCGCTATGGCGCAGCAAGTGCTGGACAGTTGCACCCTGTCGTTTGTCGATCGTGCCAAGCCAATCTTCCCGCCGGTCTCGTTGCCAAGTGGTGAGACGGCGGAGGCGAGTCTGCGGCAGTTAGTGCTGACCGGTTTGCAGCAGCGCTATGGCAAGCCAGAACAGGCTGCGATCGCGCGCTGCGAACACGAGTTGTCGGTGATCAATTCGATGGGGTTTGCGCCGTATTTCTTGGCGGTGCACCAGATCGTCGAGTTAGCACGCGCTCGTGATATTCCGTTCGTCGGTCGCGGGTCGGCCGCCGACAGTTTGGTGGCGCATTGCCTAGGCATGACCGATGCCGATCCGCTGCGTTACGGATTGTTGTTCGAACGCTTCCTCAATCCGGGGCGCAGTGACCTGCCGGACATCGATCTCGATTTCTGTTGGCGGCGCCGGGATGAGTTGATCGAAGCCGTTTACGAGCACTTCGGGCACGACCACGTCGCGATGATCGCGACCTATAACACGTGTGGTCCACGTTCGGCTTATCAAGAAGCAGCTAAGGTGCTCGGCTTGCCGCCGGCCGAGGCGGTGCGACGTAGCAAGCGTTTGCCGTGGCATGGCAAGGCTGGGTTGGACTTGGCGGAGATCGCCGCGGAGACGCCGGGGTTTTGGTGTGAAGGCCAGCGGGTCGGCGATCGCAGTAACTCTGGCCGCAGTAGTTCTGGCAGCAGTAACTCTGGCAGCAGTAACTCTGGTTCGGTTCATGACAGCAAGCACCTGCCGCCCGAGCGTGAACAGTTGCTGTTGTCGCTTGCGCAGCAACTGTTGTCGGCGCCGCGCCATCTTGGCGTGCATCCTGGCGGCATCGTGATCACGCCGGAACCGATCGCAACCTACGCACCACTCGAACGTGCCGCCAAAGGAGTCGTTGTCACGCAATACGACATGCACTTCGTCGAGGGCCTCGGCATGGTCAAGATCGACCTGCTCGGCAACCGCGCACTATCGATTGTGCACGACTGCGTGACGATGCTGCAGGCGCATGGCGTGGTCGTTCCCGATCTGTACGCGATCCCCGAAGATGATGCGCGCACCGCTAAGTTACTGAGCAGCGGCGGCACTCTGGGGTGCTTCCAAGTCGAGTCACCGGCGATGCGCACGCTGCTGCAGCAGATGGGGGCCAAGACGATGGACCGCGTCATCCAGGCGGTGGCGTTGGTGCGGCCCGGGCCGGCGGCGGCAGGCATGAAGGACGCGTTCATCCGGCGGGCGCGTGGCCTCGAACCCGTGACGACGGCGCATCCTTTGTTGCGCGAAGTGTTCGCCGACACCTTCGGCATCATGCTCTACCAAGAAGATGTGATCCGTGCCGCGATGGCGGTCGCCGGGCTTGATGCGACCGAGGGTGATGTGTTGCGGCGAGATCTTGGCAAGCGCGGTCGTAGCCATGCGTTGCGCGATGAAGCGGATGCGTTTGTGGTCGCTGGGTTGCGGCGTGGGTTGCCGCGTGCGGCGATCGAGCAAGTCTGGGCCGAGATGGCGCGGTTCGCGGCCTACTCCTTTTGCAAAGCACACTCGGTGACTTACGGCCGACTCGCATATCGCTGCGTGTTCTTGAAGGCGCGTTGGCCTGCAGCATTCTTGGCGGCGATGTTGCGCAACGACGCCGGCTATTTTGCTCAAGGCGTGTATGCCGAAGAAGCAAAGCGACTCGGTGCCGAGTTGCGCGGGCCGTGTATCCAAGACGGCTCAGTTGAGCACGAACTGCTGCGTCCAACGGTGATTCGCATCGGCTTGTCGAGTGTGCACGGTTTGGGCGACCGCACGGTCTCTGCGCTCTTGACCGCGCGTCGCGCCGGTGGCCCGTTCCGCAATTTGCAGGACTTCTTGCAGCGCGTGCGACCGATGCGCAATGAGGCCGAAAATCTGATCCTGGTTGGCGCGTGCGATGGCTTTGGCATGACCCGGCCCGAATTGTTGTGGCGGTTGCAAGTCGCGATGACGCCGCGTGCGCAGAAGGCTGCCGAACGAACGGCGGTAGCCGTGCGCGGTGCTTTGTTTGCAGATGCTGTGAGTCCGCGCGAAGCGAGCTATCCACAATTGCCCGATTACGACGAAGCCAAGAAGAGCGAGGCAGAATTGCGTTTGCTTGGCTTCACGCTCGGCAGTCATCCTGTGGATGTGTTGTGGCGGCGCGGCGAGTTGCCGGTGCTCAACCAGTGCGTGCCGTGTGGCAAGGTTGCCGAGCACCTGAATCGCACCGTGCGCATCTGTGGCTTTGCGGTGGCGTTCCGCGGTCACAGTGCTGAGCAAGGTGGCATGTGCTTCGTGACCGTTGAGGACGGCACCGGCATCGTCGAGACCACGTTGTTCCCTAAAGTCTACCAGCGCTGTGGTGGCGTGCTGCAGGGCCGCGGCCCGTTCGTGTTCGAGGGTAAGGCGGAGGAACGCCTTGGTGGTGGCGTTGGCATGCGCGTGTTTGACGTGATGCTGCCAGAGCATGCGTAGCTAGCAACGTAGGCGTAGCTTCAGATGATCGGCAGGCTCGCATGTGCTTGACTCAATTCGATGCGGGTTGGCACCTGCTGGCCACGCTACCGTTCCGCGACTTTGGCTTCGGCGCGTTTTGACGCATGAATCTGAGCCACGTTCTGCGGTTGTTCGGACCCGCAAAAGTGCCGTGCGATGCGTTTTTTGCCCTCGACTCCGCTTGCTAGTCGCGCTTTCGCCCAAAACTCGGGGGGCTGCATCACGCACAACATTAGCGGATGCGTTACCGATCCGGCACCATGTGTCCATGGCCGGCCCTAAGCGACGACAACCTGACCCGGTGCCGCCGGCACTTCGTGGTCTAGTCATCGATGGCGCGAACGTGATTGCATCGAGTCGCTTCCGCCCGGTCGAGCGACTTGATCTGGTCGTGCAGTGGTGTCATGACTGGCGTGACGACTTACCGATCCAAGTATTCATCGACCACACCACGGCGATGCGTTGCCAGCGCAAAGACCAGGAGACCTTGCGCGGCCGGTGTCAAGATGTGACTCCGGGGCGGCCGCGCTACGCCGTTTGTCCGCGTGGTGAGTCTGCAGATGGTCACGTGCTCGAGCATGCGCGCGAACACGGTGCGCTGGTGATCTCCAACGATCGCTTCTGGGACTTCGATGATCTCCGTATTGGAACGATCACGTTGCAGTTCCGATTGAAGGGCGACGACTTCGCTCCGCATGAAGAGGCCACGTGGTTTCGGCCGCCGGACAGTGCGGTTCGGGTGCCTGTTA
Source organism: uncultured bacterium (assembly GCA_937906475.1). Classification (GTDB taxonomy): domain Bacteria; phylum Planctomycetota; class UBA1135; order UBA1135; family UBA2386. The sequence goes on from CALCZA010000026.1 coordinate 50,814, forward strand.
CCACGTTGCGCGAGTTGTTCGAAGCTGGCGACTCCGACTAGCAAGTCAGTTTCTGGTCGCCGCGGACGATTGCTGCGCACCGCGTAAGTGGCTCGGCACCGTTAGGGGCACTAGCTGCGTCGTAGTGCTTGCGTGGGGGTCATGCGCGACGCGCGATAGGCGGGGATGGCACCGCCGATGATGCCGAGCAAGAGCGCAAAGATGATTGCGACTGCGATGGCGTATGGCGTGGTCCGGAAGGCGAAGGTGACCTCGGTAAACGTCGCGAAGTTTGTGGTGCCGGTTTGAATGCCATTCAATGGAATGACCATTACGACGCCGATGATGCCGCCCAATAATCCGAGCAAGGCCGCCTCCAGCAGGAACGATAAAAACACCGCGAATGGGCGGAAGCCGGTTGCTAGCAAGATACCGATTTCGTGAGTGCGCGCGGCGAGTGCCGACAGCATCGCGTTGGTGCCAGTGAAGACGGCGGCCAGGCCCATGATGACGGATAAGAACGCGCCAAGGAATGTAAACAGGCCCGTAAGCGCTCCGGTCTGATTGCTTAGATACTCCTTCTCACTGAGAGCTTTGGCGGGGATTCGCTTGTCGCCCTCGAGTCGCTTGGCGAGATCCTTGACGGATGCATCGGGCCGCATGACGCCAATGATGCGACTGTAGTTCTCGACATCTAGCGCCGCTCGCATGCGGTCGACGTCGCCCCATACTTCAGTTTGGTAGGCGCCGGTTGATTCGAACACTCCGACCACGCGGAACGGTGTCACATTGATGCGTAGCGTGTCGCCGATCTCGCAGTTTTGGATGCGATCGCGCAACGCCTTGCCGACGACGACTTCGTCCGTGCCTGGCGCGAAGTTACGGCCGTCGAGGATGCTCCAGTTGTCGCCGTGGATTGCGAACGTCGCGGGTTGCACGCCCCGCAACGGGATGTTGGTCTTGCCGCCATCTTTGCGCGCCAGCAGTGTCGCCAGATACAGTTCTGCCGAGGCGAGTGGCTTGCCGTTGGTGTCGGTCGCGATCTCGGGGATCTCGTTGAGGGCGATTTGTGCGCGGGTGCGATCGAATGCACTCTCACCTTCTGACGTAGCGCCGGTGCGCAGGAGCACGACCATGTCCTCGCGACCGCGCGACGCAAAGATCGTTTCGAAGCCTTGTTGCAGGCTCAGGATGCCGGCGAGCACGGCGACGGTTGCCGCGATGCTGAAGATGCAGAGCCATGTGTTGCCAGAGCGAACCAGCAGGCTGCGGATGTTGTACTGCAGTGGTATGAGTGCCATGTTTAGGCTCCCAACCGCAGAGCGGCGACAGGTTGCAGATTGCGAGCGCGCAGCGCGGGTGCGATGCCCGCGAGGATGCCGAGGCCAACGGCCAGGCTGATGCCGAGTGTCAGCACCGTCGACGAGATTTCGAAGCCAGGCACCTGCGACGAGACGACGGACCACAGAGGTCGTTCCGCGCTTTTGGCTAAGAAGATGCCAACCGCGCCACCAGTGGTGCAGATGAGCAGGGATTCAATGACCAGCATGAAGCCGATCTTGCCGTTGCCAAAGCCGAGAGCTTTCAAGATTCCGATGTCGCGAGTGCGTTCGCGGGCGGCCATCAGCATTGTGTTGAGGACCGCGAAGAAGATCGCGAACAATACGCCGCCGCCGATGCTTGCGAGCAGCGTCGGGACGCTACCAAGCATGGTGATGAACTGGCGTTGGAACTCCGCTTCGGTGGTTACTCGAACAGCCTGCGGGCCGTTCTCATATTCGGTTTCGATTGCCGCAATGACGTCGTCGGCGTCTGCGTTTGGCGCCAGTCGCGTCAAGTAGACGCCGACGCCGCCCGGCCCGCCAACAGCGTTCTGTTCCTGGCTCTCACGCAGGTATTGGAAGTCGAAGAACATCGTCATTTGGTCGATGCTCAGCGAGTTCGAATGGTAGATGCCGGCGACGTCGAACTCCCAGTTGCTGCCATCGAGGCGTGGGAAGATCGTGCCGATTAGCGGGACGCGATCTCCGACCTTCCAGCCGAAGCGCGCGGCCAAGTCTTCGCCGATGATGCAGCCAGTGCGAGACTTCTCCCATTGATCTAATGAGCCTTCGCTGAACTCGATCTCGGGATAGCTGTCCTTCCATTTCTTGGGATCGACTGCGAACTGCGCGAAGAAGTTGGAGGTGTCCTGGTAGACGCCACCGAACCACTGGAATCGCACGACGTCTTCGACGCCCGGCGTCGATTGGATCTTGCTGGCGTAGGCGTTGGGTAAATCGACGAACAGGCTGACCGACGATTGCACCCAGAGTCGGGATGCGCTGGCTTGCGCGACGGCTGCATCGAGTCCGCGGCTGACGGCCATCAGGATGCAGAGCAAGAACACGGCAATCGTGACCGAGCCGACGGTCAGGATCGCGCGCAGGGGGTGGCCGAACAAGTTGCGAAGGAGGAGGCGGACGGGCATCGCTCAGTTCTCCTTGCTGTTGTTGGCGTCACCAGTGATCGTGTGGTTCTCCTCGATACGGCCGAGTTTGCCCTTATCTAGGTGGATCGTCTTTGATGCGTAGCTTGCGGCTTGCGGGTCGTGCGTGACCATCAAGATGGTCTTGTCAAGTTCGCGATTGAGTTGCTGCAACACCGCCAACACAGCATCGGCGGTGTCCCTATCGAGGTCCCCCGTTGGTTCGTCGGCGAGAATGACCTTGGGGTCGCTAGCGATGGCCCGTGCAATCGCGACGCGCTGCTCTTGGCCACCCGAGAGTTCGCGTGGCTTGTGGTTCATGCGGTCCTTGAGTCCGACCAGATCGAGGGCGCGTTCGGCCTGTTCACGGCGTTGCGCTTTGGACAGTGGCGCGAGCAGGAGCGGCAACTCGACGTTCTCGCGGGCGCTGAGCACCGGCAGCAAGTTGAAGCCCTGGAAGACGAACCCGATGTTCTCGGCGCGCCATTGCGCGAGTTCGGTGCCGTTCAGATCGTTGATGTCTTCGTCGCCAACGCGAATGATGCCGCTGTCTGAGTGGTCGAGACCACCGACGAGGTTGAGCAGCGTGGTCTTGCCAGATCCGGACGGGCCCATGAGCGCGTAGAACGTGCCGCCATCCATGTCGAGATCCAGTTCATCAAGAACGCGCAGCGTCTCGCCGCCGCGGGAATATGACTTGGTGACGGTGCGCAAAGTGATTGGGGCTGACATGCTGAATACTGGTCGGTGGTGCGGCCTGACGAGGTCGGCCTGCACGGGGGGCGGAATGGCTGTTGACGCGAACGGCTTTTGGCAGGCTATTGCGTTTCGATGCGGATGCGATCTCCGTCCTGCAATGAGGTTGGTGGGTTAACCACGATAGTCTGGTTGGCGCGCAGGCCCGCATCGATGGCAACGCGACCGCTCTTGCGATCGCCGGTCTTTACCTCCATGAATCGTACTGTGTCCCGTTCGACCAGGAAGGTGCCAGTCTTGCCGGCGATCTGCACCAGAGCTTCGACTGGAATGATGATGCTGCGTGCCGCGATGCCGCTCTGTGCGGTCGGTTCGGGAGCATCGCCGGCGCGGAATACGACGCGAACGCCCATCTCCGGCCGCAAGCGGTCGTCGCGCTGTGTGAAGCGTACACGTACTTCGACCGTGCCTTTTTGCCGGTCCGCAGTTGGCCAGATGCGATCGACGATGCCTGCGTAGCGGTCGTCGGGGAATGCCTCCAGGAAGATGTCCGCTGCGGCACCAGCGGTAACCGAAGACAGTGCTGATTCCGGTACATTGGCCTGCACTTCCAGACTGTCGAAGTCGACCATTGTGCAAACTGCGCCGCGGGCGTTGCCGCCACCCTGGACGTTGGGAGAGACGACTTCACCGACTTCGGCGTCCTTGAGCACGACGATGCCGTCGAACGGGGCGCGGACGTCGGTCTTGTCCAGGGTGGCCCTGGCTTGGTCGCGGCCGGCCTTGGCGGCATCGGTCTGACTTTTGGCTACCGCCACTTCCGCGGCGGCAACCTTGGCACGCTGTACCGCAGTTTCTACGCGGGCACTGCTTGAGTCCATGCCGGCGACGAGCGACGAGAGGCGCGCAGTCGCTGCGGCGAAGTCTCGGTCAGCCTGTTGCTGCCGGCGGATGCCTTCAATGCCCGTGGTGGTCAGTTGTGCCACGCGGGTCCGTTCCTGGGCCAAATAATCGCGTTGCGTTTTACCTTCGTCGCGCAAGGCGGTTGCAGCCAACAAGGAACTGCGCGCCTCGGTGATGGCCGCGTTGGCAACCGCGAAGTTTGCTACTGCGCGGGTCACTCCGGCATTTGCCACGGCGAGATTTGCCTCCGATTGTTGCCATGCGGCCCGGTATTCAGCTGAGAACAGTCGAGCAACGATATCGCCCTTCTTGACGATCGAGCCCTCGGTGACGTTGAGTTCGACGATCCGTCCTGGCACGTCAGACGATAACGCGGCCCGGCGAGCCGCGACGACGTAGCCATTTGCCGCGGTTCCGCTGACCGCCGCAGCCGCTGCTGGAGCCGCTTCCTTGACTAGGAAGGTGCGGACCTGGGGCAGGCGCACCTGGTCGAAGAATTTGCTGGCCATCGGCCAGACCAGCCATCCGGCACCCGCGAGCACGGCGAGGATGCCGAGTCGCAGTGGCCACGGATTGCTGGAACGGCGTTTCTGCTTCGGTTGACGTTCGATCTTGAGGTCTTTGAGGTCCAATTAGCTAACTCTGGGGGATGGGTAGGCGCACAGGATACCTGACGACTTCTCGAATTGCTGGCCGCGCAGCGTAGGATCGCATCATGGTGACATCGTTGGTGAAGCGCATTCTGGCGCCAGTCGATCTCGCGGAGTCCCGCGAACCCGATCTTAGCTATGCGATTAGTTTGGCGGCACAGCTACGTGCCGAGTTGCTGCTGCTGGCAGTGATTGACACCCCAGCGACGCTCAATCTTATTGGGCACCACGGTGCGGCCGGAGGTGGGCGTAGCTTCGAGCAGGAGCTCCAGGAAGAAGTGAAGGCCAAGCTGCAGCGCGTCGTGGACCAAGCTGCCGAGGCCGGCGTGCATGCGCTCGGTCATTTAACGTTCTCCGAAGATGTCGAAGAACAGATTCTCAAGGAAGCGCTAGTCGAGCGCGTCGATCTGATCCTGGTTCGTTCGCAGGGTCGCCACGGATTCATGAAAGCACTCCTCGGTAGTACGGCTGGCGAAATCTTGAAAGCGGCACCGTGTCCGGTCCTCGTGGCGCGCGCGTGAGTGCATCCAAGAAGAAGGCCGCGAAAGGCAGTGCGAAGGGTGTCGGCAGCAAGAGCGGTAGCAGCCGTGCCGTAGGTCGCCGACGCGTGGGCGACTCTCCGGCTGGTGGCAGCCGGAGAGTCGTCAAGGCGCGTTCGGCCGGCGACGCTGCCGCCAGCCGATCACGCTCGGTGCCCGCCGATCAGTTGCGTTGGACGTGTCCACCGCTGAAGCCCGCTAAGAAGGCGCCGACCGCCAGGTTCTTGATCGGTCAAGAGCGTCCGATGGCGGCGCTGCGCACTGGCTTGTCGATCCACGCGCAGGGTTACAACATCTTCGTGTCGGGGCTGATTGGATCCGGTCGCACCGCTGTGGTGGAGATGTTGCTGCGCGATATCCAACCGGTTTGCTATCGCGTCCCGGACCGTGTGTTCGTGACCAACTTCCGTGAACCCAACCGGCCGCTGTTGATCTCGTTGCCGCCGGGTCGCGGTCCCGCGTTCCGCAATGACCTCGTTGAGCTTGGCCGCATCTTGCACGGCGCACTGCTCAATACCCTGCGGTCGCGACCGCATCGCATGTCGCGTCGCATGGTCAAGCGCTCAAGCGGGGCGCGCGAGCGGCGCATCATGTCTGCATTGCAGCGGCAGGCCTCAAAGCAGGGTTGTGCGTTGGTGACGTTCCAGGCGCAGGATGGCTCGTCGACAGCCGACATCTATCCGGTATTCGAAGGCGACCCAGTGACGCTCGATGCGTTGTCGCAGTTGGTTATCGAAGGCAAGATCAAAGACGACCAGCGGCAACTGCTACTGCGTCAACGCGAGCTGTTGCTTGAGCGACTCGACGAAGTCAACGATCGTGTTCGCGAGGAGTTCATTCGCTCCGAAGGCGAATTGCGCACGATGGACAATCGCCTCGCGTGGAAGGTGCTGCAGAGCCATCAGAAGGAGTTCGTCAAGAAGTGGCCCGAACCCGATGTCGCGGACTGGCTGGATCAAGCTGGTGAGTTTATCGAGCGCAACCTGCATGAGTTTGTCGGTACGGAGGTCGAACTCGAAGACGAGACCAAGGTGCTTGAGTTGCTGCCCATGACCGGCGAGCCACGACTCGGTGAGTTCCACTCGCAAGTCGTCAAAACGTCGTTCACGGCTGCATGTCCGGTGGTCATTGAGACCAACCCGACCTTCGGCAACTTGTTCGGCACGATCAGCGCGAGCGAACTGCCTGGTCCGCTGCAGGTGCACCCCGGTTCGCTGTTGCGTGCCGAAGGTGGTTACTTGGTGTTGCGCTGCCTCGATGTGCTGCGCGAACCTGGTGTCTGGATGCACTTGAAGCGCGTGCTGCAATCCGGGCGACTTGAGATCCGAGACTTTGATCTTAGCGCGGGTGCCCAGACTGGCTCGTTGCAGCCGCAGGCGATCCCGGTCGACGTCAAGGTTGTGCTGATTGGCGAGCCAGGTGTCTATGAAGAGCTCGCTGCTGAGGATCCTCAGTTCAGTCAGGTGTTCAAGATCCACGCCGAGTTCGACAGTACGATTCCAGTCAACAAGCAGAGCTTGACTCGCTACGCGGGCTACCTGCAGTGGTTGGTCGAAGGTGAAGGCTTGCCCAAAATGCAGCCGGACGCGATGGCGGCGATCGCCGAATACGGCGCTCGCTGTGCTGGTCGTCGCGACCGACTGATCACGCGCTACAGCGAGATTGGTGATTTGGCGCGCGAGTCGGCCTTTCAAGCTAGTGAAGCCGGGGCCGATAAGGTCACTCGCGATCATGTCGAATTGGCGATGCAAATGCAGCGGCAGCGGCATGACCTAGCCCAAGAGCTTACCGAGCGCGGCTACGCGGCCGGTTACATGCGGTTGTCGACCAGCGGTTCCGCTGTTGGCCAGATCAACGCATTGACGGTGCTTGATACTGGCTCAATTGAGTTTGGTCGCCCGTGCCGCATCACCTGTAATTCGGGCGTCGCCACCGCGCAGCGTTCGGGCCTGGTCAACATTGAAGGATTGGCGCATCTGTCCGGACCGATTCACGACAAGGGCGTGATGATCCTCGAGGGCTTCCTACTGCAGGAGTTTGGCGACGATGGGCCTCTGTGCATGCAGGCGACGATCTGCTTTGAACAGCTCTACAACGGTGTCGAGGGTGACAGTGCCTCGCTGGCGCAATTGTTGGCGCTGCTCTCGTCGCTAGCCAACGTGCCGCTGCTGCAAGGCCACGCGATCACCGGCTCGGTCAATCAGAAGGGTGAAGTTCAGGCCGTTGCAGGCGTGAACGAAAAGATCGAAGGCTTCTTCCGCCTGTGCAAAGCGCGTCGGTTGACGAAAAAGCAGGGTGTTGTCCTGCCGGCGGCAAACGTCGGCGACTTGATGCTCGACGTTGATGTTGTGCAAGCCGTCGAAGCGAACAAGTTCTCGGTGCAATCCGTGAGCACGGTCCAGGACGCGATCGAGTTGTTCACCGGCAAGTCAGCGGCGTCGATACTCGATGCCGTGCGCGCGACGTTGGCGCGCTTTCGCAAGGCTGCGGGCTTCGGGCTTTAGCAGCCTCGCGCTGGGGAGCGAACCCAATGGCCAGATCGACTGCTGGCCAGAGGTGCTTATCGAATGTGTGGCCCTCAGCCGTTCGACTCGCCGCGATTCTCAGGCTTGGTGTCTTGCTTGGCCGGTTGCTGCGGTGCCTTCGGGTTGCTCCCGACGACCTTGGTCTGCGGGGTGAACTCGGCATCGTGAACGAACGTCGTCGCGAGATCACCCAGTTGCTTCTTGGTGCCGCTAGTCAGTGCACTGAGGTCGCGAAGCGGTGAGGCAACCGACATCAGGTAAGTGCGTTCCGACTCGATGCTGGCCAGTTTCTCGGAGAGACGCGGCGCATACTCACTCAGGTGCTCGCGCAGCATCTTGTCGGCAACCTCCATGAAGCGCGCGCCAAAGTGATAGCCAATGCTCCCGGTTGTCTGCGGCAGTAGCGTGCCGCGGAACTGCGCCACGCATTGGTGTAGATGCAGTCGGCCTGGCTCACCAAGATACTTGGCCTTGTCCTTGCCAGGGACCTTGATGTCGGGCTTGTCAAATGCTCCGAAGATGCGCGTGCGCACCTTGTCGAGCGAGCGGAAGGTGAGGCGGTCTACGACGCCCTTCTTGACGGGGATCGTGCGCACGTCGACCGGCACGACCGCGTGCTTGGGCCACGCGACCTGCCCCAAGCTATCGAGCGAGCGCGCCCGCATCAGGCGCAGGTCGATCCCGGCACGGCGCGTCAGTTCGCTCATGCCGTCAGGTAGGTCGAGTCCTGCGTCAATCTGGGCGCCGGCCTGCGCGAACGCCTTGGCAGCCGCTTCGAGGCACGCTTGACGGTAGTCATTGACTAGCGGTGTCCACAGGTCTTGCACCAGCCATTCGAGGCTTTGGCTCGACAAGAACCACGTGTCAATCGAAGCGCCTAGCGTGCGCAGTAACTTGGCGCCGTGGTCGCGCGCGCTGCGCTCGACTTCGGCGATGATGTCGCGGTGGCTGCGCGCGAAGGGTTCGATCAAGTCGAGTTTCAGTGCGTTCTCGACCTTCTGCCGCTCGGCCTTCAGCCATTCGCGTTCTCCATCGAGTTCGGTAAGTCGGCTCTCGAGGCGCTTCGCATCTTCGTGGTCGAAGTACGACTGCATCTCCGTGAGTAGACCTTCGGCGCGTTGCAATGAGTCGCGCAAGAACGCTGACAAGTAATCCGAACTGGCGAGGTAGTCGCTGAGGTCCTTCTCGAAGGCACGGAAGCTGGCGGGCGACTTGCTCTTGTCTTCCTTTGACAGCGCGTTGCTCGCGGCATGTAGCAGGTCGACCGGATACATGTGCACGCGACCGTCCCTGGCAGCTTTTTGTAGCGGCGCCGACATCGCGAGTTGTTCGAAGGCCTTCAGGACTTCTTCGGGTCGTGACTGCTCAAGACTTGGCACAAGCTTGCCATCGGGGCTGACGTCGCGCTTGTGCGAGTCGACGTTGACGACCAGGAAGATGCGGCTGAATAGGTCGAGCAGTTGTTGGAACTCGGAGAAGACCTGCTCCAAGAACAACGTGTCACTCTTAACGACGAAGATCGCGCAAGCCGCCGCATCGCGGAAGTCACGCGTCATGCGGTCGTAGCCAAAGCGCATGCGCGTGTAGAGGCCGGGAGTGTCGACTAAGACCGCGCCCGTTTTTTCGAGTTGGCTGTCCGGGACGTGCACGTCGACACGGCGGATGGCCCTTGGATAGTGTTCCGCCGGATCGAACTTGAGGCCGCGGGCCTCTGTATCACGAATGGCATCCGCCAATGCGATGTGCGCCTTGGCGATGTCGTCGTGCAGTTCGTCCGCCTGTTTGAACGTGCGCGTCGTGCCATTGTACAGCTTAACGACATACTCGCGCTTCGTGCCGGAACGCACGAACACGAGGCACGGGTATGCCGGCAAGCTTGAGACTTCGCTGACATACGACGCGGCAATCGCGTTCATCAATGTCGACTTACCGCTCTTTAGTGGACCGAAGATCAGCACATAGGCTTGCTGTTCCGCGACCTTGTCGCACAACGCGCGCAACTGATGTTGCAACTCGAGCAATGGCACGTGCAGCGACTTGCTCGGGGTGTCATCCGAGGCCGCTTCGAGAGCATTGATAGCGAGATCGAGATCTTTCAGTACGGGGCGCAGTGTGCCGTCGAACTGTTGGCAGTAGGTGCCAAGCTGGGTGCGCATTGCGGGAGCGTGGGGGGGGGGCTGAGTCTGGCCCCGAGCGGGGCGAAGTGGCGAGTGGCGGATCGCTTAGGAAAGCGTGCGGTCAACCATTGGAGCCGACATGGCTTCCGGAAGGGAGACTTTGCGGCAGGTTCTTTTCTGCACAACTCGTGGAAAAGTGGAGTGTTCTCCACATCGTCCTCGCTGTCGGGGTCAGTCTGATGGCTGTACCTTCCGCTACTTTATTGGTGCGAGGGGGAACTCTTGGTCTCGCCGCTGCATGCATTGGATGGCGTTCGTTGCGTTATCGATGCCGCTGGCCATGACGCGTAGTTGGTCGCGCTTGTCTAGGTCCCGCATCATGCAGTCATCGGTGCCCTTTGTCCGCAATCGCAAGGAGTCGCGCTAAGGGTGGGGCAGCACCAGGATCAGAGTCGTGCCATACTTCTTGCTGGTGCGATCGAGCAGCGCGACGGTTCCCGCGTTGGTGAATGGCCTGGCTAGGCGCAACTCCAACACGTCGTTTAAGGCGAACCCCCGCAGCGTCTTCGAAGTGTGCTGGATGGCAGCTTGCCGGGGGCTGTGAGTTCGCGCGCCCGGGCATGGCCGAAGCTCGGCTGTCCTACCTGGGCCAATAGGGTCCGCGGACAGCGTGAGGCAGTCGCCGAGAAGCGGCGTGTGCATTGGTTTCGGCCTGTGAGGCCCTGATAGTTGCTAGACGTTACGTGGAATTGGGCCCCGTGATGTAACTAGCGGTGATCACAGCCGATCCGCGGCTATATTGCACCGCACACAAACTTCGATGACAGGCACTGATACCAACCGCGGGCTCACCTCGAGCAATCCTGAATCTGGCATCCCGGAATCTGGTACCAAGGAACTGGACCAAGTCGTTATCCGCTTTGCCGGCGACTCCGGTGACGGCATGCAGTTGACGGGTGACCAGTTCACACGCACGACTGCGTTGATGGGCAACGACATCGCCACGTTCCCTGACTTCCCGGCCGAGATTCGCGCGCCTGCCGGCACGCTCCCGGGAGTCAGCGCGTTCCAGTTGCGCTTCTCGAGCTTCGATATCCACACGCCAGGCGATGCGCCGGACGTGTTGGTGGCGATGAACCCTGCGGCGCTGAAGGCGCACATCGGCCAACTCAAAAAGAACGGCATCCTGCTGCTCAACAACGCGAGCTTCAAAGCTCTCGACTTGAAGAAGGCGACCTACACGGTCGACCCGCGCACCGACGGTTCGCTCGACGGCTTCCGCGTCATCGAGATCGACTTGACGGCGCGCACCCGCGAAGCGCTGGCAGAATCCGATCTCGACAACCGAGGCAAGGACCGCTGCAAGAACATGTATGCGCTCGGCATCCTCTACTGGTTGTTCCAGCGAGAAGTTGATCCAACCAAGAAGGCGTTGGCGGAGAAGTTCGCCAAGAGGCCGGCGATTGTCGAAGCCAACTTGAAGGCGATGGCCGCTGGTCACGCGTATGCCGAGACGGTTGAGATCTTCCAGGTCTCCTACAAGGTCGCGCCCGCGAAGATGCCGCCCGGCACTTACCGCAACATCATGGGCAATCAGTCGCTGTGCCTGGGATTGGTCGCCGCCAGTCAGAAGGGCAACGTGCCGTTATTCTTGGGTAGCTACCCGATCACGCCGGCATCCGACGTGTTGCACCAACTGAGTAGTTACAAGAACCTCGGCGTGGCGACGTTCCAGGCCGAAGACGAAATCGCAGCCGTCTGTGCGGCGATCGGCGCGAGTTACACCGGCAAGCTCGGCATCACGTCGACATCTGGTCCAGGTGTCGCGTTGAAGGCCGAAGCGATCGGCCTCGCGATCATGGCGGAGTTGCCGTTGGTGGTGCTCAATATCCAGCGCGCTGGCCCTAGCACCGGCATGCCGACCAAGACCCAGCAGGCCGACTTGCTGCAAGCGATGTATGGCCGCAACGGCGAGTCGCCGATGGTCGTGATCTCTTGCTCGACGGCAGCCGATGCGTTCGAGGTTGGCTACGAAGCGGTGCGCATTGCGACCAAGCACATGGTGCCGGTGATGGTGCTGTCCGATGGCTACATCGCCAACGGCAGTGAGCCATGGCGACTGCCCGACATCGACAAGTTGCCGCCAGTGGAAGTCAACTACGCGCCGGAAGGCGTGGCCGGCGTCAAGTTCAAGCCCTACGAGCGCAACCCGGAGACGCTGGCGCGTCCGTGGGCGAAGCCGGGCACCAAGGGGCTTGTGCACCGCATCGGTGGTCTTGAGAAGCAGGACATCACTGGCAACATCAGCTACGACGCCGACAACCACCAGCACATGATCAATACGCGCGCCAAGAAGGTTGCGATGGTCGCCAACGACTTGGCGCCGATGGAGACCATTGGCGAAAAGTCCGGCGACGTATTGGTGCTCGGGTGGGGCAGCCCGCGCGGTGCGATCACCGCTGCGGTGACGCGGTTGCAGGAGCAAGGCGAGAGCATCAGTTGCGCGTTCTTGCGCTACCTGAACCCACTGCCCAATGACCTCGAAGCGCTGATGCGCTCGTTCAAGAAGGTCGTGCTACCAGAACTGAACTGCGGCCAACTCGCGATGATGCTGCGTTCGAAGTATCTGATCGACGTGCAAAGTTACAGCCAGGTCAACGGCCAGCCGTTCCAGAGCCAGGCAGTGGAAGATTACATGCGGACCGTGCTTCAGGAGGTGAAGTGATGACTAGCGTTGATGAACCCAAGTTGACCAAGAAGGACTTCAAGAGCGATCAAGATGTTCGTTGGTGTCCAGGCTGTGGCGACTACTCGATCCTGAACTCGGTGCAGGCTGCGTTTGCCGATCTCGGCAAGAAGCTGCACGAGACCGTGATCATCTCCGGCATCGGTTGTAGCTCGCGGTTTCCGTACTACATGGATACCTATGGCTTCCACACGATCCACGGCCGGGCGCCAGCGGTGGCGACCGGCGTCAAGCTGAGCAATGCCGCGCTCGATGTCTGGGTCGTGACCGGTGACGGCGACGCGATGTCGATCGGCGGCAACCACTTCATCCACGCGATGCGCCGCAACGTGGGCCTGAAGATCCTGCTGTTCAACAACCGGATCTACGGACTCACCAAGGGCCAGTTCTCGCCGACCAGCCCGCAGGGCAAGGTCACCAAGAGTTCGCCGTTAGGGTCGGTCGACTACCCATTCTCGCCGATCGCATTGGCGCTCGGCGCCGGTGGCACGTTTGTCGCTCGCGCTGTCGACATCCTCGGCCCGCACCTGCAGAGCATGGTCAAGCAAGCCGACAGCCACACCGGCACGGCGATGATCGAGATCTATCAGAACTGCAACATCTTCAACGATGGTGCCTACGCGGGCTTCACCGACAAGGGCGTGCGCGACGCGCGCATGCTTTACCTCGAACACGGCAAGCCGCTGTTGTTTGGCGCGGACAACGACAAGGGCATCGCGTTTGACGAGAGCTTCCGGCCCTTCATTGTCGAAGGCGACGACCTCGGCAAGGCCTACGTCTGGGATGAGACGGCCGACACGCCGGCACCCGCGATGGCGTTGGCGACGATGGACGAAGCGAAGTTCCCGGTCCCGATTGGTGTCTTCCGCCGGATTGACAAGCCGAACTTCGAATACGGGGTCAACCAGCAGATCGATGCCGCCGTGGCGAACAACAAGCAGAGCCTCAAGGACTTGATCTACGCCGGCGAGACCTGGGAAGTCACGTAGTCGCCAGCCATTGGTCGGCAGTCCGCCGGGTAGGGCGGCCGCTGTAGCGGCCGCTGGCTCGCGCGGCTTATGCCATCTGCGCTAAGGCCTACGCTTCGTCCATGAACGGGTAGGTCCACTCGTAGGCCGGCACGAACGTTTCCTTGATCGTGCGCGCCGAGCACCACTTCATCAGGTTGAGTTTGCTGCCCGCCTTGTCGTTGGTGCCCGAGGCGCGACCACCGCCGAACGGTTGCTGGCCAACGACGGCGCCGGTCGGCTTGTCGTTGATGTAGAAGTTGCCGGCAGCGTGCTCTAGGCGCTTCGTCATCTTGATCGCGGCGTAGCGGTCTTGGGAGAAGATCGCACCGGTCAAGGCGTAGGCCGACGCGGTGTCGCACGAATCGAGCGTCGCGTCGAAGTCCTTGTCGTCGTAGACGAAGATCGTCATGACCGGGCCGAAGATCTCTTCGGTGAGCGACTTGTAGTTCGGGTTGGTGGTGACGATCACCGTTGGCTCGATGAAGTAGCCCTTCGACTTGTCGAAGCCACCGCCGCACAGGATCGTCGCGTCGCTCGATTCCTTGGCGTGCGTGATGTAGTCCGAGATCGTGTCGAACGCCTTCTCGTCGATGACCGCGTTCATGAAGTTCGTGAAGTCGCGCACGTCGCCCATCTTGATCTTCGCGATCTCGGCAACCAGGCGCTCTTGGTATTCACTCCACAGCGACTTCGGGATGTAGGCGCGGCTTGCGGCCGAGCACTTCTGCCCTTGGAACTCGAAGGAGCCACGCACGGTGGCGATGACGAGCGCCTGCAGGTCCGCCGAAGCGTGCGCAAAGATGAAGTCCTTGCCGCCGGTCTCGCCGACGATGCGCGGGTAGCACTTGTAGTTGTTGATGTTCTCGCCGACCGACTTCCACATGCCTTGGAACACGCCGGTCGAACCGGTGAAGTGCACGCCGGCGAGGTCGGGATGCGAGATTGCGGGGGTGCCGATCGTGCGGCCAGCACCTGGCACGAAGTTGACGACGCCCTTCGGCAAGCCGGCTTCTTCGAGCAGTTTCATGATCCAGTAGCCGGACAAGACGGCTGTCGAGGCTGGCTTCCACAGTGCAGTGGTGCCCATCATGGCTGGGCCGGTCGGCAAGTTGCCGGCGATCGATGAGAAGTTGAACGGCGTCACCGCGAACACGAAGCCTTCGAGGCCGCGTTGTTCGACGCGGTTCCAACAACCCGGGCTGCTCTCCGGCTGCTCCGTGTAGAGCTCCCGCATGAACTGCACGTTGTAGCGCCAGAAGTCGATCAGCTCGCAGGCCGCATCGATCTCAGCTTGGTAAGCGTTCTTGCTCTGGCCGAGCATCGTCGCGGCGTTGATCTTGTCGCGCCATGGCCCGGCGAGCAGGTCGGCAGCCTTCAGGAAGATCGCGGCGCGGTGCTCCCACGGCGTCGCTTGCCATTCACGTTCGGCAGCCTTGCAAGCCTTGGCCGCTTGGTCGACGGAGCTCGCATCCCCTTGATGGAACGTGCCGAGTTTGTGGCCGTGATCGTGCGGCATGACGATGGTGCCGGTGTTGTTGGAGTGCACCTCCTCACCGCCGATGATCATCGGGACCTCGACCGTCTCGCTCGCCATCTGCTTGAGCGCAGACTTCAGCGAGGCGCGCTCGGGACTGCCGGGCGCATAGGACTTGATGGGTTCGTTCGTGGCGACGGGGACTTTAGAGCTGGCGTTGGTCACTTAATGGGATCTCCGGGAGTTGGCGGGGGATCCTAGTGGCCGGTGCTGGCGCGCGTCTAGTGTTCGCCGTCTAGCGGGCAGTGAATCCCGTCGTCGTTGTGTGGATGTCCTCCCGGCAGCCTCTCTGCTGCGGTGCGGGGTTGCTTTCGGTGCGGGTGCGGTCGGTTTGCGCGTCGTGTATGCGCGCTTTGAGGCCTTCGTTGCACTGTTCTTGTCGAGTGGTTTTGTCGTTGGTGATGCCCATCTGATCGGGGTTTCCGCGTGGGATCCCTTGGCCGCTGTGCGTTGCCATCGACTGGCTGTCCATGGTGCCGGGCACGCCCTCGACGGCTAGGCAATCGAATGGCGTGTTGCTTGTGCTAGTCGTCTCGGGGCTCACTTCGAGTTGCGTGAGTGCGTTTTGGACCATGCCGCCACCTGCGCAGTCGTGCTTCTAATTGCCACCTTGGGGTCGGCGAGCGCGTGGACGTTGCCGTTCTGCGCGGCGTTGGCATCGGGGGTTGGCGGTTGATGGGCTGCCCGAAGCCATCTCGGGGGCGAGATTTTCTATGAAGCCATCTAGAGTCTGCATTGAATATCACGATGTTGTGATATATTGATGCAAGCAATGACGACGACTCTAGACAGCCTGCAAGCGACCTTGAAGCTGCTGTCGGATCCTCTGCGTTTACGTCTTTGCGCATTGCTGACGCAGGCTGAGCTGGCTGTGCAAGAGCTCGTCGCGATCACCGGATTGCAGCAGAGCCGGGTCAGCAACCACCTGTCGCTGTTGAAGCGGGCCGGCCTAGTGCGAGATCGCCGCGAAGGCACCTGGAGCTTCCACTCGCTGATCGAGCCGGTCGCTGGCGGTCCGTTGTCGCCGTCGTTGTTCCAAGCGACTGTGCAGCCGTATCTCGATGCTGATGAGGGGCTTCGTGATCAGTCGGCGTTGCAGGCCGTGCTTGATCGCCGCCGTCAGAAGAGTCGCGACGCCCACGACCGCCTCGCTGAGCAGTGGCACAGCGTTGGCCAGGATTTTGCCGTTGGCACACTGCGCGCCGAGATTCTTGCGCAAGCTTGGCCGTGCGGCCCGAGGGTCGTCGACCTTGGTTGTGGCGCTGGCTTCTTGGCAGCATGGTTGGCCGAGCGCAGTGACGAAGTCATTGGCGTCGATCACAGTGAGCGCATGCTTGTCGAAGCGCGCGCTAACGTGCCGCGCGTCGATTTCCGTCAGGGTGAGCTTGATGCGTTGCCACTCGATGCAGATGAGGTGGGCGCGGCGTTCGCGAATCTCGTCTGGCACCACCTGCCCGATCACGATGCTGCGGCGCGCGAAGTGCATCGCATCGTGCAACCAGGTGGTTACGTCGTCGTCGCCGATCTGATGCCGCACGAATCCGAATGGATGCGTGAACGCATGGGCGATCTTCGCCTCGGCCTCAAGCCAGACCTTGTGTTGGCTTCGCTCGCGCGAGCGGGCTTCCACGATCTCGTCAGCCGACCGTTGGCGGATCGTTACTGCGTGACCGGGCCAGACGGTTCGCGCGCTGAGTTTTCAATGTTTGTCGTGCGTGGACGCAAGCCGAACGGCCTTGCAACGCCCGCGACTCTGTGACTTCCTTTTTGTTTCTCCGACTGACTAATAACATGACTGCTACGAACACCCCAAAGACGAAGAAGGCCAGCAAGCCAGCCAAGGCCGCGGTCCTATCCGAGTGCGACTACAAGGTCGCCGACATCAACCTCGCCGAGTTTGGCCGCAAGGAAATGAACCTGGCCGAGGTTGAGATGCCGGGCCTGATGTCCATCCGCCGCGAGTACAAGAAGCAGCAACCGCTTAAGGGGGCGCGAATCATCGGTTCGTTGCACATGACGATCCAGACCGCCGTGTTGATCGAGACGCTCGTCGATCTCGGCGCCGACGTTCGTTGGGCTTCGTGCAATATCTTCAGCACGCAAGATCACGCTGCTGCCGCGATCGCCGTTGGCCCGAAGGGCACCCCGGAAAAGCCGAGGGGTGTTCCGGTCTTCGCCTGGAAGGGTGAGACGCTCGAAGAATACTGGTGGTGCACCGAGCAAGCGCTGACGTGGCCCGGCCACGACGGCCCGAACATGATCCTCGACGATGGTGGCGACGCCACGATGATGATCATGAAGGGTGCCGAGTTTGAGAAGGCCAAGAAGGTCCCGAAGCCGAAGGCTGGCGACGGTGAAGACATGACGGAGTTGCTCAGGGCGCTCAAGGTTTCGGTTGCCTCAGATGGCAAGAAGTGGCGCAAGATGCTCCCGGGCATCCGTGGCGTCAGCGAAGAGACGACCACCGGCGTGCACCGCCTCTACCAGTTGCAAAGCGAAGGCAAGTTGCCGTTCCCGGCGATGAATGTGAACGACAGCGTGACCAAGTCGAAGTTCGACAACGTCTACGGCTGCCGCCACTCGCTCATCGACGGCATCATGCGTGCGACCGACGTCATGCTGGCGGGCAAGATGGCTGTCGTCTGTGGCTACGGCGACGTCGGCAAGGGCTCGGCGCAATCGCTCAAGGGTCAAGGCTGTCGCGTGGTCATCACTGAGATCGATCCGATCTGTGCGCTACAAGCGCTGATGGAAGGCTACGACGTCAAGACCGTCGAAGACGTCATCGGCGACGCCGACATCTTCATCACCACGACCGGCAATGAGAACGTCATCACCGCCGCGCACATGGCGCAGATGAAGAACAACGCCATCGTCGGCAACATCGGCCACTTCGATAACGAGATCGACATGGCCGGCCTGATGAAGGTCAAGGGCATCAAGCACGAGAACATCAAGCCGCAAACCGACCGCTACGTCTTCCCCGATGGCCACGGCGTCATCGTGTTGGCCGAAGGTCGTCTGCTGAACCTCGGCTGCGCCACCGGCCACCCGAGCTTCGTGATGTCGAACAGCTTCACCAACCAGGTGATTGCCCAGATCGAACTCTTCTTGCACCACAAGAAGTACGACAATTGTGTCTACACGCTGCCGAAGCACCTCGACGAGAAGGTTGCTCGCCTGCACCTGAAGAAGCTTGGTGCGAACCTGACCAAGCTGACGAAGCGTCAGTCGAGCTACCTCGGCATAGCGGTCGAAGGGCCCTACAAGCCGAACCACTACCGTTACTAGGGAACGGAGTGGCTGGCAAATGCTTGCCGTTGTGAAGACGGCGAGCGTTTGCCCGCTTCGATGACACCTGCGCGAGCACCTGCTCGAGCACCGCTGCAAGAGCCGGTTAGGTCTGCTGCTCTGCGCCTCATGGTGTCCCCGGCAGAGTTCGCTCGGCTACCCCGCGAGCGATTACCAAGCCGACCTCATTGGCCGGCTTGGTCCGAGCTGTCTGCGGCCATCTACCGACCGCTGCACGGCACGCAGCATTCGCGTGAGCGTGACTCGGTAATTCCTCGGAGAATCCCAAGAGCATCGCTAGCGAGTTGAACCGCTGAGCGACGACTACTGATCCCCAATCCGAATCCCAACCGCGTTGCTCAACGCAGCCCAGTTGGCGAATGGGGGGAACTCAAAGTGCAGCCCTTGGAAGAAGAACTCTTCGCCAAGGAAGGCTGCGTTATTCGGCAGCGATATCGAGTAGGTGAACTCACCTGCAATTGGCGAGGCAGTGAATTGGCTGCTCACATTCACATCTGCGCTGTGGTAGAGGGTGCAGCCTGGTAACCCGAGCACCGCGAGTGGAAACGGCAGTGGCAGCCCTTGGAATGACTGGTCATCAAATCCAACGGACATGATGGG
>CALCZA010000027.1 GCA_937906475.1 uncultured bacterium
TGGCGCTAACGGTTTTTCAGCCACCAGAGTTCGACTTTTCGAATGGCCGACCTGTTGGCGTCCCGGTCGTTCTTAGCGTCGTAACCAAACACGTCGCCGACAATGCCCTGTAACGCCTTGGCGGCGGCCTGACGCTGCGATTCGACTTCACTGCGCAACGCAGAAATCAAATCCGGCATCGCATCCTTGCCGCGCTTGATCAGTTGACGCGCGCACTCGTCGATGTCCTTCTGCTTAGAGAACGGTCCCATGTTGACGAGGCGCACGATGTTCGCCGTCAACGGCTTGACGTTCTTCTGGAACTTACGCCGTAAGAACAGGATCGCGAACGAAGTCGGCACCGAATCGCCGCGCTTGCCACTCAGATGCGTGCCGGGGAAGCCATCCTTCTTGCTGCTCCAGCCGCCGCCGGACAACTGCTCTTCGATCAGCATCCCTGCTCCCTTGGCATACCAATCCGTCTTGCCCGCGATCTTGTCGACGTCACACAGAATGGCAGCGCGTTCGAGTCCGTAGTGAAAGTAGTAGCACCAGCGCTCAGCCACCGAACCGATCGACTTCTTGCTCTTGTCGATATACGACCAGCCGCGACTGATCTGCTTATCGATGATGTCGACACGGGCGTAGTTAGCACCTAACGCCTGCTTGCAGATCGCCAACACCGCGATGCCCGCCACGGTCATCGACGGGTAAGGCTTCGACCCGTTGCGATGCCGGGTATAGCCAAAGCCGCCGTATGGACCTTGCTGCTCGCCGATTTCACGGGCCATTTGCGCCCACACCTGCTTCGGAACCTTGATGCCCATCGCCCACGCCGAACGCAATCCAAGCGCGCCGTATTGCGTATTGCTCAAGTCCCACGTCGAAGGACGCCGGTGGTATTGGAACGTGCCCTCATCGCAGCGATGCGTGAGCAGTTGCTTGGTATCCTGCTTCGCCAACTCCATGCGATTGGGGAACGTCGGACACGCTTCGAGCACAATCAGTCGCAGCGCAATATCGTATGTCTGGCTCGGCTTGGCCTTCGCCAACTTCTTGATCGCTGCCGCTAGCGCATAATCCGTGACCGGGATGCCATCGGAGATGCCAGCGAGCACGAGCAATGACAACTCACCAGTTCGCGTGGATCCCTTGGCGGCGGTCCTAAGATGCGCAATCAACGCCGGCCGCGCCATCTCGAGCGCGTCGTTGACCTTGCTGCGCAGGTCGGCATTTTGCGCGTCGCAAGTACCTGCGGCCGTCACAGAAAATGCGCAAAACAGATGTAGAAGTCGCTGCCGCATCGACGTTGCATCATAGTCCTAACGCAACCCCGCGTTACAGCCTGCAAGCAACACCGGCTCGAACACCTCACTGCATGCGCATCGCTATTACTGGATCCACCGGCCTCGTCGGAAAAGCCCTGATGCCCGCCTTACAGAACGATGGGCACCAAGTCGTGCGACTCGTTCGCTGCGCGACGATCGAGCAACAGCGCTCCACCGAAGACTCGGTGCAGTGGCAACCAGCGACCGGTGCCATCGACCTCGCCGCACTCGGCGCGATCGACGCTGTCATTCACCTCGCTGGCGAGAACATCGCCGGTGGTCGGTGGACGAAAGCGCGCAAGCAACGCATCGCCGACAGTCGCGGCCCAACCACCGAAAAACTGTGCCGCACGCTCGCCGGCATGGCTCGTCCTCCCGAAGTATTTATCAGCGCCAGCGGCATCGGCATCTACGGCGACCGCGGCGAAGAAGAACTGCACGAAGGCAGCACGCTTGCCAGTGAGCCAGGCTTCCTGGCCGACGTAGCGAAAGCGTGGGAACTCGGCACCCAGCCACTGGCCGACGGCAATACGCGCATCGTGCATCTGCGCATGGGCATGGTGCTCGACCAAAGCGGCGGCGCACTGGCACGCATGCTGCTACCGTTTCGCCTGGGTCTCGGTGGCCGACTCGGCAATGGCCAGCACTGGATGAGCTGGATCATGTTGCCCGACCTGGTGCGTGTCATGCAACGCGCCCTGATCGACGACGAACTTCGCGGGCCCATCAACGCAATTGCGCCAATGCCCGTTAGTAATCGCGAGTTCACTCGCACGCTTGGCAAGGTGCTGCGGCGTCCGACCTTGATGCCGGTACCGCGCTTTGTACTGAAGTTGTTGTTTGGCGAACTAACGAGCGTGTTGCTCGGGAGTCAGCGTGGACGACCACAGCGATTGCTCGAAGCGGGATTTAAGTTCGATTACGCCAACATCGAGAGCGCCCTTAGATCGCTACTTCAGAAGTGAGGCAATCTCAATACCTGTAGACCGCAACATCGTTAGGTCACCCACGTTCACTGAACGTCACAGAAACCTGATGTGCAGCGCAACCTGGCCCTCCGATCATCATTAGGAGTAACTTTGCGTTTAGTCGCCCAAAAGACCGACTAGTGGTAGTGTAATCAGCTAGTCACGAACAGATCTGCCGCAAGAAGCGGCGGCCCCTCCATACTTATTCGTGCCTGGCCTCGCCCTAACAACACGATGTTCGAATCCTCTCGCATGTCGGGTGAAACGTTCGCCACCGAACGCCTTCGCAACGACCCCCAACTTTCCTTCGAGGCCCTTCTCTTGGCCGCGGAACAAGCTGGCGTCACCATCCAACCTATTCAATACGGACGCGCGCGTCGGCAGCTTGGGCTGACGAACTCGCCGCCTGTTGCTCGGCGCGATATCTCTGAGCCGGTCATGCCGGCAGTTGCAAACGCACCGGAAACACCTGCGCCCGTAGACCAACCGGTAGTAACGATCCCAAGGCCCGAACCAATTCCGATTCTGGCTGCGCCGAGCACACCACCGAAGCGAAAGGGATCACCTGCGTTCGGGTGGCTACTCGAGTCGCTCCGCGCCGAGCCAACACTCAGCTATGGGGAGTTACAGACGCGTTCGACGGCAAAGGACTACAAAATCGCGCCGGTCATGTATGGACGCGCCAAGGCTCTATTGGGCTTGGTGCCCGTCGCACCTCGCGGCCAAGGCAAGAACCGCAAACCCACCAAGCTGACGCCGCAGCAGACACTGAAGCAAGCCGACGCAACCTCGGCCGATCAGTTCGGCCAACAACTCGCCCGGGTGCGCAACGCCACTGACCTCGTGCAGATCATCAAGCACATCGACGACGAACGACGTCGGCTGCGCGGTTTGCTTGAGACCGTCGCCAACACGATTGACGAAGCTCTCGACTTCAACAACGAAGCGTCGACGTAACGAGCAGCTTCGGCAGGAAGCATTGCAGAACAGCCACGGCGACAAACACCGCGGTTATCGCGCTAGCTCGGCAAACCAGCCAACAGCTTCTCCGCCGAACGCACGCCACCCTCAAGCGTCGCTGGCAAGCCGGTAGCGGTCCAATCACCGCACACCAGAAAGTTGTCCGGCCCGCCATGAAGACGTCCCGGTAGCGGCCGCAACGCGTCGCTATTTGGCGCGGCAACAAACGTCGCGTGCTGTTCTTTACGAATGCGCACGTGGGCATGTTCTAGCGCGTCGACAAACGCACCATCACCATAGAACGTCCGCAGTTGCTGCTTGGCGACCGCTTCGATCTCTGCAACCGTCTTGCCGTCGAAGCTGCGGTCGCCTCCGGACAACAACGCGAACCTGCCAACGGGATCGCCCGGCGTACGCAACAGGAAGTGGAACGGTTGGCCACCGACCAGCGCGACGACCGGCCCCTCATCAGGCGGTGCCTCAACGATATTTTCGGCGTCGCCCATCGTGAAGTACGCCGAGACAATCGGAGCCGAGTCCAAAGAACCGAACGCACACTCGCCAAACTTCGACTGCTCGCCACCGATCAGCTTGTGCAACGCAAACCACGGCATCGCCGAGACCACTAGATCCTCGCCGCCAACCTCGATGCGTTCATCGCCGAGTTGGATCGCTGTCACATGCTTCCCAGCAACCTGCAAGCCAGTCACGCGCGCCCCGGTGCGCAACGTCACGCCAGCATCAGCCAACGCGCGTGGCGCAGGATCGCCCAGTAACTCGCTCCACGGTTGCGTGGGAATCCAGAACGCCGCCGAACTCGCGCGTCCCATGAATGCTTCGCGCAGTGCCGCCAAGAAGTCGGACGCGGAAGCATCCTCAGGCTCCACGTTCATGACGGCGCGACACAGCGGCCGCCACATCACCTGATCTGGTTGGCCATGTTGGCCCCGTCTCTGCAGCCAATCAGCGAACGTCCATTGCTTCGGCGCCCCAAACATGACACTCGCCATGCCTCGAAACGCCCGCATCCGTGCACCGAGTGGGATGCCCAGTCGCAGCAACGCCCACGGCATCGCCAACGGCACCGGCAGACGCGGAAGCTTGAGCGACGCGCAACGGTTAGGTCCAAAGCGATAGGCCATAACAAGGCGGCGATCTTGTTGGGCACCCTGCTCGGTCCCGAGCCGCCGCAGCAACGCCCGCATGCCGTGATAGCAACCGAGCATGACATGGAAACCGTTATCGAGACGGCGACCAGTCTCGCGTTCTTCGCTCGAGAACGCGCGACCACCGCATTGCTTGCGAGATTCAAACAACGAAACGTCGTAGCCGCGATCGGCCAAGCCAAAGGCGGCCGCCAATCCGGCAACCCCGCCGCCGAGCACGAACGCTCGTCGTCGGCTGGTCACACGCGCACTCCCATCCAGACGGACGCCGCCAACCAAAGCTTGCGCCCACGCGGCACTCGCATGCGCGGTTCTGAGATGGCGCCGCCGCGTCGCTCTAGTCGCCGCAACAGTTCGCCGTAGATCGCGCCCATGATGCGCGGTGCAACCAACGCGCGGCGCTCGCTCAATGGCAACCGTCGCAACTCCGCGCGAGCCGTCGCAAACTGCTCGCGCGCGATGCCGGCCAGCCGTTGGCTCAACTGCGTAACACCACCGCCGGCCGCATAGTGCTGGGCATCGCCAGTGCCGAGTAGGTCCTTGGCGGTAATCCCAAACTCAGCCAGCCACGTCTTTGGCGCGTAGTAGCGTTCGATCTCGGCATCGCCGCGCAGATCGCGCAGCACATTGGTGAACTGCAGCGCCTGGCCAAGTGCGTGCGCAAACTTCTCGGCACCAGCACTGGTTGCACCAAGAACCGGCAAGCACGCGAGGCCGACCGCAGACGCTACGCGATAGCAGTAGAGTTCGAGTTCTGCGGCATCGGCAATGCCTTCTGGATTGAGGTCCATCGCACAGCCTGCGATCAAGTCCTCGAGGGCTCCGGTTTGAATCGAGAAATCTTCGACAACCGCCTTCAACGCTACGCCGACCGGCGTTTCTGGCTGACCACCATGGCACGATGCGAGTTCCCGACTCCAGAACGCCAACCGCCCGCGAGCTGTCGCGACATCGGGCGCTTCGTCGACGGCATCGTCCACTACGCGACAAAACGCATAGACCACGGTCATGCCATGGCGTCGGCGGGCATCGAGGCAAAGGAACCCCGCGAGGAAGTTCGAGCCAGACTGCTTGGTGATCTCCAGCGGATCTTGCGCCGCATCCGGGGGAGTCATCGTGGCATCGCTCACGAACGCCTCCACTTCGGTTCGCGCGACGACAGCAACCCGCCAAACACGGTGCGCACGCGCCGCAACTTGCTCAAATGCACGTTGCCGCCAAGCACATCGCCATCGGCTTGGTGAATCTGCTGCAATACCGCCGCCGCACCATGCAGGATCGCGCGCAGTTCGAGACGCAACCGGCCACTGACACCATTGACGACTTGCCAACCGGCAGCGAAGTCGGCCGCGATGCGATCCGCCTGCTCGAGTACAAAGCGCCGAACTTCTGGCGAAGCCTGCGCCGCGCGCAGGTCATCTACTTGGGCACCACATGCGTTAAGTTCCTCGATCGGGAAGTAGATGCGATCCCGTTCGAGCAGATCTTCGCGAAGGTCTTGTAGATGGTTAAGCAACTGAAGCCCGGTGCAGACGCGATCCGAGTAGGCGTCTAACTGAGCGTCGCGGTAACCACTGACCCGCAGCACCAACCGCCCTATCGGATCCGCTGAACGCCGACAGTAATCTAGCAACTGCGGACGATCGTAACGCCGCTGGTGGCAGTCCTGGTCGAACGCATCGAGAAGGTCGGTAAACAACGATAGTTCCAACTGGCACTGCTCAATCGTCGTTCGCAACTCGGCGAACAGCGCCACATCATTCACCGGGGCACCGCTCGCATCGTTCTCCAGATGCCGCAAGAAGTCTGCACGGAACGCAGCCAACGCCGCAGCGTCTTGCAGTTCATCGGCCAGGTCGTCGGCCGTGCGCGCGAACGCGTAAATGCGATGCAGATGCACGCGCGCCACCTTGGGCAACAACCAGGACCCAACCGGGAAATTTTCGTAGTGGCGCTTCGCCAGAGACAGATAGTCGCCAGGATCCCGGAGCGAGGTAGACGGAGCAGATGTTGTCGAAGGCGTTACCAAAGTCGGAGTTGTCACAGTTGACGTAGTTCGCAAGGTACACGCGACGCGCCACAATCGCAGCGGTCGGCCCGAACGGAAATTGGAGATTCCGTGTCACCGTGGGCGATTTCAGGCCCCTGTTCCTTTGCCAGATCATCGAGAACAGCCATGGAAATCGACTTCGACGCTAAGGACGCCATCTCAGACTTCATCTCCGTGCCCGCGGGCACCTATTTGTGCCGCATCGCCGAAGTGCGCACCGGGACCACCCGAGCAGGCGACGACCGGTGGTCAATGCGCCTGGTAGTTGCCGAGGGACAGCATGTTGGCAAACAGGCTGCCTGGGACAGCCTGGTCTTCAGTGTGCGGGGCCGCACCCGGGCACGAACCGTATTGCACGCCCTCGGGTTGCCGTCGAAGGGTCGGGTGCAGTTCACTCCCGCCGATCTAGAAAACTGTACCGCCTTGGTTGAGGTTCGACCATCGGAGTATGAGTCTCCTTCGGGGCAGGTCATACGGCGCAATGAAGTGCCCTACGACGGCTACCGTGTGGGCTCTGCAGCGGACCATTCCCCAGGCAGTCATGAACAAACGCTAGATTCGGATGGCGGCAATGGCGATGGGCCAGCGACGGATGGGATCGTCGACACAACCCAAATACCGTTCTGAGTTGCCCGGCCCCAAGACGCGGTGAGCCCACCCTCACCACCCACTAAGAGTGGATACCTGGGCTGATACAACTCATGCATACCGCCTACGGACCAAGCAATCGGAGACAGTCCGGGGCGTGCCGGCATTGCGTCTAGCCATACATCATCGACGCACCCGAGACCCAAGCTCGACGGCGCTTCCAGAGTGCCTGCAATGGCGGCGAAGCCTCGCACGCCTTCGTCGAGGGCTATGCCAGACGAACGCACGGCCGCATCCGGCTCGCGCCGACGGCACTGAACGACTAGTCCAGTTGGCAACTGACGTAGCTTTGGCGGGTGAGAGCCACCGCTTTCGGCCGGCGAAGCCCCACCGGCCGAGGTCGCACTTGACCCCCCCATCGCCATTGACTAGGACCGTGTTCGGTGAACACCGAACAAGAGATCGATGAGCTCCGCCAGAACATCCGCGCGGCGGATGTGAACTACTACAACGGCGGCGAGAGCAAGCTTACGGATGCGCAATACGACGAGATGTTCGTCACGCTGCGCAAGCTGGAGGCTGATCACCCAGAACTGGTCACCGAAGATTCGCCGACCCAACGTGTCGGCACGCCGCTGCCAAAGGGTGGCATGTTCGAGACCCAGGAACACCTGGCGGCGATGGGCAGCCTAGAGTCGCTGATGGGTGCCGACGAAGTGCGTGCGTTCGTAGAGCGCGCACGCAAGTTGCTCGAACTAGAAGAAGGCGCGACGCTCGATTGGAGCTGCGAACCCAAGCTCGACGGCGTTAGCGCGAACATCCTCTACGAAAACGGTCAGCTGGTGCGCGGTCTATCTCGCGGAGATGGCCAAAGCGGCGAAGACATCACCCGCAACCTGCTAACGATTCGTAACCTGCCCGTGCAGTTGGCCGGTGATGGTCCGTTCCCGGCTCAGATTGAAATCCGTGGCGAAGTGATCATGTCGAAGCAGGGCTTCGCCGCGCTGCAGAAGCGCGAGGAAACTACCAGCGAAGGTACGTTCCGTAACGCACGCAACACGGTAGCCGGCACGCTCAAGCTGCTCGATCCGCGCACCGTTAAGCGGCGCCCGCTCGACTTCCTCGCCTTTGCGATCGGCCACGTCGACGGCCTCGAACTGCGATCGCACGATCAGTTGCGGGCGCAACTCGCCACGTGGGGCTTCACCGTTGCCGAGCCAGCGGCACCCGCCAAGGACATCAATGCAATCCTCGCTTTTCGCGATGACCTAGAAAGCCGCCGCGACGATCTCCCCTACGAGATGGATGGTGTCGTCGCCAAGGTCAACGACTTCGAACTGCAGCAATTGCTTGGCCGCACGTCACGCACGCCCCGCTGGGCACTCGCCTACAAGTTCGCTCCTCGCCTGGCACGATCGCGAGTTGAGAAGATCGGCGCACAAGTTGGTCGCACTGGCGCCGTCACCCCAGTCGCTCACCTCGCCCCAACCGAACTTGTCGGCGTCACCGTTCGCAATGCATCCCTGCACAACTGGGCGCTGCTGGCCGAACGGGATGTGCGCGAAGGCGATGCCGTCGAAATCCAACGCGCCGGGGATGTGATCCCGGAAGTCGTGCGCGTCTTTGTTGATGAACGCGGGCCCGACTCGCAACCAACTGCGCCGCCAACCGCCTGCCCCGCCTGCGAGGGCCCGCTGCAACTGGAAGGCAAGTTCCTCTACTGCAGCAACCTCGATTGCCCCGCACAGTTGGTTGGCCGGATCGTGCACCTCGCCAGCCGGCGCGCCTTCGACATCGAGGGTCTCGGCCCCAAACAGGTCGAGCAACTGGTTGCCGCCAAGTTGGTCACTTCGGTCGAAGACGTCTTTGATCTCCGCGCCAAACAAGAGCAATTGCTCGAACTCGAGCGCTGGGGCAAACGCAGCACCCAGAACCTGCTCAAGCAGATCGATGCGCGCAAGGAACTGCCGATCGGCCGCTTCCTCAACGGTATCGGCATCCGCCACGTCGGAGAGTCGACCGCGCGCGATCTGGCAAAGCACTTCGGCACGCTAGACCGACTGCGCAATGCAACCCAGGCCGAACTGTTGGCCGTCGACGGCGTCGGTGATGAAGTCGCCGCCGCGATCCTGCAGTTCTTCGCGTCCGACAAGAACAAGGCGACGCTGCAAGCACTGCAAACCGCCGGCGTCGAGCCACAAGCTGCCGAACGCAACGACGACGGTCCACTCGCTGGCCGGGTATTCGCGTTCACCGGCGGGCTGACAACCATGTCGCGCGACGAAGCCAAGGAGAAGGTTGAGGCACTCGGCGCCAAAGCCGCAGGCGGCATCAGCAAGAAGGTCACCGATGTGATCGCTGGCACCGACGCCGGCAGCAAGCTCGCCAAAGCGGAGAAACTCGGCTTGCGTATCCTCGACGAAGAAGCCTTCAACGAGATGATGGAGAAGCTGTGAGCAAGCGCGCCGTTAGTCACGCACTTCGGCTGCTCATCCTGGGACTCGTGCTGGGTGCCCTGCTCTACGCCAGCTACTTAGCAATCGGCGCCATCTAGTAGCGGTCGCCTGCAGTGGCGAGTGCATCCAATGCACGACCGCGCGGATTGGTGCCAACGAACAACGCTATGATGTGGCAGCTGCCCGCAACTCCCGGCGCCGCACACGGGTGCTCACCCTCCGTGTGCAAACACAAGCAACCGCATCGGTTGCCGTAGAGAACGCCATCAGGAAATCGGGCGGATTACGTAGAGCTGCGACAGGTCGACACTCGTCATGCGATCGCGCAGTTCTTTGCAGCGCGATGCCATGCGAAGACCGGTGGCATCCTTAGGCAACGCCCGGAAGGCATGACTGCTACCAACCAGAATGGCTTTGGTCCGCGCCCGGGACAGAGCAACATTCAGGCGGTTCAGCGATAGGTGGAAAGCGATGCCGCGCTTGGCTTCGGCTGGATCGCCGGCAGCCAACGACAAGATAACGACTTCGCGTTCCTGACCTTGGATGCGCTCGACGGTGTCGATGGTCAGTCCTTCGAAGCCAGTTAGCAACTTGCGCTCAATCGCCGAACGCATCAACCGCACTTGCGCCCGGAATGGCGCGATAATCGCGATCTCCTTGGCCGGGATCCCATGGTGGCGCACGAGGTCTTCGACGACATCGGCGACGGCATTGGCTTCCTCAGTCGAACGTTGCCCCGGCTGGCGGTGATCGAGTCGCAACCAAACTACGGGCTCATCCGGATGTAGCACTTCGTCGAGCCGGCCACCGGGAGTGAACGGCATGCGCCGCGATGCAGCGACCTCCGCCGAGTGCAGTTTGTCGCCGTAGAACGTCTCGCTGATCAGTCGGCACACCCCCTCGTTCATGCGATAGGTCGTGTCCAACAACTGCGAGCCATAGTGCTCGTGCAGCAACTCGAAGATCGAAATCGCGGCACCGCGGTCAGCGTCGGCCGTCGTGACGACTGGCGGCAACTGCTGGTGGTCGCCAAAGAACAACCAACGCTGCGAGCGCAACATGCCAGGCAGCGAATGCGGGATAGGCAACTGCCCCGCCTCGTCGAACACCGAGTAATGAAACTGTTCGCGTTCGTGCAGCTTGGCCAACTGGAAGCAAGTGCCGGCCACAACACATCCCTTGTCCGGAAAGCGTGCTCGACGCGCATCGACCAGTTGGATGTTGGCTTCGCGCAGGCGCGCGCGGTTCTCGCTCGACGACGACGACAGCTTGAACAACTTCAAGTGCGGTGCCTGCGCACGGATTGCCAGTAGCGCGTTGTCGACCGCGCGATGCGTAAACGCACAAAGCGCGATGCGGCAAGTGCGCGCCGTCAGTGCCGACACGACCGTCGCAAGCAACCGTGTCTTGCCCGTACCCGGTGGCCCCTGCACCAGCGCCAAGCTCTCCGTGCCGATCGCCGCAGCTCCCGCCGCAACCTGCGTCTCGTTGAGTTCGGAGTCTATTAAGAACTTAACTGCCCGCTCATAGCGAGCATCGTCACGCTTAACCTCGTGGCGGCCAGCGAGCAGATCGGTGAGCCGCTCGTTCTCAAATGTCGTGCGCACCGCGTCGCGCAACCGCCCGGTCAGCCCAAGCGGCCGCCGGTCGAGCACATAATTGGCACCAACTTCAAAGTCCGGTTCGATATCACGACGGAACGGATCGAGCCCGCAAGTCAGTTCGCCGGTCTGCGCGTCGTAGCTGCCATACGACAGCGGCAGCGCCTCCTCGAGATCGAGTCCGTCGCCAACCAGCAGCGGGTCGCCCGGCCGAAACTTCGACGAGTTGTCCGGCACCTGGAACACGAAGTTGCCGTTGTTCGCCCGCAGGTAGACAGCGCCTTCGATGCATTCGCCCTCAAGCACGCGCAATTCGACGGGTTGCGCACGCAATTCGCGATTGGTTCGCTGCTCATCACGCTCCTCGCGCACAAGGAAACGAAGCAGGCGTTGTTCGAGGGTCAGTTGCAAGGTGTTGCGGCCAATAGGCCAACGCAATCATTGCGTCCACTGCTAGCAGATCACAGCGACAACTCAGCGCGTGACGGAACCGAAGTTCTGATTAGCGGTCGACGTCAATCATCAGAACGCCGGTGGGTGGTATTGAAACCAAGTGGCGGTGCGGCTCGTTGCCGGCCAATGAGGGCAGCGCGGCGAGCAGGATTGGAGTCCAGATCATCTAGCGTCTCCACCGGAGCGGTTCGCTAATTGGCTCCGAATGCGATCGCTGTAGCGACCGCGCGCAACCCAGCAAGTAGTCGAGCGGGCTTGGCTTGGCGCACGAGCCTACTGCGCCTGCAGCAGCGTACCGATCCACACAGCGATACCGAACGACGTCGCGCGTTGATGCAGATCGTCGTGCGCGACGGTGAACAGCGTCGCGGATTCGGGGGGCGCCACCGGCAACGCCAGCGCACTGGCCGTCATGACCACGCCATCGGATCCGTTGCCAATGTCGCCGTAGATGATGTGGTAGCGGGTC
The DNA here is from genome assembly GCA_937906475.1 of uncultured bacterium. Taxonomy (GTDB): domain Bacteria; phylum Planctomycetota; class UBA1135; order UBA1135; family UBA2386. The sequence goes on from CALCZA010000027.1 coordinate 12,019, forward strand.
GCGTTGTTGATGTAGCTGGCGTTCATGACGAACGGCAACGAACCGGGTTGCTCGCCGAGGTCTTCACCAACTTGCAGCAACCAGCGCTCGGATTCGGGCAAGTTTGCCGCAATCGCTGCGAACGGTAGCGTTGAGGCCTGTGCACCCGCGTTGGGCACGCCGAGCATGACCAAGTTATCGACCACACCTTCCAGCGCAGTATTACCGTTCTGGATGCCACGCCGCGCCGGATCGTGCGCCGACTGCTCAAGCATGTAGCGTGCGACCAGCGCGCCAATACTGTGACCAACGATCGAACAGCCAAAGCCTGGCTTCTTGTTCTGTGCGATCAAGTCGTATAGCTCATTGGCGGCATAGGCGATGCCCCGCGCTGACGGATAGGACAGCAACACAACATTGCTTCGGATCAAGCCGAGGTTGGCGACTAGGTCCTCGGCCCCGAGGAAATCGAGCGGCGAGCCAAACACACCGTGAAGGATCAGCACGTTCGCCGATGTCGATGAGTTCCAGAACGACGCGAGGCTTCCTTGGCCAACGGTTTGCAGGACCGAGCCGTTTTCGACAGCGACTTGCGTGCCGTTCAAGAACTCAGTTGCCTCCGGCACCGCAGGATCGCAGAACCGAAGTTCTTGCGTGAACAAACGATGCAGGCTGCCTTGCCACGCCAAGAACTCGCCGAGCTGGGTCACTTGGGCTGTGATCGTGCCAGCCATGGCATTGACCGTCGTATTGACCTTCGCCTGCCACTGCGATTCTTCATCCACTCGTGTGAACATGGTCAGCGCCGACGCTCCCGACTGAAGCTCGGCACTGAATGGCACGGTCACAGTCACCGGAGTCGAACTGAAATCGAGCGACTCAGGTTCGATGCGATAGAGCGGGAAGAGGCTTGGCACCACGCCGTTACTGATGTCGCGAAAAACGCGGAAGCGGGTTTGGACGGCCACCGCGCCAGCAGGAACCGTCAATGCGAGGCCCTCATCTTCACCGGTCGCAATGATCAAACTGCCGCCCATCGGTCCAATAAGCACTTCGCCAATGATGGGATCCGATGGTTGGGTTGGCACGGGACCGCCACCACCACCACCACCACAAGATGACAACATTACCAAAGCAATGATCGCGCAGTATCCAGGTGCTCGCGGGCCCCGATGAATCATCGTGGTATTAAAGCACAAACACTGTGATTGAGGCCAAGCTCAATCACAGCGAACTAGTTCGTAGTGGCAGCGGGCGGAACCATCTTCTTTGGCACCCTTGCCACTCGTCTCCGCCGTCGCCGAGCGGTGACACAATCGACTCATGCATCTCAAAGCGAGCCTCGAAAATGTGGGGTAGTTGGTGCCAGAATCGCGAATGCGCGACGGGAACTACTCATGATCTTTAATCGCAATCAAATGCAGGTACTAGATCACTTGGCGTTCTGAACCCGATCCGCATCGGCAAACTTCTGCAAGCCAATGCCTAGGAACAACGTCGCCAGCACCACACTGCCAGCACACCAGAACGGCGAACCCTTGCCCAACAGATCATAGGCATTGCCGTAGAGCAACGGCGCCAGAATCCGACACAGGCCGGCGAACGCCTGCTGTACGCCAAGATACATGCCGCGGTCCGCCTGCGGCACCAGCCGCGACAACAGCGCCGTCATGCACGGGAACGTCAACGCCATGCCGATCGGATGGAACGCTAGGACGAAGGCAAGCGCACCGATCGAGTGCACGAACGGCATCATCAAGAACGCGAGCGACAACGAGACAATCCCTATGCGCGAGACTCGCACTTCGCCAAATCGATCCACGGCACGACCGAGCAGCAAAACGCGAGCGAACACCGACACCGAGCCGATGTACATGAACACGTAGCCGATGCTGTCCTTGTCAAACGCAAGCCGATCTTTGAGGAACAACGCCAACAGTGGGTTGATGCCGTGCGCCGAGCCAATCGCCAGCGCGTAGATCAGGATGATGCGCGACGTCGGCTGCTTGGGTTGTTTCAGCACCTGCGAGACCGCCGACATGATTGACGGTCGCATGCGATCTTTTGGAGTGCGCGTCACGCTCTCCTTGAGGAAGAACATGGCGAAGACCATGTTCAGCAGGCACAAGAAGGCGGCGAGGATGCCTGGCGCCGCGTTGCCCATGGCGACGATTTCGTCGCCGGGCCATAGATCCAGTCCGCCGAGGTTCTTGACCGCCTTCGCACCGATGTAAGGACCGAGCGCTACGCCGAGATTGGTCGAGGCAGACAACCAACCGAGTGCGTGGGCGCGCTGCTGCGGTTCGACGGTGTCTGCGACGTACGCCTGGATGACGCCGACCAAGCCACCGCCCGCGCCTTGCACAACACGCGACAGCAACAACAACCACAACGAGTCGGCGAAGCCAAATAGTAGATACGCCCCGGTCGATGCCGACAACGCAATCATCACTGCCGGCCGGCGCCCGAAACGATCAGAGAAACGCCCCCAGAAAGGCGCCGTCAGCATCTGCGCGACGGTGAAGGACGTGACGACCAACCCAGTCAGGAGCCCTTCTTTGATCGGGAGGCCGAACAGCGTCTCGCCATTCTCGTGGAACTGCACCACGTAGAACGGCACCAGCGGAATGATGATGAACAGGCCGGCCATGTCGATGAACGCAGTCATCATCAACACCAACAGCTTGCCCGGCGCGTTGCGGAGTTCGCGCGCGAGCACCAGAATGAGCACGAGGCCCATGCCGAGCATGAATCGGTCTACGAGGACCGGATCGAACATCGGTTCGCCAGCTGCAACCATGCTCAGGTAAGCGTCGAACCCTCACCATCTGCCGATTTGGCATCTGTGGTGGACGCGTCGGTTTGCTTGGTGGCCTTCTTCTTGCGCGGCGCAGGCTCTGGAATCACTTCGCCCTCAGCCGACGTATCGAGGATCTGCGCCTTCAACGCAGCCATGTCGAGCAAATCTGTGCGCAACTTCGCTTCGAGCCGCGCGTCACCATCTTCCTCCAGCGTCCACATGGCAGCAGCACCAGCATGCCCGCCGCGCAGCGGGTCACGGTCCAAGCCATGCTCAACGAAGTCGGGTAACAAGATCACCGGAGCAGGATAGATCGCGGCAGCCTTCAAGCGCTTCTGCAAGTCGACGAATCGCGCCTCTACCTTCGGATCGGCCTCGCGCGAAAACGCGTGCTCTTCGTGCCACTTACGCAAGCCAGCACCGAAGTGCAACAACACCGATCGCGGCGGGAATCCGGCCATCAACTCGCGGAACGCCGGCCACTCCTCGGCAACGGATTTCGGCAGCACGAACGTGAACTTGCCGTCCTCGGTCGCGGGGTGAAGCATGCCAAAGCCAAGCACGCGGTCGGCGAAGGCGTCCGTGACCATATGAATGATCGCCGAACGGTTGAGGTTCTCGGCACGAGGCCGCGCTTCGACCACCGGCGCGCCAGCCAGATGTGCTGCCGCTGCACGACGCAAGCGACGCATCAGTGTGGCATCGAGGTTGCCGCGAGCACGCGCGTTCTCAGGATAAAACTCGGCGAGGTCTTTGACCGTGCGACAACCGATGCCCTCAAGAATCGAACGAGCACCGTGGCTCATGCCTTGCACCAACGACAAGTCGCCACGCGCCTTCATCTCGGGCAAGCAACGCTCGTCGTGATAACAACCGCTGCAACCCATCTGCAAGAACGGCCGCGAACTGTCCGGATCATCGCGCAACCGCCGCAACTCCGTAACGACCTCGTCGCATGCAGCCACGTAGTCGGCGATCAGGAATCGTTCTTCACGACCATCCTTGAGGATCAACGCGCCGTGCTCCGGCATGCGCCCCTGCAGTTCGGCGAGCAACTGTGTGTAGAAGACGACCTGCAGGATTTGGTCACCGCGCGACTTGCCTGAGGTCTTTACGTCGAGCACTTCGTAGTGATGATCGCCGAGTTCACTCGCGCCATCGAGCTTGCGAAGAAGGTCTGGCATGCCGAGCCGATCCTCGCTGCTCAAAACCGCCTGATGCATCAGTTCGGTGCCTGCCTTCAACAACTCGAGCGTCGCCGCCGCGCCGGCGACAAAGTCACGCTCCGGGTATTCCGGCTGCACGACCGACAATTCCGCGACGTAATCGTCTTCGAAGTCACGACCGCGCTTGGCGGCGAACTCCTCCCATTCGGTCGACGGTCGACGATCCTTGCGCGACAGATAGAGATCCAGAGAAGCCAAGTGCTGGCACTTCACGTAGGAATAAACGTGAGTGCCTGTGATCCGACGCATGCCGCCACCATACGTTTAGGATGAGCAACTTCGAGCGACTGACCTGCCACTGCCACCGGCGCCCGCCATCCGCTCGACCCGGTAAGGCTCAATCGCGACCAACCGCAACGGGTCCACGACGCGAGTCCGGTTTGGCCGTGCCCCCAGAGGTTTTCATCTCAAGGCTTGCGGCTGTTTCGGGCCATCGGTTAGCCTGCCGGACTGGGGAAAGTTGGGGAAACTCGGGGTTGGCCCTGAGGAGAGTAGAAGACCGAACTGTAATAAGAGCCTGCCTCCTTGTGTAAGTTAATGCTAGGCAGGGGCTTATATAACGCCTGACCTAGATTAGTATGAACACTGAGACAGAGAACCCTAAAGATACCCCTGTGGAAACCGAGGCTGCCGTCACGGCGTCGCCGTTTGCAGGCACTCCCGAGATCCTCGTTCCGGCCCTTAAGCGCCGCGGCTTCGAGAAGCTGACGCCCGTGCAATTGACCATCGCCAACGCCGATGACGGCCGTCGCGACCTGCGGATTTCTTCACAAACAGGCTCCGGCAAGACGGTCGCGATCGGCTTCTCGATGATCCAGGAAGTGGTCACCGACAAGCGCGAGCGCGTCGGCCCGACCACGCTGGTCATCGCGCCGACTCGCGAACTCGCGATGCAGGTCAAGGAAGAGCTCAGCTGGCTCTTCGCTGATCTCGCCGGCGTCGATTGTGAAGTCGTCACCGGTGGCACCCCCATCGATCGCGAACGCCAGCGCCTGCGCCGCAAGCCGTCGGTGCTCGTCGGCACGCCGGGCCGGTTGCTCGACCACCTGCGACGCGGTGCGGTCGACATCTCCTCGGTCAAGCAACTCGTGCTCGACGAAGCCGACCAAATGCTCGATCTCGGCTTCAAAGACGAGCTCGACGGTATCCTTCAGTGCCTGCCAGAAGAACGTCGTACACACCTCGTGTCGGCAACGTTCCCGCCGGCCGTGCTCCAACTCGCCAACCGCTTCCAGAACCAGCCGATCATGGTCGAGGGCACGGCGCCCGGAGAAGCCCACGACGACATTGAGCACATCGCTTGCCGCATCGGTGATCGCGAGCACTACCAAGCCGTCGTCAACATGCTGTTGATGGCCGGCAACGACCGCACGCTGGTGTTCGTTCGCACGCGCGAAGAAACGACCCGCATGGCCGAGAAGCTCGCCGGCGATGGCTTTGCCGCCGCGGCGATCAACGGCGACCTCGCCCAAGCACAACGCACGCGCACGCTCGCCGCATTCCGCAGCGGTCGCACGCGCACGCTAATCGCGACCGACGTCGCGGCGCGTGGCCTCGACATCCCGGCAGTGACGATGGTCATCCACGTCGAGCAGCCGATGGATAGTTCGACCTACGTGCACCGCAGTGGCCGAACCGGTCGCGCCGGGCAGAAGGGCCAGAGCGTGCTACTCGTGCCGAAGTCACGCGCCCAACGCACGACGCGCATGTTCCGCATGCTGCGCTTGGAGCCGCGTTGGACGTGGGCACCAAACGCCGAGTTGATCAACAAGAAGCAGCTTGAGCGCGCGGAAGAAGACGCAACGACGATGCTGACCGCAGCACCAGCCGCAACCGCCGCCAACCGCGCGTCCGCCGCCAACCTGCTGCGCGAACGTGATCCAATCGAAGTCGTCGCGGCACTGCTGACGAAGACGATGACCAAGATGCGGGCACCGTTTGACATGGTGCAGCCGAAGGGCAACTACGACGACGGTCCGCGCATTCCACGCAACGATAGTCCCAGCCCACGCACTGCAACCCCGCGTGACAACTACGCCCAGCGTAGTGGCAACAGGCAAGCCGATAGCGGCCCGCGTGCCGATAGCGGCCCGCGTCGCGAGTTCACCCCGCACCACGAAGCCATGCCGGCGCGCAACTTCCAAAAGCTGCCGCCCGAGCAACGTGGTACGCCAGGCTCTGCACCGTCATGGCAGCGTCCCAACCAAGGCAACGCTCGCCCAGTAGAAGCCGGCTTCACGCGCTTCCGCATCAATTGGGGGCCGCGCGATGGCGCCAACCCGCGCCGCATCATGGCGCACATCTGCCGCCGCGGTGAAGTCGAGAGCAGCCTGATTGGCTCGATCTCGATGGACGGCAACGCGACGACGTTCGAAGTGCAAAACTCGATCGCCGACGACTTCGCCAAGCGCGTGCAGCGCCGCGATCGCCGCGATCCGCACCTGATCATCCATCGCGAGACGTTCAACCGTCCTCAGAGCAGTAGCGGGCATGCTCGTTACCAAGAGGGCTCTCGCGGTGGTGGCAACTTCCACGGCGGTGGCGCCGGCGGTTACCGCGGCGCGATGCGCACCAAGCAGTCGAGGTAGGCTGCACCCAGCCCCACGTCGGTCGCCCGCGCGGCGATCAACGTGTTGGCGCTATGACCGCGATCAAAATGCCCACCCTTGGGCATGATCGCGACATCACGACGCTGCGCCGGATCGTGGCGCAGTTCGGCCTCGATCTCGCCAGTCGGACTCGTGACGCACACGACCGTTCCGGCCTCAATACCCGGCAATGCATCCGGATGCACTGCGATCCAAGAACGTTCGCCCAAGCCGCGACCGACCCACTGCGAACCCTGACTCTTCTCGGTTGAGTTCGAGAACAACCAGAGCGGATCGCTGGCACCGCCCTTGATGGCGGGAACCTCGATCTGCACTTCGGCGGGTTGCTCGTCGAGCAACTGCACACGGCCATTCGCGGTCAACACACGGCCATCGCCAAACAAAATCGAGTTAGCCAACGGACTGCGAATCGCGCCATCGCGACGCAGCGACTCAAGCCCCGCACCCTGGCCAGCAATCACTTGCAATGCCATGCGTTTGAGTTGGTCGATGCTGTCTTGCGGGTACGACTCGAGGCCGACGCGCTTGGCGAGTCCTTGAAAGATGCGTACTTCGTGGTGAACACCAGGCGGCGCATCCACCACCGGTCGCGATTCACTAATCCAGTGGTGCCCATAGGCACCGAGTAAGTCGTTGTCTTCGAGCAGCGTCGGGACCGGCAAGACCACGTCCGCGCGACGCGCGGTATCGGTCATCAGACAATCGGCGACCACAACGAATTCGGTTTGCTTGATCGCCTTCGCGACGCTCTTGGCGTCCGGCAGCATGGAGACCGGATTGCCCGCGGTGACCCACATAACGCGAATCGGCGGCTTGCTGGTGTCGAGCAAGTCGCGGCCGAGCAGCGGTTCGCGGATCGTGCGCGGATGTTTGACGGCCGCACCGAACGGGCGGAAGGGCTTACGGCGCGCAAAGTAGAACGAGCAGCCACCACCCGAGCGGAACAGGTTGCCCGAGATGGCACACAGCGCGTCGAGCGCGCGAACTATCGCACCACCGCGTTGCCGGCGTTGCATGCCCCAGCCAACAAGAATCGCAGTCGGGCCTTCGGCAAAGCGCTGGGCCAACTGACGAACGTCTGCTTCGCTGACATCGCAAAGCTGAGCCCATTCGTCGGTTTCGTGGCGATGCACCAAGGCGCGGAACGCGTCGAAGTTATCGCAGAACTCGCTCGCCTTCGGATCGATGCAATCGGTGTCGAACAGCACACGAGCAATGCCCATCACCAACTCGTAGTCGCTGCCTGGTCGCAACTGCACGGAGCTATCCGAAAGGCTGCTCGACTTGTGATGCAGCGGATCAATGGAGACCACCTCGGCGCCGTTCTTCTTGGCGTCGTTGATAACCGGCACCAAGTGCACGCTGCTAACCTTCGGATTCTTGCCCCACAGCACGATGTGCTTGCTGTTGAGCAGGTCGAACAAATCGTTGCTGTCGCTAGTGCCAAAGTCGGTCAGTTGCGCCGCTTCGCCAGCACCAGAACAAATGTCGCCAATCTTGGTCGTGCACGGTCCGAACTCGTCAAAGAACAAGTCGGTCAGGTGCTTGAGGATTCCTAGCGAGCCACCAGAGCGGTAGTGAAAGATTGCTTCAGGTCCGGACTCTTCGCGAACCTGTAGCAACTTTTGCGCGATCAAATCGAGCGCGGCATCCCACGTGGCTGGCTCCAAGCGATCGTTGCGCCGGATCATCGGTTGCGCGACACGCGCGCCAGACGCAACCAACTCTGGAAAGCGGCTGGTGCGGTAACACAAGAAACCCTTGGTTACCGGATGATCCGGATCACCCTCCAGCTTGACGATCACACCATCGTCGAGCGTGGCGACAATGCCACACGCGTCTGGGCAATCGCGATTGCAGGTAGTCCGGGCCTTGTATTCAACCATGGGCGAGAAGAGCTCAGAATGTAATCGGCATTCGTTGCCACAAAGCTTGTTGTCATCGTATTTTCGTGCCGTCGAGCGTTAGCTTTCGAGCCATGGCGAACTTCGATGTCATCGTGGTTGGCGCGGGACTGCGCGGACTGCACCACGCGCTACGCACTCGGATCGACAGCCCCACTGCAAAAGTGCTCGTGGTGGAAGCCCAGCCGTGGCCTGGCGATGACGTCAGGACCCAGCGCAGCAACGGCTTCACGTGCGAGCTAGGTGCGTTCGCCTTCACCCGCGAAGAACTCCTACCGCTGCTCCAACTGCTGTCCAAGCCACCGCGCATCCTGGCGAGCAACGAGGGAGCCAAGACCGGTTGGCTGTTTGATGGCGAGCAGCGTCGCGCGCTGCGCGTCGAACCGGAACCGTGCTCGTTTCCGACCGGATGCGAAGACATCGTGCAAGCGTACCGCCGCGAACTAGGCTCCAGCCTTCGCCTTGGTCGGGCTATAACTCAGGTACAGCCGAAGGATGGTGGTGGATTTCTCGTCACTCTCGGCGGCGAAGTCCCGACCGAACTGCAGACCAACGAACTCGTGCTGGCCACGTCGGCCACGTCTTCGGCTCGCATGCTCGGCGGACTCGAACCAGAACTGCCACACATCGCTGAACAACAACAACGCGAACAGCGAGCGTTCGTCTGGTTCGGTGGCCTGAACAAGGACGCCCCAGAACTTCACGGCTATGGCGTGCTGCCGCACCAGCAGATCGACAGCCCGATGACCGAAGCCATCTTCTGCACGCAAGTGTTCGCGAACCGTGCGATGGCCGACCGCTGCTTGGTGCGGACGGAGATCACGATGGCCGAGTTGCCCGAGGACGACGCCGAAATCACTCGTATCGCAGAAGTGGAGCTACGCCGCTGGACGTTGACGAAGGCTCCGTTCGGGTTCACCAAGGTGCACCGATTCAGCACGCCCGTGCACGATGGCTGTCAGGTCGAATGCCTCACGCGGGTCAACGAGATTGCGAAACGAGTGCCCGGCATATCGATAGCGCCACCGCTGCCAGGTAGCGATTAAGCGTGTCACGACTCGCGATATCGATCGGGCTCGCAGTAATGTTGAGCTTCACAGCACTCGCGCAAAGCCGCGACGGCCAACAACCCAAACCGGCGAAGGTCAAGCTGAACGCCGCCGTGCTCTACCGCCAGGCGATCGAGGAGTTGCAGAGGGCGCTGCCGGTGCCCGACTACGAGGGCGACATCGACCTGCCAGATGACCGGCATGAGGTGGGAGGGCCGGACTACAACAGCAAGGCTTGGCGGGAAACGGTCCGCAAGGCAGCGGTTGCCATCACGCTGTTTGAGCAGGCGTGCCAGATCCCGACGTGTAAGTTCGACAAGAAAGCCGACGGCCTCACCACCGAGTTCATCAGTCACGCGGCGCACTTCAGCTCTCTTCGCCACACCGTAGCAGCGCACGCCTGGCAACGGGTCGAGAAGGACCCTCGCAGCGCCGGCAGCACGGCGATGCAGCTGCTTCAGCATGCAAAGCACTGCTCGCAGGAGCCCTTCATGATGGCGCTCGCGATCGGGTTCGACACGGAACAGCGGGCCACCAAGCTGCTGCAAGCGGCCCTGAAACAGCTGGCCATGCACGAAGACGCAAAGGTCGTCGCTGGTCGATTCCTCAGGCAACTCGAGCAACACCAGGCGGAGCGCCCTTCGAGAGTCACGCTCGCCGACGTCACCGAACGTGAGCTAGCCTTTGTGCTCGAAAACGGGCTCGAAGACGCCCTAAAGAACCCGGCCATGAAGACGGCGTGCAAACGTGCCACGCAGATCCACCGCGAGATAACGTTGCCGCTGCGTGAGGACCCAACGGTGTCCGTTGCAGCCATGAAGGCCCACTCCAAGAAGCACATCGCCCGACTGAAGAAACTCACCAAGGCGAACAAGGTGGCGGCCATCCTCAAGAATGGTAAGGGCGAAACCCTCGCTGCCATGCTCGTTCTGCTTTGCAGCACCGACGCCAGCCGATTCCTCGAACCATGCCTGAAAGCCAAAGAGGCGCTCGAAGCATGCAGGGTGGAACTCCACAAACTGGCCGGCAAGTAAGATGCCTCCACGACAAGCGTTCCCGCGAGTAACCCAGCAGCCTTTCACGGCTACACTGAGCCAATGGGCACGCATGCACAGTACAGCTTGAGACTGGCAGCACTCGTGATGGCGTCGGCGCTGTCCGCGCAAGATCGCACGCTCGTCAAACCGAAGCCGCGCGAGAGCAACGCCGTCGACGTCTACGTCATGGCGATCGACGAAGCCCGCCGCACGTTCTCGATCAAGGCACCGGAGATGCTCAACCTGCCCTACGAAGCAACGCAGGATGGCTACAAGAGCGAGTATTGGATTGGCAAGTGCACCCAAGCTGCGGTCGCACGATCTCTGTTCGCACAAGCAGCACGAACGAAGCACTGCATGTTTGGGATCTTGCCGAGCGGTAGATCTCAGTTATCCACGCTCTCGCCGGTGCTGTGGCAACTGCGAGCGCTGGTGTATGCGCACGGCATGCAGAACGCAGTCACGCATCCGGACACCGCGCTGTCCGATGCCGAGTGCTTGCTGCACCATGCGCGCCAGTTGTTCGCCAGCCCCTCCACGGATGCCATCGCGCTCGGTTATGTCGCCGAAGCCAATGCCCTGACGGTCATCGACAAGACTTTCGCCTTGGCCACCCGAGACGCTGCCGCGACCACGCGTCTGCGCAAGTCTCTTGAACAACATCACAAACTGCGAGTCACGCGTGACCAGATCGCCGACATCGCATTCGCCGAGACGCTCCGACGACTGAAGGTGATCCCCGGCATCATCGACAGCAAGCAGACCAGGATTCGCGTCATCGATCGGCTCAACAAGATCCTTGTCGGCGTGCGCGATCCCGGCCCGCGGTCGCAGACAGCCAAGTTCGAGGTGAGCAAATGGAGCAGCGAACTAGTCAAGATCAAGCGACCTGTGCCGGCCGATGACAAGCGGCGCAAGGCCTACGACCAGAGTCTCACGCTACCCGCCATCGCCGGCATTGAAGGGCTAGTCAATCGGCACATGATGGGCCAGAAACTGCTCGACGGCATGCTAAAGCAACTTCCTAGATAGCCGCATTCGGCACTCAATCGGTCATTGAGATGAGTGCGGAGAGATCGCGTCTAGCGCACGAGCAGGTCAAATAGGCCTAGCGGCCGGCCTTCTTGGCCATGCGCTCAATGAACTTGACCCACTTACCGGGCCACGATCCGAAGCCACCCGACAGGGCGAACTCACCGAGTTTCTTGCCGGTGTTTGGATCGACCACGACGAAGTAAGGGTTGGTCTTGACGCCGGCAACGCGATCCTGGACCTCACGGTTCTTCGCGAACTGTTCGTCGGTCAGTGTCTTCTGCGAGTCGGTATGCAGACGAGCTTCGACAATGTGCCGTTTCATGAGCGAGGCGACCGCCTGCTCGAGGAAGACCGAGTCTTCCATGATACGACAACTATTTCAATTGAACCCCGTCAGGTTGTAGAGGAGCAGTTTGCCCTCAGCCTTGGCTATCTCGATCGCTGCATCGGGATCGTCCTTGACCACCTTGTGAGTCATCGCGGGCTGGCCACCCGCGCCCTGCATGACGATGCGGTTTGAGTAGGCCGGCACGAAGCCCGTCATGATCTTGTCCATGCGGTTGCCCATCGCACCGAACAGGAAGTAGGTCGCGAACAATGTCACGATCATGCCGCCTGCCATGCGCCCAGCGCCGACGCCCATAGATGGCGTGCCTGCCTTGCGCAGGACACCAAACAGGTAGAGTGCCCACATCCCGAAGATGGCGGCCCAGATCATCAAGAACAACTCGCGCGGCAACGCGTCCCAGCCGAGGGCGATATCGACCATCGAGACGAACTTGAACGCTGCCGCCAGTTCCACATAGCCGAGCGAAATCTTCAGCGTATCCATCCAATCACCGGACTTCGGCATCGCCTTGACCTTGGTCGGCATCAGCGACAGCAGCATGAACGGGATGGCCATCGTCAGTCCGAAGATGCCCATGCCGACCGCAACCTTCAGGTTGCCGTGCTTGGCGATACTGCCAATTAGCGAGCCAACGATCGGCGCCGTGCAAGTGAACGACGTCAACACGAGCGTCGCGCCCATGAAGAACACACCGACCAAACCACCGATCAGGCCAGTGCCAGAACCAGCAGTGCTCTGCGCCTTGTAGGCCATCTTGTTCATCCACTGTGGCGGGTTCAGGTTGATCCACCCAAACAGCACGCACGCGAAGAAGAAGAACATGAAGCCGATGATCGTGTTGGTCAGCCAGTGGTTGACCACGTCGATGATCACAGCTGACAAGCCGACGCCTACGAACACGAACATGCCAACAATCCCGAGTCCGTAGACAACGGACAGCATCAACACGTTGCCGCCGCGCTTCTCCGCCTGCTTCGTGAAGAAGCTGAAGGTGATCGGGATCATCGGATACGTGCACGGCATGGCGAGGGCGAACAAGCCGCCACCGATAGACGCGAAGATCAGCGCCCACCAAGAACTGAACGGATCGTCGGGGTCAACCGGCTCTGCCTCGTCGTCGGTGCCTTCATCCTGGTTCGCGCCAGTGCCTTCGTCCGGCGTCTCAATCTTGGCCGCTGGAACCTTCAGCAGTTCAGCGCGCGCTTCGCCCTCTTCGACAATCAGCTTGCCGTCGGCGTCGCCTTCAGTCTCTGGGTCGCACGAGGTCGCGTTACAGATCTGGTAGCCAATCACCGCCGTGACATCGATCGCCCCGGCCTCCGTGCCAGCCGGCACGCGAATGTGTTGCCGGATCTGGAACTCGTGCGGCAGTGGATACTGCGGACCAATCGGCGTCTCAACCTCGTCGCCATCCGGAATGATCGGCTCGCCTTCAAACTCGAGGTCGCCGAAGTCCTGCAGCGCGTGATCGAACGTGACCGGAACGTTGCCAGTCTCAAAGATGCCGTAGGCATGCCACTCGTGATCGATGACATGCACATCGAGAATGAGCGTCGTTACTTCGCCAGCGCGCACCGTCGGCGGATCAAACGTCGCACGGATCGTGACCTTGCCGTCTTCTTCGGGCTCGATCTCTGGCGGGGCCAACTTCAGCCCCGGCTTGGTGCCAAGACCAGTCACCGGAACGGGCTTCGGCTCTTGCCCAACAGTTGCTGCACCAGCAGCTCCGCCAGCCTTGGCAACTCCGCCAGCCTTGAGCTCGGCCACGAACGCCGCCTCATTCGGCCGCTCGCAGCTACTTTGATCACAGAGTTGGTAGCCGATCTCCCCCGAGATCTTCATCAAGGTCGCCCCTGCCGTCACCTTCAGCGGGACCACAATTTTGAAGACCTCACCGAGCGGGTACGACGTGCCGATCGGGGTGAAGTCAGGGTTCCCGGCGGGAATCTGGACCTCACCATCGAGCCCCAGGCCCGTCAATTTGAGCGCACTGGTATCGAGCGAGACCGGGATGTTGCCCGTCTCCATCGTGCCGTATGCGTGCCAACCGTGAGCGGTCGTGGCGGTGAGCACCAGCTTGACCGAGTCGCCAGGCTTGGCGGCTGCGGGTTCAAACTTGGCGGCAAGAGAGAACTTGGGGTCGTCCTGTGCAGTCAGCGGCGCAAGCAGCGACGCGAGCAAGAACATGAACCAGCTTAGGCGAGATTCCATCGGGGCGGCGATGATACGACGCCATCCCGACACGGCACGGATGCTCTACAAAGAACTTCTCAGGAGTTCTCAGAGCCGACCCCCGACAGCGCCGGAAACAGCCGGCCGTCCAGGGTCGGTTTCACGGCATGGCTCGCCGAGGGCTGCAGGTAGGAAGGCCCCGCACAGCTTCTCGGGGTCCACCGAACGCCCCATGCGGCCGACCGTTGAGATCTATCGGGCACGCAGATTCGGCAGGCAGGCCGTAAACGCATACGGCCCCCGCACCCAAAAGTGCGGAGGCCGTGTGGCGAGCAGCGACCCGAGGCCGCTGCATGAATGACTTCAGGCTAGAAGTTGCCGATCGTGCACGTCACCAGGTTGGACGCGATGACGTTCTGGAACGGGAACGGGTTGGCCGTCAAGTCGAGCCAGAACGACTGGCTGTTGACCTCCAAGCCAGCCATAGCCGGAACGTTCGAGATCGGCAGGGTCACCGTCATCGAGCCGAGGCCGGCGATGTTGGAGATCGTGCTCAAGAACGACATCGCCGGGTCTATGTAGAGCAGGGTGCCGGCCGGGCCCCCAAAGGCAACTAGGTTGAGCGGCAGCGGCAGCAGCGAGGAGCTGAGCAAGTTGATACCAGTGCTCATCGATGGCGGGTTGATCGTCACCAAGTCGAACGCCTGACCGATCAGCGGCGCGCCAACGACCTCAAGCGTCATCGGCAGGGCTTCCGGTTGCGTCAGCTGAATCGGGGCCGCGATCAAAGCCGTGAAATCGAACTCTTCGACTCGCGGCGAGACACCCGCCGGCGACCAGCCGATCAGGAAGTTGTCGCCACCGGAGACAGTGCTGCCACCAACTCCATCGATCGCTTCGAAGATGATGTGCACCACGCCACTGGCCAGGTCGAACTGGAACTGGATCGTGCAGGTGTTGGCAACGGTCGTCGGAGTACACTCAACGGCGTCCCAGGTCACATAGAAGATCGCGTTGGCAATGTCCTCCCAGTACGAGATGTTGCCACTACCGGCTTCACTGTTGTCGAAGTCGTGGGCGCAGTGCCACGCGGCTTCGGCGATCTGCATGATCGCTTGCGGGGCAGTCGGAGCTGCAGCTAGGTTCGATTGCGGGTTCGGGCCAACCGACACGGAGCCATTCGAGTTGATCTCGAGGTCATTAGTCAGCTGAAGACCAGCATCACCGGGATATTGCAACGGGATCGCGAGCGCTACCGGAACCGCTTGATCATCAATCAACGGTAGGTTGGTCTCCGAACCATTCGGGGCGACGTAGGAAACCGCACCCGTGCCGTCCGTCATGATGTAGCCAGTGCCCGAGCCATTCGGGAGGAACGACAGCACGCGGCCCTGCAGGGCAGTGTTGGCACTACCGTTCGGGTTTGGCTCACCAAACAGCTGGTAAGCCGAGGCCGAGTGACGATTCGAGCCTTCACCGACCGTGCCACAAACAGCACACGCGTGCGGTGCTTGGCCAGCCGCGTAAATCAGGTCAAACTGCATCAATGTGCCGCCATAGAAAACGCCACCGAACGCGAAATTGGTCAGCGGGACAGACGCCCAAGCCGTGGCTTGGGTCGAGCCATTGAGAACTTCTATGTTGGCATCCACGAACGGCGGCAACGGGTACGTCACGATAGTCTCGAAGACGTGGTTCACACCAATGTGCACAACAGCGATGCCGTAGGTGCCGACTGGCAAGAAGATGCTCGGGATGCCGGCCGTTACGGTTTCAGCCTCTTGGCAGGAAAGAGTGTTTATGCCCGCGGTGGTGGAGCCTGTGGAGATCTTCGTCCAGCCAGACTGCAGTTGCTCGCGGCCGATGTGGCTCACCGGGCTCAGCCAAACCTCAAGCGTGCCGGTCGTCCCGCCTGGCGAGTTGAGCGCCACCGTCAATGCCTGCAATGTGATGCCGGCCGGGTTGGTGACGTTGAGGTCAAAGAAGTTTGCGCCAGGATTGGTGTAGGTCAGCCCTAAACCTGCCGGATCAACCGACAGAGTCTGTGACTGTGCGCATACGGAGGCCGCGAGGGCGGCGGCTGCGATAGCGGAGAGGATTTTCATGGGAGTTCCTTGAGCAAGGGCAAGCATTGGCAACATCTCTTGCAACACCGGTGATGCCAGCCGAGGTGAGACCACCCAAAGGATAGCCAATCGCGCCCCACCGTCCACCTACCCCGCTACCGGCAAAGTGTCTGAAGATTGACGCTTTGGGCTAGGCAGCCGCCATGAGTTCGCCTTACCGGCGCCTGCACAAAATTACTTGCTACCGCATACAGCCCACCGCGCACGCCGGGTGGCATGCCAAGGTGCACTGATCGTATGGCCGGCGCCGTGATCACCGACGTCAAAACCTGACGGGCACGTTCGACCCATAGAAGTTGATGTCCATCGTGATCATCGTCGATCCAACATCAAGCGTGGCGGTGATGATTCGTTATCGTGTGGCATATGCCGAGAAGCGTCGTGCTCATTGCTTGCTTGCTCGCCATTGCGGCGGCGCTCTCGACTTGGTTCTGGTGGCCGCACACCGTCAACGTTCCCAGCTATCGCGAAGCCGACAACCAGGCGTCGACGTCGGCCGACCCGGTCTCTAGCAACCCCGTAGTTGGCGGAGCCTCACGAGCGCCCGTCAAGTCGAACGCCGGCGTCTCCGCTGCAAGCACGACGCGAACGCTGAAGGTGCAACTGCACGGTCTACATCGCGACGCACCTTGGACCACCGAACTGCAAATCGAACTGAATGACCGCGGACGCAAGCGGGTGTTCGACGACTTCCAAAGCTCGGCACCGGTCCAGAAAGATGGACGCTGCGACCTGCCACTGCCCGAGTGGTGGCAACCGGGCATTCGCGTCAAACTGCGCATCCATGGTCGCAACGCGGGCTACCGCGAACTGACGCATCGCAACCAAGGCAACCTACCATTCGTCGACGTGCTGGTGCTCGACGCGCAACCCGTAGCCGAACTCAGCGGCAAGGTGATAGACAGTCGCGGCGAACCGATTGCGAACGCGCGCGTCTCGGCGTTTGCGATGTACGTCGGCCATCCGTCCGGCAAGGCAGTCGGCTCGGCCAGCAGCAATGAGAACGGTGACTACCTGCTGCGCACAGCACCCGACATTCCGCTGCTGATCATCGCCACCGCGATGAATCCCATCGTGATGCGCTGGCGCGGCACGGACGGCATCACCGACAACGGACAACTTCGAGGCGACGTGCTGCCGGCGAACAAGACGGTGCAACTCGCAATCAACTACCCCGGCACCGAATGCAACTTCACCCTGGCCGACGCTGCCAAGGTAACCGGCATCATTCAGTGGCCGGATCTCGAACCCATACAAGGTGCGCGCGTGCGGTTTGCAAGCCGCGAAGGCACCAAACTCGAACTGAGCCCATCCGCCGAAATCCGCTGGCAAACGAACGGCACAATAGTCGCGAACGGCACCACCACCGTCGATCGCTCCGGCCGCTTCACTATCCCGGCTAGCCCGGGAGCCTTGCTTGATCTCCGGGTCGTCGATGCCAACGCAATCCTGATCGTCGGCGAACTGATGCTGTACAGCGTCGTTGCGCCAATCGAACAGATCATCACGGTGCCCTACCCAGTCGCGCTACGCGCCATCCACCAAGGACAACTCGTCCCGCATGCCCGCATCTTGATGCACGGCCTACCGCCGCAACGCACCCGACCCGATGGCACACTGCGCGCCGTGGTCGCCACCAACGCCATGGTGCGCGCCGAGCAAGGAGCCTTACGCTCGCCGTGGCAATCGGTCGCGTCGAGTCAGTTGCGACAAACCATCGACTGCGACATGGTCAGCGAACTCGCAGCACTGCATGTCGAGTTTGCAGGCGAGTTCCCGGTGCGCAACGCAGCATTCCATTGGAAATGTGACGACGGACGCGAACTGACCGAACGACTGCATCGCGGCGACAACAGTGGTCCGTTTGAGATCTGGCTTGAGCCTGGCAACTACGAACTGCAGGTCGGCCCAACCTCCGGCGAACGAAACGGCACCTTCCTGCTGCCGATCACGCGCAAGTTCCACATTCGAAAGACGAACGCAACCGGCCCCGCGTTGCAGTTGGACTTGCAAGCGAAGCTTGGCGGTAAATTCACGCTGCAAGTTCTCGACGATAACAGCCAACACCTCGCCGGGAACATTCTGGTGCGCAGTGCCAGAGGCAAGGAACACATCGTGCAGATGACAGGCGGCGGCGAGCCCGGTTCGTTTCGTGATGAGATGACGACGTGCCAGGGCAACTTGCCACCGGGTCCTTACGAAATCGTCATCGACCTTGGCGCGAAAGGAGTGCACCGGCGCTACGTGACGATCAAGCAGCGCGAGACATCGTCGGTGGCGCTGCGGCTGTAGCAGCAGCGACTTCTTCGCCGCCTTCTCCTTGCCACCAGGCGCTTGCGCGCGGATCAGGTCACAGCTCAACTCGATTCGCTGCCGCAGTTCACCTTCATCCGGCAAGGCATGCTCATCGCCGTGGATCTAGCCATCGCGACCGACATATTTGGCGATATGGATGCCGTCGTGATCAACCAGCACCGACTGCAACTCCAGACTGACCTTGACCCCGAGCGACCAGACTCCGCCCTCGTCGCCACAACCGCTGAAGATCTTCCCCAGCCGGTAGAAGTGCCGAGACCCTCCTAGGCGGGACGACTCCTCCGTGCCTGGCAGCGCCATCTCGATCTGGCGCACGCGACACAGCAAATTGCCGGGCTTGGCAGTGGGCCCCATGCGGCGCAGGGTCACGCCAGAGCATGCGACAACATGAAGATTCGGCGTGGACCCAGCGGCTTTGGTAAGCTGTGCGGCCCCAGCTTAATCATGATTCGCCTTCCCTTGACCTTCCTGCTGCTGACCACGATTGGCGCAACGCCCATCCAGGACCCCGAACCCGTCGGATTCCCGGTGCTCGCTGGATACGAATACGAGGAAGGCATGACGCTGCCGAAGGAAGTCGCCGACCTCAACCAAAAGGTCGTCGAGATCCGCGGCTTCATGCGGCGCGAGTTCGCCGGCAGCGGCCCGGTCAACTCGTTCATGCTGATCAACGATGCGTGCGGCTGCATGGGCACGCCGATGATGAACGAAATCGTCTTCTGCACGCTGCCCGCCGGCGTCGAGATGGAACTGCTGACCGGCGTGGTTACCGTGACCGGCAAGCTCTACGTCGGCGAAGAGAAGGAAGACGGAGACGTCATCCTGATCTACGCGATGGACGCGGACACGGTGACGGCTTCTTGATGATCAGTGACCGCCACGATTGGCACTAGCAGACGGTTCGAACTTTGAAGGCAACAACATCGATGCTGTTCCTGCTGCTAGCCGTAGCTGCAGCTCCCGCAATCGCATTCTGGCCCGAGGGTGGGCAAGACCCGAATCAAGCCGACTGGACCAAGCACGTCCGCAAGGCATGCGAGTCGCGACGCTATGGCATCCGCCTCGCAGCAGCGAAGCGAGTTGCGGGCGGAGGTGACGCAGCCATCGGCGCGATCACCGCGTACACAAAGGACAAGGGGCAGAACGCGATCCCCTCGTCACTCGTAGATAAGATCGCTGACGCCAAGAAGCATCAGCCGAAGGTCACCGCCCTGCTGACAACGTGGGCCAACGACCAGACGTTCTATTGGCGTTCGGCGGCAATGCGCGGCCTGGCGCTGCGCGCCGGTGCCGCAGCTAACGAGCACGATGCGTGGGCCAAGCTGTTCGGCCGATACACGAATGACCCAGCTTGGCTGATGCGCACGCACGCTCGGTTTGGCGCGGAACTCATTGGCCGTTCGGACGCCAAACAACAACCCGAGTTCGACCCGCGCGCCCGCGTGCGTCTGGCACGAATGCTGCTCGACAACGGCCATCTGCCGGCGCTGCAACCGCTGATCGACGGACTCGCCGACGAGCGCACGTTCTTGGGCATTCCATGGGGCGCGCGCCTCGGCCAGGAATCGAGCCAGGCACTCAACCGCTGGCTCGCGGCGGACTTTCCAAAACTCACCGGTGGCGACACCCTCAAATCGATAGCGGCCATCCTCGCCGCCGCCAAAAAGAAGTCTGGTCAGTCACTGTCGATGCCCAAACTGCTCAAAGACGCCGATCACGGCATCACCGGCGGCTTCGAGATCGCGTCGTGTAAGTTTGGTGATCAGTTCGTGCAGTGGAGTGCCGACGGCACCATACGCTTTGGCATCGATGGCTCGCGCACAGCGAAGCTGCCGGCGGACAAGTGGCAGAAACTGTTGCAACAACAGTCAGCGATCGCACTCGAGGCGAACGCCGGTGTTGTCATTTGCGACAAACTGCAGATGGTGCTGGTCGACGAAAAGATCCGCGTCGACATCGCCCCAAAGAGCCTGCCCGAGCCGGCGGCAGACTGGCTCAAGCGCCTAGCGCTTTGGGTCGAAGAAGCTGATGAGACCGCAATTGCAGCCAATCTGCGACGTGGCCTTGGACAATTCGAAGGGCAATAGGTCCCATCGTTACGCCTGCACAGGTTTACCCGCAACTGGGCCCGCCTATGAATGGGCTCCCCACGACCTGTCACGCCTGATTCCGGAGAACTGCATTCTATGTGTGGCATCATCGCCGTGCTCCGCCGCGTAAGCCGGCGTCAACCACCCCAGCCCGATGAACTGCTCGCCTTGCTGGCCGAGGCAGAAGGCTATCTCGCCGGAGCACCGACCACCGAGCACCTCAATGGTGCGGCCAACGCACTTACCCAGATCGACGGCGAACTGCGTGGTGTCCCCGGCCTGTGGACGCTGCTCGAGAATGACAAACTGCATGCAGACCTCGGCACTCGCTGCACGACTCTGCAACAGCAACTAGACGCCATTGAGCAATCGTTCGACTCGAGCGTTGCCGACAACGACGACATCAGCGACCACGACATCGAGCAGCGCAACCAAGTCATGGTTCGCCTCAAGGACGCGCTGTGGGCCGTCGCTCGCGACCGCGTGCCGCACGCGCACCTAGTCCGCGAACTCGCTGGCGGCGGAACGCCGCAAAGCAGTGGCGGCGGAACGCCGCAAAGCAGTGGCGGC
>CALCZA010000028.1 GCA_937906475.1 uncultured bacterium
GCCTGCCACCGCACCGCCTGCCACCGCACCGCCTTGCACCGCACCGCCTTGCACTGCGCTGTGCCATCGGGGCTGTGCCATCGGGCCGGAGGCCGCAGGTCGTTCCCGCAACAATTGTTAGGTGCAGGAATGTGAATAGTGAAGTCGAATTGCGCACGCGGTCACCCAAGGCCCCGGAGATGGCTCTTGTCGTCAGAAGTCCATTGGAATCGTGTATTGGTGGCAAAATCCGCTGCCGCCAGACACCCATATCTGCGAAACTGACCTTCGCGCGAGGTCAGTCGCGCAGGCCCGGGGGGGCCATACATTTATGGACGGTGCCGCAGACAGGCAGCAAGCAAGCAATGGACAGCGCGCCGCGGGCGGCGCATTGGGTCCACGCGGCAAAGGCCTATTTGGCCGGTTGCTAAAAGGTCTGCGCACGCCGCAGGCCCCGCGTGAAGAAGCGACGTCGATCGCGATCGCTAGCGGCAAGGGTGGCACGGGCAAGTCCTTCTTGGCGACGTCGCTCGCCGTCGCGTTGCATCGTTCGGAGCGCCGCACGGTGCTCGTCGATTGTGATTTTGGCCTCGCCTGCGACCATCTGTTGCTCGGCGTCAAGCCGACGGTGACTTTGCAGCAGTTGCTGGCGGGTCAGTGCACGCTTGAGCAAGTGCTGGTCAAGTCACCGTGTGGCCCACGGTTGTTGCCCGGAGCGTCGGGTGTTCGCCGCATGGCGACGCCGACCGACAAGGACCTGACGACGTTTGCGCGCGAACTTGGGGTCCTGGCTGGCAACGAAGACACGTTGCTGCTCGACCTCGGTGCTGGCATCGCACCGGCAACGGTGCTGACGATGCTCAGTGCGGATTGGGTCGTATTGGTCACGCAACCGGAGATCGCCGCGTTGGTTGACGCATACGCGGTCATCAAGTGCGTCGCACAACTCAAGTCGGACGCCAAGTTCTTGATCGTAGTCAATCGAGTCGGCACGCCAGGCCGCGGCGAGATGGCGTTCCAGCGTTTGGCCGAAGTGGCTACCCAGAACGTTGGCGTGGAGTTGCGTTACCTCGGTGAGGTTCCGGATGATGACTCGGTCATGCAGCATCGTTTGGGCCAGTTGCCGTTGATTGCGACCGAGCCAGAGTCGCCGACGTCGCAAGCCGTGCAAGGCTTGGCGGAGCGGTTGATCCAGATCTGCGGCGGCTTGCGCCAGCGCACGGTCAAGGGCGACGAAGGCATCCAGGCGCGCTTCCGTCAGCATCGCCTATTCCTTTAAGGGCTTCTTGCCCTTGGGGCTGTCCCTGGTGCCGCTTAGTTAAGCATCACCTCGGCGAGTCTGTATACTCGCGCCATGTTGATGCTGAGTTTGGCCGTGCTGTTGCACGTGAGTCCGCAGAGCCCGCCAGAACCGACGGTCGCCAACCTCGGAGGGTGGTTGACGTTCATCGAGCCAGCGGCGAGTGAACAGGCGTATCGCGAGATTGGTTGGCGCAACGCGCTATGGCCAGCGGTAGAGGAAGCGCGTCAGCTCGGCCGGCCGATCCTGTTTTGGACGATGAACGGCCACCCGCTCGGCTGTACTTGAAACAACGGTATTCGGGGCCGCCAGTTGGTTTGGTCTGATCCAGAGATTGCTAAGTTGAGTCGCGAGTTCGTCACCGTGGCGGACGAGGCCTACAAGCTCTACCCGGAGGGAGCGGGGCACCTCAAGATTGTGCAGGGCACGCCGGCGCACCAGTTCTTTAAGCGCTACGGCGAGGCGATGCCGGACGGTGACTGGAATCATGGCGGCACTAAGCAGGGCCTCTACATGATTGGGCCCGACGGCGAATACCTCGAAGGTAAGTCCGCGGCGAGCGGCGTTCCCGATGACATCCAGAAGCGCATGGAGCGAGCGCTTAAGCGATGGCGGGGGTTGCGTCGCCAGAAGAACTACGCCAACACGCCGGTGCCGAAGGTCGTGACAACGTTGCCGCCGCACGTGGATGGCAAGGACTTCGTGTTGTGCGTTCACTCGCGCGATCTGCCGCGCGGCGAAGGAGACCAAGGCCGTCGATTTGATCCGAATGTGGATCTGAAGGTCCGTTGGAGCGACTTTAGGAAGTGGGCGTGGAACGTTAATTGGCTCGCCGTCGACAAGTGGCGCGTGCTGGTTCCGGCGGGCAAGCAGCGAGAAGACGTTGATTCAGCGTTCGTTACGAAGTTGGCGCGGGAGATGTTGATCGACAACGTTCGTGGTCAGGCCAGGGTCTGGTCCGAAGCCGCGGTCAAAAACGCGAAGCTGACAATGCTCGGGGTGCGCAGCCATGACAGCACGAAGATCATGTATCGCGGTGAGGTCGAACTCGACGACGGCCTGCGAACGATGAAGTTGAAGTTGCTCGGCGATGCTGTCTACGACCACGATCAGGGCCGCTTTCGCGAATTGCGCATCGTGGCGTTGGGTATGCGTCAGGGTTCGCAACGCGTGAGCCAACGCGAGGACGACTCGGGGCCGGCGCCAATAGGTTTCGCGATCAACCTCTATCGGCCGCCGGAGTCTGGCGATGGCCCCGACCAACAGCGCAAGAGCGGTAAGTGACTGCTGGCCGCGAACGTGATCACAAGGAGTAGGGTCCCGTCGTCTGCAGCGGTCTGTTCGCCAATCGGAATAGGCCGAGCGCGCAAGCCACGGCACCGGCGGTCAAGCCGAAGCCCTTGCCGTATTCACCGAAGATGAACGCGCCAACTGCCGGCAGCATCAACCAGATGATGCCGGTGCCGAGCAGTGCACACGTGATCATGCTGCCAAGGTTGCCGTCGGGACGCGTTTCGGTCGCATTGGCCGCGACCGGTGCCCAACCAGGGCCGTCAGGCCGGACCTTCTTGTAGAACTTGGTCAGGCGTTCCATTGGCTCTGGCGCCGTCAAGAACGTGACCACGAGCCAGATGCCGAGCGAACCGGTTGCGACGATCAGTGACGTGTATTGCCCAGCCATTTGATCGGCCGGCGCGAGGCCGTCTTGCCAAACCTTGACGGCCACATACAGCACGATCGAGGCAGTCATCGCGGCGATCTCACTCCATGCGTTGACGCGCCACCAGAACCAGCGCAGCAGGAACACTGAGCCAAGTCCGCCGCCGAGCGCTGCCAGGATCGCCCACGCGTCGGCGACCGAGATGGACAGTGCGCGCATGATGAATGCGGCGATCGCGCCCAAGACCAACACTAGGCCCGAAGCGATCCGCGACATCTTGACCAGGTGGCGGTCATCGGCATCGGGTCGCACGAAGCGCTTGTAGATGTCGTTGACGATGTAACTGGCGCCCCAGTTCATCTGGGTGCTGATCGTCGACATGAATGCGGCGAAGAACGTCACCAGCAATAGGCCAAGCAAACCTGATGGGGCCAACTCGGCGATGACCATCGGGAAGCCGGCACCCGGATCGTTCGTCGAATCTGGATCCAAGGCCCATTCGCGTAGCTCCGGATACATAGATAGCGCGGCGAATGCGACGATGATCCAAGGCCACGGACGAATGCAGTAGTGCGCCAGTTGGAAGAACAGCGTCGCCTTGAAGGCGTGCTTCTCGTCCTTGCACGAGGCCATGCGTTGCACGATGTAACCACCGCCACCTGGTTCGGCGCCGGGGTACCATGTCGCCCACCATTGCCCGAGTGCTAGCGCGATGAACACGCCGGCCGGCATCCACGCGGCCGCGGAACCGAAGTCGGGGATGAAGTCGAATACCTGCGTATCCCCGAAGTTCTTGATCGTGCTCTCCTTCAACGCCTCAATGCCGCCGACGTGGTCGACGGCGACGACGGCGAGCGTGATGCAACCGAACATCGCGAGCACGAACTGGAGCATGTCGGTGATCGCGACACCCCAGAGCCCAGACAGGATGCCGTAGACGCCGGTGATGCCGAGCATGCCGATGACCAGCCAGAAGTCGATCCAGCTATCCTCCGGAAGATCCGTGAGCACTGTGTGACGCAGCACCGTCAGCATCGCTTGGGTGACCCAGCCGATGATGAACGAGTTGACGATGACCGCGACGTAGATGGCGCGGAAGCCACGCAGGAAGGCGGCGGGCCTGCCGGAGTATCGCAGTTCGATGAACTCGACATCGGTCAGCACTTCGGCGCGTCGCCACAGCTTGGCGAACACGAACACGGTCAACATGCCGCCGAGGGCGAAGGCCCACCAGAACCAGTTGCCGGCGAGGCCGTTCTTGGCGATCAGGCCGGTGACCGCGAGCGGCGTATCCGCGGCGAAGGTCGTGGCGACCATCGAGGTGCCGGCGATCCACCACGGCAGGCTGCGGCCCGACGCGAAGTATTCGACGAAGCTCGAGCCCGCTCGTTTTTTGAAATAGAGGCCGATGCCAAGTGCTAGGGCGAAGTAGCCGGCGATGATCGTCCAGTCGAGCGCGGAGAGCTGCATGGTGCGCCGATGTTCGGGGCAAGTCGCCGGCGTTGCCAGTCTGAGCTTGATCTGTAGTGCTGTGCGGGTATCGCAGTGGCATGAACCTCGTCGAGGTACACTTCGAAGAAGCTGATAAGACCGTGTTCGTCGAGCCCGGGACGACCATTCTTGCCGCCGCCGAGATGGCTGGGGTCGAGATCATGACGGGCTGTACCCGTGGTATGTGCGGCACGGACGCGCACCGTGTGTCGACCGAATCCGGTGATCTCAGCTCCGTTTTGGAGCCCGCGGAGGACCACGAGCAAGGCACCCTCGACCGCATGGGGGTGGGCTCGGATTGCCGCCTTTTGTGTTCGGCGAAAGTTCGTGCCGGCAAAGTGAGCGTCGCTGGCGATGCGTTGACGGACTGATGAGCGAGCGGCAAGGTGATCACGTGGACCCTTCGCCGGAACCAACTCCCGATCTGCCTAGTCCCGAGCAGGACAAAAAGCGTCGTCCCATTCGCGATAGCTTCGACTTCTTCAGCAATTTCCTGAAGAACCCGACATCGGTCGGCGCCGTTTTGCCCAGTTCGCGGTTCTTGTCGCGCGCTTTGGTCGGCTCGCTCAAGCACATCCAAGAGGGCGAACTGGTCGTTGAATATGGTCCCGGCACTGGTCCGATGACTGCCGTGATCAAGGAGCGCTTGCCTCGTAACGCACGCTACCTCGGCATCGAATTACAGTCGGAGTTCCACGAGTTGCTGTGCGGCCGATTTTCCGGCATGGATTTCCATCTCGGATCCGCCAGCGACGTCAAACAGATCCTCGCGGGCCGCGGCCTGCCGCGACCGGCTCGCATCATCTCTGGGTTGCCGTTCGCGAGTTTGCCGATCCCGGTGCAGGACTCGGTGGTGGACGGCCTCGTTTGGGCACTCGAGGATTCGCAGTGCGACTTCCGCACGTTCCAGTATGCCCACGCCTATGGCATGAAGTCGGCGCGGCGTTTCCGTGCGCGTATGTCCGAGCGCTTCGAGCATTTTGAGCGCATTGGCCCGATCGTTCGCAACGTGCCGCCGGCGTTTGTGCTGCGCTATCGCGGAGTCAAGTGATGAAGAGCGTCGTGTTCGCGACGTGCCGTTCGATGCCGGGTTTTCAGCCGGACGACGTGTCGATTGCTGCAGCGCTGGAAGCGCGCGGTTGCACGGTTAGTCCGGCTGCGTGGAACGAATCGTTCGCGCCGTTCGAACGCGCCGACCTGGTGGTCGTGCGTTCTACGTGGGACTACTTCGACGAAGCGACAGCGTTCGAGGCCTGGCTGCAACGCCTCAAGGCGGTGTCCGGAGTCGTCTGCAACGCCCCTTCGTTGATGCTGTGGAACAGCAATAAGAAGTACCTACTTGACCTCGCTGAGCGCGGTGCGCCGCTGCCACCAACTAAGTTGTCGCAACCCAACGCAACCGCCTTGATGGCCGCGATGGATGAGATGGCGCTGTCAGAAGCCGTCGTGAAACCGGTGATTGGCGCCGGCGCAAGCGGTTTGACTATCATGCGGCGTGACGACGCCGCGAGCATCGAGCGTGCTGCCGCGGCGCTGCAGTGCGAAGGCCTCGTGCAACCGCTGATCCCTGAGATCCGCACGCTCGGCGAAACCTCGTGCACGTTTTTCGGTGGCGAGTTTTCCCACGCCGTCGTCAAGCGGCCTGCGACCGATTCGATCCTGGTGCAAGCAGAACACGGCGGCCGAACCGAGTCCGCGGCGCTGACGCCGGTTCAGGTGGCAACCGCGCGCTCAATGCTTGACCTGCTTCCCGAGCCAGCCGTGTTCGCGCGCGTCGACATGGTGTTGACCGAGGCGGCGCCACTGTTGATGGAGATCGAGGTCATCGAACCGGAACTGTTCGTGATCCATGACGCCGCTGCATCGGATCGTTTCGCTAGCGTGCTGCTGGCCTGAGCGAGTTAGTACAAGGCCCATTGCCAACCTGGCGGCAACAGCAACTTCTGTTCGGTAGGAGGCGTTGCTGGCGCGGCCATCGCGATCGATCGCAGCAGTTCCATAGGACTCCTACATCGGCGGCAAGGCGCGACGCTGACGGATTTCGTCGGCAAGCGTCTCGGCAAGGTGGTTGGTGCGTTCGAGTTTGTCCTCAAGCACCCGAATGCGGTCTTGCAGAGACACTCCATGGTTCATCGTGAACAGCATGATCCAGGCCATGCCCATGACGAAGGTCACAATGCCGATCTGCGGCGACGACCAGTTCTCTAGCCGCGTGTTGGCCATGTGCTCGAGGAACAGCGACGCAATCAGCAGCGCTGCCATACGCAGGTGAAAGGGCGTGTCGTTTGGGAAACGCATGATCTCATTGTCGCGGCCATGGCAAAGGAATGCGAGCCTCGATCAATGCGGGCGCGGTCTATGGTCTGTGGTGACTGGTGGGCTTGTGCGCGTTGCCGATCCGATGGCAACACGCTCGGGATTGGGCCCATTGCTAAGCTCTCGGCTTGCTTTCTAACGGCGCGCTGCGGCCGCCATTCGGGAGGCGCGTCGCGGCAGAATCGCCGTGACGAGACCGTTCGAGCCAATCTGGCCCTGGTGCCCACGCGGTGGGCGGTCATACTGCTCGCCTCTTAGAGGCAGCAATGGACGAGCAGAAGCAGACATACAATCCCGCCACGATCGAGCCGAAGTGGCAGGCGTTCTGGAGTGAGAACAACGTGTTCCGCGCCAAGAATCCCGGTGATCCGGGCTTCGACCCGCAGCAACCGAAGTTCTACGCGCTCGACATGTTCCCGTATCCGTCGGCGTCCGGCCTCCACGTTGGCCACCCCGAGGGTTACACGGCGACCGACATCGTGTCGCGATGGAAGCGGGCCAAGGGCTTCAACGTGTTGCATCCGATGGGTTGGGATGCATTTGGTCTGCCGGCCGAACAATTCGCGATCCAGACCAACACGCATCCGGCCGAAGGCACCACGCGCAACGTCGACACGTTCCGTCGCCAACTGAAGACGCTCGGCTTCTCCTACGATTGGGAGCGCGAAATTAGCACCTGCGACCCGAGCTACTTCAAGTGGACGCAGTGGATCTTCAAGCGTCTGCACGAGCGCGGTCTGGCCTATGAGTCGAACGCGCCGGTGTGGTGGTGTGAAGGGCTGGGCACCGTGCTCGCCAATGACGAAGTCATCAACGGCCGCAGTGAGCGTGGCGACCATCCGTGTGAGCGTCGTCCGTTGCGTCAGTGGGTGTTGAAGATCACTGATTACGCCGAGCGCCTGCTGCAGGACATGGAAGGTTTGGACTGGTCCGAGTCGTTGAAGACGATGCAGCGCGAGTGGATCGGCAAGAGCGAAGGCGCAGAGATCGAGTTCGATGTCGCCGAGCACGGTGATACCAAGATCCGTGTCTTCACGACGCGTCCGGACACCCTGTTTGGCGCGTCGTTCATGGTCTTGGCGCCGGATCATCCGTTGGTCGTGCAGATCACGACGGCCGAGCAGCAAGCGGCGGTGACCGACTACGTCAAGGCGGCGGCCGCCAAGAGCGAGTTGGAACGCACCGAGTTGGCCAAGGAGAAGAGCGGCGTCTGGACCGGTGCCTACGCGCACAACCCGCTGTTCGCTAACGATGATCCCAAGGGCCGCATTCCGATCTGGATTGCCGACTACGTCATCGTGACCTATGGCACTGGCGCAATCATGGCCGTGCCGGCTGGCGACGAACGCGACTTTGAGTTCGCCCAGAAGTTCGGCATCTCGATTCCGGGCATCTTCGCGCCTGATACGGGCGATGCCGAAGCCGATGCTGCCGTGGCCAGCGGCGACAAGTGCTGCACCGTCGAGGCACCTTACGCGGCGCACTGCCAAACGCACGACGGCAAGATCTCATTGGCTGGACAGTCGCTGGCTGATGGCAAGCGTCAGTTGATCGAGTGGCTAGTGGCCGAAGGTCGTGGCGACGCGCAGACGACCTATAAGATCCGCGACTGGTTGTTCTCTCGTCAGCGTTATTGGGGCGAGCCCTTCCCCGTCTTGCATACCGAAGACGGCGTGCAGTTGATCGACGATGACCAGTTGCCGGTCGAATTGCCGATGATGGAGGACTTCAAGCCTGGCGGCGTGCCGGAGTCGCCGTTGATCCGCGCCAAGGACTGGGTGGCGACGACCGACAAGCAGGGGCGTCCAGCAACGCGCGAGATCAACACGATGCCCGGCGCTGCTGGGTCGAGTTGGTACTTCCTGCGCTTCTGCGATCCGACCAACGATCAAGAGTTCTGCAGCAAGGCCGCGAGTGACTACTGGTTGCCCGTTGACCTCTACGTTGGCGGCACCGAGCACGCGGTCGGCCACCTGCTCTACTCACGCTTTTGGACCAAGGTGCTGCACGACGAAGGGCACGTCTCGGTCCAGGAGCCGTTCCACAAGCTTTACAACCAAGGAATGATCCAGGCGTTCGCCTACCAAGATGCGCGCGGCGCGGTGGTGGTGCGCGACAAGACCAAGGTCGAAGGCGACGATGTGGTGCACGTCGATACCGGCGAGAAGCTGACGCAGTGCGTCACCAAGATGAGTAAGCGTTATGGCAATGTCGTCAACCCGGACGACATCGTCTCCGAGTATGGCGCCGACACGCTGCGTCTCTACGAGATGTACATGGGCCCGTTGGCCGATGCCAAGCCGTGGAACCAGAAGGACGTTCCTGGCGTGCACCGCTTCCTGCAACGGGCCTGGCGCCTGGCCGTGCCCGAAGAGGTGGGCAAGGGCACTGTGCACGCGTGGTTGACCGAAGATCGTGCTGATGATCCGGCGATGGAGAAGGCGCTGCATCGCACGATCCACAAGGTTAGCGGTGACATCGAGCGCATGGCGTTTAACACCGCGATCGCCGCGATGATGATCTTCGTCAACGACGGCACCAAGGCGATGGACAAACTGTCGCGCAGTCAGTTGCTGCGGTTCGCGCAGATCTTGGCACCGTTCGCTCCTCATATGGGTGAAGAGTTGTGGCAGCGACTCGGTGGCCAGGGCGTCTTGACGTTCGCCGCGTGGCCGACCGTTGATCAGAAGCAACTCGTCGATGATGAAGTCGAGATTGCTGTGCAGGTGCTTGGCAAAGTGCGCGCCCGCGTGACGCTGCCAACGAATGCGCCGAAGGACGTCGCTCTTGCTGCGGCGCGCGAGGCGGTGGCCTCGTGGCTTGAAGGCAAGAACGTCGTCAAGGAAATCGTCGTGCCGAACAAGTTGGTCAACTTCGTCGCGAAGTA